>JBKHAZ010000219.1:0-4715 GCA_046542605.1 Oceanicaulis sp. | reverse complement strand
CCGTGCCGTCTTCCTTGATGGCGCCGCCGCCGACCGCGACGATCTCGCCTTCCTGGGGCTTTTCCTTGGCGGTGTCGGGAATGATGATCCCGCCCTTGGTCTTGGCTTCTTCTTCCACGCGCTTCACCAGCACGCGGTCGTGCAGAGGACGAAAATTCATTGCCGTTACTCCGTGTCTGAGCGGACCCGCTCGTTCAGGATTTCATCAGGTTTAGCAGGCCGCCGGGCGAGCATTAGCACTCACCACATCCGGCTGCTAACGAGTGCGGAGGTAAGACCGGGGCGAAAATGCGTCAAGAGGGCGCAAGCTGGTCCCGGCGAAAAAATTTTCAGCGCGCGGTCATGTGTGCGGCGAGATCGCCGCCATTCGATCCGGGGCGCGCGCGTAATCGGCTGACCGGCAACTTGAAGCGCGCGGTCAGCCCGTCTTCGGCGTAGTCCAGCGCCACCTCGCCTCTCAGCTCGACGCGCAAGGTCTGTTCGATCAGGAACGAGCCGAAGCCCTTCGATCCGGGCGCGACTTCGATGCTCGGGCCCCCGCGTTCGCGCCAGGTGAACGAAAGCTGCGCATCCTCGCCCTCCCCCTCGCAACGCCACAGCGCTTCGACACGCCCGGAATTGCGCGAGAGCGCGCCGTATTTCACCGCATTCGTCACCAGCTCATGCAAGGCGAGCGTCAGGGTCTGGGCCGCTTTCGGATTCAGCTTGAGCTCCGGCCCTTCGATGCGCACGCGCCCTCCGCCCTCCCCGCGATACGCTGCGAGCGCGGCGTCCACCAGGGCGGTCAGGCTCGCCCCTTCCCAGCGATTGTCGGCCAGCAGCATATGCGATTGAGCGAGCGCGTTGATCCGCCCCATGAAGCGCATCGCCGCGTCGCTGTCGCGGCCGAGGGTCTGGCGGGCGATGGACTGGATCACCGCGAGGATGTTCTTCACCCGGTGGTCGAGCTCGCCCATCAGCATCGTCTGGTGCTCCTCGGCGCGCCTGCGGTCGGTGATGTCGCGAACGAAGCCGGTGGCCGAGGCCGGCTCGCCGTCCGCACCGGCGACGAAGACGCCGGTCCCATGCACGATCCGCTCGGTCCCGTCGCGGTGGACCACTCGGTACTCCAGATCGAAGGGACGATCCTCGCGCAGGCTCGCGGCGATTTCGGCGTCCAGCCGCAGGCGATCATCGGGATGGGTTCGCTGATACCAGTGGTCGATGCGGTTTTGACCATCAAGGAGGTCAAGCATGGCGCGCCCGCGCCGATCCAGCGTCATGCGCCCGGTGGCGTAGTCCCAGCTCGCCCAGCCCAGCTCGGAGGCGGAGGTGGCCAGCGCCAGATCGTCACGTGCTTCGCGAAGGCGCGCTTCGCTGGTGCGGCGTTCGGCGACCATGCGGGCCTGCTCCATCGCCGCAAACACCCGATCGGCGGTTTCGGCGGCGAAGGCGATGTCGGCCTTGCGCCATTGCCGCTTCTCTCTGGAATGGATCGCCATGACGGCGCCCAGGTGGTTCTCGCGCATCAAAGGAATGTTCAGGATCGCCCCGGCGCCGCGCGCCTGGAAAATCGCCTTGGCCTGCGGCGCGTTGGTGCGCGGGTCCGTCTCCACGTTTTCGACCGCGACGATGCGGCCGGCGTTAAGGTCGTTTGTGAAACCCGGTGCAAAATCCTCCAGCCGGTGGCGCCCGGCGTTGCTCGGCGTCGCGCCGTCGGTCCAGTCGCGCTCAATGACGACGGCTTCGCCGGTCTGGTCGATCTCGGCGTAGGCGGCCTGTCCTGCGCCGGGATGGCGCGCGAGCATGCCGGCGGCCTCGAACGTCAACTCGGCCGGATCCGGACCGGAGCGGAGACGCTCGGTCAAAGCCGCGCGCAGCCTGGCCCGCCGCTCCTCGAGCACCTGCTCGGTGATTTCCAGACAGGGGCAGAAAAACCCCTTCACTGCACCGTCGGGCTCGCGCACCGGCGTATAGGAGAAGGAGAAATGGGTTTCTTCCCGATACCCGCTGCGAATCATCATGAGCGGTATGTCGTCCATGTGCAGCGCTTCGCCGGCATAGGCGCGCTCCACGATGGGTTTGAGGTCGCTCTTCCAGATCTCGTGCCAGATTTCCTCGAACGGACGGCCCAGGACCGGGTGTTTGCCGGCCAGCACTTCGGCGTAGGCGTCGTTATACAGCGTGGTGCGCTGCGGACCCCAGACGATGAACATGGGCTGGGAGGCCGACAGCATCACCGAAACCAGCGTGTGCAGCACCTCCGGCCAGTCCCGGGGCGCGCCCAGCGGCGTCGCGGCCCAGTCATGGCGCCGGATCATGCGGCTCATCTCGCCCTTCCCATCAGCACGGGCGAAAGTTTCGGCTCTCGGATTTGTCACTTAAATCTCGTGGCGGCTTGAAGTTTCACGCGCGCCTCAGCGCCCTGTTCCACGCCCGGGCGCCGGCGCCCGGCCTGTCGCCGCAAAGCATGGCGGCCGCTGGAGCATGTCGCCGGCCCGGCCAGGATAAACACGGCCGAAGCGGAGCGATACCCACGCGCTTGCGTTTCAGCGCTTCAGCGTGCGTTCATGCGCATGTCGCTCTAATGAACTATGTCAGGAGCGGCTGGACGGTTTCGTCATGAAATGGATCCGCTGCTCTGCTCACAAGGAGGCTTTAAGATGTTCCTTCGTTCAATCACCGCCGGCGCGCTGGCCCTCGGCCTGGCTGCGGCCTGCACCACCACCGACCAGTACGGCAATGTTCAGCAGAACCGCACCGGCACCGGCGTGCTCGCCGGCGCGGCTGCGGGCGCGCTTCTAGGTACGCTCGCCGGCGGCGACGACCGGCGCAACGCCCTGATCGGGGCGGGCGTCGGCGCGCTGTCGGGCGCGGCGGTCGGCAATTACATGGATCGCCAGGAAGAGGCGTTCCGCACGCGTTTGCGCGATTCCGGCGTTTCTGTGCGCCGCGTCGGCGACGAGCTGGTGCTGACCATGCCCGGCGACGTGACCTTCGCCACCGATTCCGCCCAGGTCACGCCGCGCTTCGACCCGGTCCTCAACGACGTGGCGGATGTGCTGATGAGCTATCCGGCCACCTATGTGAACGTTATCGGCCACGCCGACTCCACCGGCCCGGCCGACTATAATCAGCGCCTGTCGGAGCGCCGCGCCAGCGCGGTCGCCGCGGATCTGATCAATCGCGGCGTTCTGCGCGATCGCCTCTATGTGGCGGGCATGGGCGAGACCCAGCCGGTGGACACCAACGCCACCGATGCGGGCCGCGCCGCCAACCGGCGCGTGGAGATCACCATCGCTCCCCACACCTCCTGAGCCTCGGCGCCGACGAGACGAAAGGCGGCGCGCCGGAAACAGGCGCGCCGTTTTTTTGGCGAGCGCTCACCGACCTTCGCTGCGCCGGGACGATCCGGAAGCGGCTCAAGACCCCGGGGGGCGAGCGGACGGGTGCGGTTAACGGGCGCGCCGGCCGCATTCACCCTTCGTCAACCTGTCTTAACGCACGCTATCCTCCGGCGCATCGCGTCCGATTCGGACCGATCTCGGGGAGGATCCATGCCGAAGGCCGGCGACATACTGGTCACGCTCACCTACGCCATGGTGGCGGTGGTGGCCGCGCTCGGCTTTGACCGTTTCGGGCTGATGAGCACGGAAATGGCCTGGCTCATGGGCGCGCTGGTCTTCCTCATCGCCGGCCAGGTCCACGCCGCCGCCGCGCGCGCCCAGGAAAAAGCGCTGTTTGAAGACGAGCTGCACCAGCTCAAGGCGGCCAATCTCTCCATGCTCGAAGAGCTTGAAGCCGCCCAGGCGCGCCTGGACGCAGTCGCCCCCCCGGGCGGAACGGCGGCCGGGCTCGCCAGCTCTGATGCGCCGGGCGCCGGGGAAACGAAATCCGATGAGCGCCTGGTGGCGGAAATTCTCGCCCGGCTGGAGCGCTCCGGCGCCGAGCCGGCGCCTTTTCAGCCTGAAGCCGCGCGCGAAGCAGCCGCCGATCTGGTGCGCGAGGCGCTCGACGCCAACAGGGTCGATCTCTACCTGCAGCCCGTCGTCGGCCTGCCGCAGCGCCGCACCTATTTCTACGAAGGCTATACGCGCATCCGCGATGCGGGCGGGCGCGTGCTCGCCCCTTCGCAATTCCTGGCCGCCGCCGAAGAAGCGGGCCTGATCACCGACGTGGACAATCTGCTTCTTTTGCGCTGCGTCCAGATCGTGCGCCGCCTGACCAAGCAGGACAAGCGCGTGGGGGTGTTCTGCAATGTCTCTGTGCGCAGCCTGGCCGACGAGGACTTCTTCCCCGCCTTTCTCGATTTCCTGCGCCGCAATTCCGACCTCGCCGGCGCGCTGATCTTTGAAATGCCGCGTGCCGCGTTTGAGCAACGCTCAGCCACAGCGGCGCGCAACATGGCGCGGCTGGCCGATTTCGGCTTCCGCTTCTCGCTCGATCAGGTCAGCGATCTCAATCTCGATCTCGCCGAACTGCAGCGCGCAGGGGTCCGTTTCGTCAAAGCGTCCGGCCAGCGCCTGATCGAGGCCGCCCATGGCGGCGAGCCGGTGGCCGGGCGTGAGCCCGGCGCCATCCGCCCCGAAGACATCGCCGGCCTGTTCGCGCGCTACGGCGTCGATCTTGTGGCCGAAAAGATCGAAACCGAAGCCACGGTGGTGGAGGTCCTCGATCTCGACATCGCCTACGCGCAAGGCCACCTCTTCGGCGCTCCGCGCCCGGTGCGCGACGAC
>JBKHAZ010000218.1:0-4753 GCA_046542605.1 Oceanicaulis sp. | reverse complement strand
CATCGGCTTGAAGACGTTGAGCTGGAACTGGCCCTGGCTGCCGGCGAAGCTGACGGCCGAATTATTGCCCATGACCTGGGCGCACACCATGGTCATGGCTTCGTTCTGGGTCGGGTTCACCTTGCCCGGCATGATGGAGCTGCCCGGCTCGTTGGCGGGCAGGGAGATCTCGCCGATGCCGCAGCGCGGGCCGGAGCCGAGGAGCCGGATATCGTTGGCGATCTTGAACAGCGACACGGCGGCCGAGTTCAGCGCGCCATGGGCTTCCACCATGGCGTCCTTGGTGGACAACGCCTCGAACTTGTTCGGCGCGGTGATGAAATTGAGCTTGGTCAGGCTCGCCACCTCCTCTGCGAACTTTTCCGCAAAGCCCTTTTTGGCGTTCAGCCCCGTGCCCACGGCCGTGCCGCCTTGCGCGAGTTCGTAGAGCGAGGGCAGGGCCTGCTCCACGCGCCGGATCGCGTTGTCGACCATATGGGCGTAGGCGGAAAACTCCTGACCAAGCGTGAGCGGCGTCGCGTCCATCAGATGGGTGCGGCCGATCTTGATGATGTCCTTGAAAACCTCCGCCTTCTCGGCCAGCGCGTCGCGCAGCGTTTGCAGCGCCGGGGCGAGATCGTGGACGAAGACTTCCGCGGCCGCGATGTGCATGGCGGTGGGGAAGACGTCGTTGGACGATTGCGAGCGGTTCACATGGTCGTTGGGATGGACCGGGTCTTTGGAACCCACCTCGCCGCCGAGCATCTGGATGGCGCGGTTCGAAATCACCTCGTTGGCGTTCATGTTCGACTGGGTGCCGGACCCGGTCTGCCAGACCACCAGGGGGAAGTGGTCGTCGAGCTTGCCCTCGGCGACTTCCAGCGCGGCGTCGGCGATCGCGGAGCCCAGCTTTGCGTCCATATTGTCGAGCGCCATGTTGGCCTTGGCCGCGCAGTGCTTGACGATCCCCAGCGCGCGGATCAGCGGCAGGGGCTGGGTCTGGCCGCCGATCTTGAAATTTTTCAGCGAGCGCGCGGTCTGGGCGCCCCACAACTTGTCGGCGGGCACTTCCAGGGGGCCGAAGGAATCGGTTTCAACGCGCATCTCGGTCATGGGGTTCTCCTGGCGTTTGCGGGCCGCGCTTGCGCGAAACGAAGCGCAGGCGGATGCTGTGAATGTCGCGAATCGGGTGTGTAGCACCGGGCGGGCATGGATCAAGCCGGTCATGATCGGGGTTTGCCCCTGTAAGGCGGCGCAAGGACGCGCGGATGAGCGACTCTGTCGATTGGGACGCGTTGAACTGGACCGGGAGAGGCAAAGTGCAGGCTGTGCAACTGAAAGACTCGCTGCATGTGCGCGTCGACGCGCTCACCAGCCAGAGCCGGCAGTTCAAATCGCTGATCGGCCAGTTCTTCCGCACCGAGTTCAACCGGGTGCGCCCGAAATACGGCCCCTATGAAGTGGTGATCGAGATCGAGCGCACGCCCGACAGCCCGGTCCACGACGTGGACAATGTCGCCAAGGCGATCCTCGACGCGCTCACCGGCGTGGTCTTCCATGACGACAGCCAGGTCGAGCGTCTGCATGTGGAGAAGATCACCGGCGAGCGCGCCCGCGTGAAGGTGCGCGCGCGGCCGATCAAGGCCGCCGAGCCGGCGTGAGCGGGGCGCCCGATCTCAATCCGGTCGAGGCTTATCGTCTCGATGGCCGCGGCGGCGGCGAAGAAACCACCTTCGAGCGCTTGCGCGAGGCGCTTCAGCCGCCGGTGGATCTCGGCGGGAAGGACACGCCGGGCGAGCCCTTCGCCTGGATTCACGTGCGCCGCGAAGACCCTGAGTGCCTGACGATTCTCAAAGAGACCGGCCTCGACGGCTTCGTCGCCGACGCGCTTCTCGCACAGGAGACCCGGCCGCGCTGCACCGTTCACCGCGATGGAGCGGTGCTCAATCTGCGCGGGGTCAACCTTCTGGAAGGCGCGGAGGTCGAGGACATGATCTCGGTGCGCTTCTGGGTGGACCGGCGCCGGGTGGTGGGCGTCTGGCTGCGGCCCCTCTATGCGGTGGCCGACGTCATGGCGGCCATCGACCGCGGCGCGGCGCCGTCCTCGACGGGCGATCTCGTCGCGCGCCTGTCCTTGCGGCTCGCCGACCGGATGGAGCCGGTGATCGCCGGCGAGCACGAGCGCATCGATGCGCTGGAGGAACGCCTCGACACCGAAGACATTGAAGAGGCGCGCGCCGAGCTTGCAGACGTGCGGCACGAGGCGATCATCCTCAGGCGCTTCATCGCGCCTCAGCGCGACGCCCTCACCACGCTCGCCATCGAGGATTTGAGCTGGCTCGACGAGCATGACCGCGTTCGCATCCGCGAAGCCGCCGACCGCACCACACGGATCCTTGAAGAGCTGGAGGCGGTGCGCGAACGCGCCGCGCTGGTCCACGACCAGCTCATGGAAAAACGCGCCGAGCAGATGAACCGCTATACGCTGGTGCTCTCGGTGGTGGCCGCGATCTTCCTGCCGCTGGGCCTCATCACAGGGCTTCTGGGGATCAATGTGGGCGGCGTTCCCGGCGCGGACGAAGGCAGCGCCTTCTGGATCGTCTGCGCGCTCCTGGTGGGGATCGGGGTCGTCCAGCTCGCCATCTTCAAATGGATCAAGATGATTTGAGAGCGCTAAGCTTGAGCGCTGAATTCCCGGACAAGCCCGAAGGGCGCCGGTCCGGGACCTCGGCCAGAAAGAGGCGCGAGGCTTGAAACAGGTCCCGGCTCTGCGCCGCGCACAGCGCGGCTTGTCCGGGAATTCAGAATTTTCGCATCTCCCGCCTCAACACCACCATCGCCGCGACGCCCACCGCCGGCCCCAGCGCCAGCGGCCAGAACGCGAAGCGCCACCCCGACGCCTCCGCCCAGAGCGGCAAGAGCTGGACGCTCACAACGGTCAGCGCAAAGCCCAGCGCGGTCTGCAAGGTGAGAAGCGAGCCGGCGAGTCCGGCCGGCGCGAGCTCGGCGATGGCGGCGGAGAATTGAGCGCTGTCTGCGATCACGCTGACTCCGTAGACCAGCAGAAGCCCCGCCAGCACCCAGCCCGGCGCGGTCCAGGCGAGCGGGGAGACCAGCGCGCAGAGCCCTGACACCGCGAGCGCCGCGCCGGCGATTTCGGCCCGGCCGAACCGGTCGGCGAGCTTGCCCGCAGCGAGCGCGCCGGCCGCGCCCACCGCCACGACGGCGAAAGTCAAAAGCCCGATCTCGGCGCCCGCCTCCAGCCCGCGCGCGCCGCGCCAGGCGGCGATGAAGGCGCCCGCCCACGCCCAGAACGCGTAAAGCTCCCACATGTGGCCGAGATAGCCGATATTGGCCGCGGCGATATCCTTGCGCCTGAACGCGAGCAGCACCGCGCCGGGCCGAAAGGCGGCCGCCCTGGCGAAGGCCGGTCCGGCCTTCGCGGCGAAAATCAGCGCCGCCGCCGCAAGCGCGGCCAGCGCTGAAGCTGCAAAGGGAGCACGCCAGTCGATTGTTCCCAGCAGCGGCGCTGCGAGATGGGGCAGGGCCGAGCCCAGGGTCAGCGCGCCCACCAGAAGGCCCACCAGGAAACCGGCGTCGCCCTTCGCCCAGCTCGCCGCCAGCTTCATTCCCACCGGATAGACCAGGGCCAGCGCCGCGCCGGAGACCAGGCGCAGTCCGATCATCGCAGCGCCGCCCGGCTCCGTGGTCAGACAGAGTGCGCTGGTAAGCGCGGCGAGCCCGGCGCCGGCCGCAAATACGGCGCGCGCGTCGAACCGGTCGGCGAGCCCGAGCCAGGCGCTGGTCAGCGCGCCGGCGACAAAGCCCAGCTGAACCGCGCTTGAGAGCGCCGCACTGGCGAACGGTGTGAGCGGGCGGACCGCGTCGAGGCCGGGCAAGGCGGCCGCGCCGGCGAACCAGACCGAAAGCGCGAGCACCTGGGCGAGCGCGATGAGGGCGAGGCTCTGCCCCTTACCCGCCATCGCCGGTTTTGGCGGGCGCGCCGTCTTCAAGCGAGCGGATCGCCGCGGTGGCGCTGGCGGTCGCGCACAGAACGCCGTCGGCGTTGAACAGGCGGCCTTCGGTGAATCCCACCGTCTTGCCCAGCCGCACCGTTTCGCCGACGCAGCGGCAGCGATCGCTCATCAGCGGGCGCAGGAAGGTGGTCTTCATCTCCAGCGTCGGCACGGCGGCCTTGAGATGGGTGGAGAGAAACACCGACAGGCTCATGGCTTCGTCGAGAAACGCCGAAACGAGGCCGCCCTGGCACGAGCCGTTGGGGTTTCTGAAGTCGGGCCGGACGGTGAACCAGGCTTCCACCCGTCCGGTCTCGGGATCGAGATCGGACAGCTGATATCCCAGATGCTTCGTCGCCGCGGGCAGGTTCTCCGGCGCGGACAAAACCGCCATGAGCGTGTCGCGGGTGTTCGTATCGGCCACCGCGCCTAGTCCTTCTTGCGGAAGGATTCCAGGCTCACCACCGTCGCGTCGCTATCGCCCGAACCGGTTTCGGCGGCCGCGTTCCGGCTTGCGATTTCGCCGGGCGCGGGCTCGACGTAATCGAAATGCAGGCGGAAGCCGACGCTTGGGTCGTGGAACCGTGTAACCGCCCGCCAGGGCACGCCGAGATATTTCGGCACGCCGCCGAACTTCAACGTCACCTCAAATCCGTCATCGCCCACGTTCAGGTCCCAGAACTGATGCTCGAGAACGATGGTCATCTCCTCGGGGTAGGCCTTCATCAGGCCTTCGTCGAGATCGCAGTCGGGATCGG
>JBKHAZ010000217.1:0-4767 GCA_046542605.1 Oceanicaulis sp. | reverse complement strand
CCGGCGTGCCGGCGGTGAGATCCGGGCGCGAAAAGCGCATCTGCTGAACCTCGAGAATGCGGGCGCCGTCGGCGTTCTCAGCGTTGAGCGCGATGCCGGCCGCAGCCGCGACGAGGGCGCGGATCTGGTTCATCTCCTCGTCCGAGCGCGGTTCGAAGCTCAGCGTCCCGTCCTCGCCGCGCACCGCGATCTGATCGACCACGACCGAAACGGCGAGCCGCTCCACCGCGCCGGCTTCGCGCACGGTGGTGGTCTGGGTGGAGGAGTTTTCGAAATTGCGCTCGGTGATTTCCCGGCTGGAGCGGGCAAGGCGCGCCGCGGCCTGCTCCGCCTCGGCGTCGGGGGTGTTTTCAGACACCGACACCGCGCCGTCATTGAGGGGCTCCTCGCTCATTTCCTCTTCGGAGCGGCGCGAGACCTCCACCTGGGTGTTGGGGTCGAACACGGTGGAGGTGGTGGTTTCGCTCTCCCGGTCCAGCTCGGTGGTGACCACCACGCGCGCCGCGCCGGAGCCGACCACGCCTTCCACAACGTCGAGGATCTTGCGGCGCAGGCCTTCCTCGAAGCCCGCGCGCCGGTCCTCCAGCGCGGCGCTGGTCAGAGCCTCGCCGTCTGTGGGGCTCGCCAGAAGCCGCCCGGAATCGTCCGCGATCGTGATGCGCGTGGGCGACAGGCCCGCCACGGCGGTGGCGACGAGATTGCGGATCGTCTCCACCTGGCTGGCGCGCAGCTCGCCGTTGACGTTGATCACCACCGAGGCCGACGGCTCCTGCTGATCGCGCGAAAACAGGCGGCGTTCGGGCAGAACCAGGTGCACGCGCGCGGCCGAAACGCTCGCCAGCGTATTGATCGAGCGTGAAAGCTCGCCCTCCAGCGCGCGCCGGGCGTTGACGTTCTGGACAAAGCTGGTGGTGCCCAGCGCGTCGGTCTCGTCGAAGATCTCGTAGCCCACCGACCCGAAGCCCAGCGCGCCACCCGAGGCGATGCGCATGCGCGCCTCGTCCACCTGATCAGCGTTCACATAAACCGCCGCACCGCCTTCGCGCAGCTCGTATTCGATGCCGGCGCCGTCCAGGCGCTCGGTGACCGAGGCTGCGTCGTTGGGCTGAAGACCCGAATAGAGCAGAGCCTGGCCGCTGGAGTTCATCGTCATCGTGAAGATGACCAGAGCGGCCGCGGCGCCCGCCGTCAGGCCGAGAATCGCGGCCAGGCGTCCGATTCCGAATCGGGCGAGCTGTTGCTGCAAGGCTTCCACGGCGAAACGGCCCCTCGAGTGATTCGCCGCGGGAGCTGATTTGCGCGGCGGCTAGGCAAGTTTTTCCCACCGCTCGCGTAAACGAGGTCTTAACAGATTGATTCAGAATGCGCGAAAGGCGCACGCCGTGCGGCGCGCGCCTGTGGAGAACTTGCGATCCAGGCGCGTCGCGGGCGCGCCGCCGCCTACTGGCGGTAATGCTGGATGCGCGTGGTGCGCAGGCCCGCCAGGCCGTGCCGGTCGATGGCGCGCTGCCAGGAGAGGAACTCTTCAACCGTCAGCCGGTAGCGGTCGCAGGCCTCGTCCAGAGACAATAGTCCGCCGCGCACTGCGGCGACCACCTCGGCCTTGCGCCGGATCACCCAGCGCTGTGTGCAGGGGCTGGGCAGATCGGCAACGGTCAGCGGGCTGCCGTCCGGTCCGATCACATAGTTTTCCTTCTTCGCTCGACGTTCCATCCGACCCATCCGTAGTAACGAGCCCGTCTTGACGCAGGCCCTTGATGGGAGGGGTTATAGGCGAAGCGTCTTTCAGAACCTCTAAAGCGCAGAGTGAATCGACGCTGAATCAGATGTTTACCGACGGGTAAGAAAAAATGGCCCCGGCGCGCAGGACGCCGGGGCAGGCTCACCGGTGGGACGGTGGGACGGCGAAAGTCAGGCCTAGCGCTTCATCTGGATGGCTTCGGCCAGCATCTCGTCGGCCGTGGTGATGATGCGCGAGCTCGCCGAGTAGGCGCGCTGGGTGGTGATCAGGTCGGAGAACTCGGTGGCGATGTCGACATTGGAGTTCTCCAGCGTCGAGGCCGAGATCGTGCCCGAGGAGCCCACGCCGGGCGCGTTCAGGGTGAAGGCGCCGGAGTCCTCGGTGATCTGGAAGCTCGCCCCGCCGACCGAGGCCAGCCCGTTCGGGTTGAACACCGTGGCCACCGGGATCTGGTAGATCTCGCGCACCACACCGTTGGTGAAGCGGGCCGAGACGAAGCCGTCCGGGCTCACCTCCACGCCGGCGAAGTCGCCGAAGATCGCGCCGTCCACCACTGTGGAGTCCAGCGTCGACGGGCTGTCGAACTGGGTGATGCCGCCGGGCGCCCCCGCCGTGCCCAGATCGAGCTCGATGGCCTGCGAGCCGACGCCGCTCGCGGCCGACCATTGCACGTCGGTGGCGCCCAGAGCCGCCGTGTTGTCCGAACCCAGAAAATTCAGATTGGTGTCCAGCGTGGTGTTGGCCGGGTCGATCTCGCCATTGGTGTCGAAGGCGATGATCCCGGTGGAGATCTGACCGTTATTGAGCCCGGCGCCGGTGGTCACGTCGCTGGCCGGCTCCACGTGCAGCTCAGCGTGCCACTGGTTGGCGTTGGTCGATTTGAGCAGCGACAGCGTCACCGAACGCACGCCGCCCTGGGTGTCGTAGATCTGGATGGTGCGCTGGAAATCCGGCGTGACCGAGCCGGAGGCCATGTTGTTGGCCGCGACCGCCGCGTCGTAGGTCGCCGCGGCCGGCGAGACGTCCTGGCTGGCGCGCAGGTTCGCGTTGACGCGCACCGAACTCGTCGCGCTGGCCGTGCCGCCGATATTGGACAGGTTGATGGCTTCAAGCTCGTTCAGATTGGACGGGTTTTGCTGCACGGTGCCGTCAGCCTGGACCGGCCAGGCGAACAGGTACTGGCCCGCATCATTGCGCAGGAAGCCCGCATCGTCGGTCTGGAAGCCGCCCGAGCGCGTGAACAGCACCGGATCGGAGCCGGTCGCGTTCTGCGCGGTGGGGCGCACGACGAAGAAGCCTTCGCCGTCGATGGCGAGATCGGTCGGCGAGGAGCCGGGATTCAGGAGGCCCGCCGACTGCACGTCGAGACGCGAGTTCGAACTCACGCCGGAGGAGGCGTAGCGCGCTTCGCCGCCGCCGCGGATCTTGTAGTTCGGGGTGAACAGGGTTTCGACGCGCTTGTAGCCGACCGTATTCACGTTGGCGATATTGTCGGAGATGGCCGCCAGCGCGGAGGAATTGGCCAGCAGGCCGGACGCGCCGGCCGCCAGGGCCGAGTTGATGCTCATGGGTTCGCTCCCAGTGTCCTAAGGCGGACGTGAGCGCCGTTTTGGCCCCCACGTCGGTTCTTATGTCGCGGCGCGGCCTTGTGCGTGCGCCACCGGGCCGTCTTTCGCGGCCCTTGTCTTGTCCGGCGCGCTTTACGCGCCGGGCTCGCGCACGCCGACGACCCGGCCAGCCGGCACGCGCAGCGCGCCGATCTCGACCACGACGTCTTCGCCGCTCATGTCCACGCCGGTCGCCCGGCCGGTGACGCGCACCGGGGCGTCGAGCTGGCGTCCGTCGGCGTCCTTGGCGACCACCTCCAGGGTGTAGACGCCGGGGGGCATGGGATTGCCCGCCGCGTCACGGCCGTTCCAGGCAAGGTCATGGGCGCCCTGTCCGGTGGGTTGGCTGAGGAAGGTCGCCACCACCCGGCCTTGTGCGTCGGTGACCATGATCTCGTTGCTCGCCGCCTCGCGCGGCAGGGCGTAGGTCCAGCGCGCCTCGCCGTTCTCCAGCGGAGCCGAGTTCGAGGAGACAGTCACCTCGCGGCCGATGAAGTCGGTGGCGCCCATGCGCGCATCCGCGCTTTGGAGCGCCAGCAGCGTCTCAAGGCTCTGATTGGAGCTGATCAGCTGTTCGACGCTGGAGAACTGCACCAGCTGTCCCACGAATTCCTGGGAATCCATCGGATTGAGCGGATCCTGGTTCTGCAGCTGCTCGGTCAGCAGTGTCAGGAAGGTGTCGAAATTATCGGCCAGCTGATCGGCGGCGCCGGCGGTTTCGTCCGACTGCTGGGCCATTGCGCCGGTGCTCGGCAGGGCAAGGCCGATGGGATTGAGTTCGTTCATGTCAGATCCTCACATCGAGGCGCGCGCGCTCCGACAGGGCGAAGCCGTAGAGCGTGCTCGGGCGCAGACGATCGGGCGCGCCGGACGCATCGGACCCGAGCGCGCCGTCAATATCGGCGAAAACCGGCCGGAACGCGCCGCGGCGCTCCTCGCCGGCGGTTTCGCCGTCCTGGGACAGGGTGAATTCAAGGCCGTTCTCGGCCACATCGAGCCCGGCCTCCTCAAGCGCCTTTTCAAGATCGCGGGCGGTGCGTTGCAGTTCGGCGAGCGTATCGGCGCGCTCCGCGCTCAACACCGCGCGCACTGAATTGTCCGCGCCCAGTTCGAGGCGCACCTGAACCCGGCCCAGTTCGGGCGGGTCCAGGCGGATATCCACCGTGCGTCCGCCGCCTGACGCGGTCTGGGCGATGCGTGCGGCGAGGTGCTGTACGGTATGCGGCGTGAAGCGCGCCGGTTGGCCGGCCTGACCGGGAAGCCGGGCGGCTTCAGACCGCGCCTCGGCGCGCACCTGCCCGGCCTCCAGCCCGGCGTCGCCTTCGGCCTCGGCAGCGGCGTCCAGTTGCGCGCCATCGCTTTCCGCAAGGATTGGCGCGCCGGCCTGGAATTGCTGCGGCTGTAGCGCGATCAGCTCGG
>JBKHAZ010000216.1:0-4771 GCA_046542605.1 Oceanicaulis sp. | reverse complement strand
GCTGGTCTCGCCGGTCTCGCGGTTCTTCAGACGCACGCCGGTGACAGACTTGATCGGTTTTTCGTCGCCGAGCACCTCGTCGAGCTCGGAGTTCCAGACGACTTCGATCTTGGGATGCTTGAACAGGCGCTCCTGCATGATCTTCTCGGCGCGCAGCTCGTCGCGCCGGTGCACCAGCGTGACCTTCCTGGCGAAGTTCGTCAGGAAGAGCGCTTCTTCGACCGCGGTGTTGCCGCCGCCGATCACGAAGACCTCCTTGTCACGATAGAAGAAGCCGTCGCAGGTCGCGCAGGCCGACACGCCGAAGCCCTGGAATTTCTGTTCGCTCTCGATGCCCAGCCATTTGGCGCTGGCGCCGGTGGCGATGACCACGGCGTCGGCGGTGTAGATCGTGCCCGAATCGCCCTTGAGCGTGAACGGACGCGTCGACAGATCCGCTTCGACGACGAGGTCGTCGGCGAACGCCGTGCCGACATGCTCGGCCTGGGCGCGCATCTGCTCCATCAGCCACGGACCCTGGATGACGTCGGCGAAGCCGGGATAGTTCTCCACGTCGGTTGTGATGGTGAGCTGTCCGCCCGGCTGCATGCCGGAAATCAGAAGCGGCTCCAGCATGGCGCGCGCGGCGTAGATGGCGGCGGTGTAGCCGGCCGCGCCCGATCCGATGATGACGAGCTTGGCGTGACGGGTCTCGGCCATGACGGGGTGTCCTTCTGTCTCTTGCAGGCGCAGCCTAACAGGGCGCGCAATAAAACGTGAGTCGGCTCGAACGGCGACCGGCGCGCTATAGCTCGGCCTTCGCGGCGAGGATTTCAACCACGCGCGAGGCCGCCCGCGCGGTTTCGTCGAGCGGGGGATAGTCCCAGGCATGGAGCTTTCCAAGCCAGGGCCGCACAGCGCCATGGCCTTCAAGCCCCGCGTAAAGCGCGCGGAACTTGCCCGGATCGCCGTCCACGCCGAGCTTGAAGACCGGATTGCCCGTGGCGGCGGCTTCGGTGAGCATGTTGGTGCTGTCTTCTGTAACGAAGATGTAGTCGGCGGCGGCGAGGAAGGCGAAATAGGGGTTCGGCCCGTCGCCCTGGTGAAGCCAGACGTCCGGCGCGCGGCCATAGCGGTCGGCGAGCGCGCGCGCGAGGGCGGTCGGCGTGCGCCGGCTTGTGGTGATCATCGCCGCGACCCCCATCTGGCGCACTTGCTCGATCCGTCCAAGCAGGTAATCGCACGCCGCGTTGGAAAACCGGTGATGCTTGCTGTCGCCGCCTATCAGAAACGCGGCGCGGGGGGGCGGCAGCGAATCGAGCCGGATCAAGAACGCGGTGCGCGCTTCCTCAAGCCGCTCGGCTTGTATGCGGTTGGGCGAGCCGAGAATGGGAAAGACGTTCCGTCCAGTCAGCCGGTCATGGCGCGGCGGGACGATCAAGTCGAAGACGTCGTGGTGGCTGCGCGGATCCTGGACATAGACCATGACCGCCCCGGGGTGGGCGCGCCGGAAGGCCGGGGCCGCCTTCACCGCGGCGCGCCCGCACCCGATCCAGAGGTCCGGCGCGATGGGACCGGGATCGGGCGGATCGCCGCCCTTGTCCAGATGGATCGGCAATATCCGGAGCGCGCGGCGCCGGCCCACGGCCTCGGCCAGCCCCAGCGCCTGATTTTCGATGCCGCGCCGCCCGTCGGAGACCACGAAACAGGAAAGTTCTTTCATGGCCGCCATGGTGGAGGTGAGGCGGGGGGCGTCAAGCGCTCGCGGCGGTTTGCGCGCGGCGTCAATCGGGTTGTCTTTGCAGGCTCGGGTCGAGCCACGGCTCTATCTCCTGGCCCGGCACAAGTCCGGCGAGCAAAAGCGCCGCAAGGGCGGAGGCGCCAACATAAATCATCGTTTTGAGCCGGGAGCCGGCAGCTTCGCAATTGCTGAGGCCGTCGTCTTTCAGCTCAATCTCCCGGGCGTCTGGAGTTGTGGCGGCCTGCATAAACATCCGCGCGCGCCGCGGCGCCGGATCGAGAACAAGGGTCATTGATTTCGTGCAGTATCGGGTCCCGCGCGGTCCGGCGCGGTAGTCGCCGGGCATTCGAGCCAACCTGGGGATGGGCTGGTCGCGGTGTCGCAATCCGGTCGATGACCGGCTTCGCCTGGATTGTCGACAGACTGAGCTGAACAGGTCAGCCGCCGGTCGGGGAAGGCGGTTTCACTGCCGTCGGCCGGCTGAAGGCTCACGCGCTCAAGGCTTGCAACAGCCTCGGACGCGGCGCGCGCCGTTACGGTTAATCGAAGCGGGGCGACGGCCTCGTCGGAGTCGATTTCAATAAGCCGGCGGGCCTCGACGATCGTCAAGGAAAGGTGCAAGCGCCCGGTCCAGGCGCTCGATCTCAAGGCATCGGTCGGCCGCCACCATTGTGCGCAAGGGATCAAGCGCGAAACCTGCCAACGCGGTTCCGGCCAAGCCGAGACCGCCGGCGAGCCCAGCTGCAAGGATCCCATTCCACGCCGCGCCTCCTCTAAGGGAGTTTCGCGGCGTTAGGCTGCTATCGCAAGTCGATAATGCGCGCTTACTTCCATTCGACCTGCAAGATCTCGTAGCTCTTTGTCCCGCCGGGCGCGTTGACTTCGACTATGTCGCCGACTTCCTTGTTGATCAGCGATCGCGCGATGGGAGAGGAGAGGGAGATTTTGCCCGACTTCACGTCGGCTTCGTCCTCGCCGACGATCTTGTAGGTGCTCTCCTGATCGGTGTCTTCGTCCACGAGGGTCACGGTGGCGCCGAACTTGACCTGATCGCCGCTCATCTTCGAGGTGTCGATCACCTGGGCGCGTGCGAGCTTGTCCTCCAGCTCCTGCACGCGGCCCTCGATCCAGCCCTGGCGCTCCTTGGCGGCGTGATACTCCGCGTTTTCGCTCAAATCGCCGTGCTCGCGCGCCTCGGAGATCGCCTGGATCACCTGGGGGCGCTCGACGGATTTCAAGTGTTTGAGTTCTTCGTCGAGCGCCTTGTGGCCCTCGGCGGTCATGGGAATCTTCTGCATGGATGTTCTGTTCTCGCGTCCTAATCACGCATTTACGCCCGGCGTTGGGAATGGTTTCAGCCGCGCGCCGATCCATCACGATATGACTGGAGCGCGCGCGGTTCAAGTTGTCCCGCGTCGATCGCCGCGATGGACTTCACCGCCGCGCGCGCCGCGCTGGCCGTGGTATAGCACGGCACGCGCATTTCCAGCGCCGAGCGGCGGATCGTGAAGCTGTCCTCCAGAGAGCGGCGCCCTTCGGTGGTGTTGAAGACCAGCTGGACCTCCCCGTTCTTGATCGCGTCGACGATGTGCGGCCGGCCTTCGAACACCTTGTTGACCCGGCGCACCTTCACCCCGGCGTCCTCCAGCGTCTTGGCGGTGCCTCCGGTGGCGAGCACTTCAAATCCCATCTCAGTGAGCGTGCGGCACGGCTCGATCATGGCCGCCTTGTCGTCGTCTTTCAGCGAGACGAACACCGCGCCGGTGCGCGGCAGGTTCACCCCGGCGCCCAGCTGAGCCTTGGCGAAAGCCGCCTCGAAGCGGGTATCGATGCCCATCACCTCGCCGGTCGAGCGCATTTCCGGGCCGAGCACGGGGTCGACGCCGGGGAATTTGGCGAAGGGCATGACCGCTTCTTTCACCGCGATATGGCCAGGCTCGTCGGACGGGGTGTCGATCTTCGACAGCTTGGCGCCGGCCATGACCTGGGCGGCGATTTTCGCCACCGGCGCGCCGATCGCCTTGGCCACGAAGGGCACGGTGCGGCTGGCGCGCGGATTGACCTCGAGCAGGTAGATGTCCTCGCCCTTCACAGCGAACTGGACGTTCATCAGCCCTTTTACGCCGATCGCCTTGGCCAGCGCTTCGGTCTGCCGGCGCAGCTCTTCGACGATATGGGCCGCCAGCGAATGCGGAGGCAGCGAGCAGGCGCTGTCGCCCGAATGCACGCCGGCTTCCTCGATATGCTCCATCACCCCGGCGATCCAGACGTCCTCGCCGTCGCACACCGCGTCCACATCCACCTCGGCCGCGTCGTTGAGATAGCGATCGAGCAAAAGCGGCGCCCGGCCGGAAACGTGCACCGCCTCGCGGATATACCGCTCGAAGCTCTCGGAATCGCGCACGATCTCCATGCCGCGCCCGCCGAGCACGTGGCTGGGACGCAGCACCAGCGGAAAGCCCAGCTGCCTGGCTGCGACGGCCGCTTCGGCCTCGGAGCGGGCGATGGCGTTGGGCGGCTGTTTGAGCGCAAGATCGTCAAGCAGCGCCTTGAAGCGTTCGCGGTCTTCGGCCAGATCGATGGCGTCCGGAGCGGTGCCCAGGATGGGCACGCCGGCCGCTTCAAGCCCGGCTGCGAGCTTCAGCGGGGTCTGGCCGCCATACTGAACAACCACGCCGAGAAGCTCGCCATTGCGGCGCTCGGTCTCGATCAGCTCCAGCACGTCCTCGATGGCCAGCGGCTCGAAATACAGCCGGTCGGCCGTGTCGTAGTCGGTGGAGACGGTTTCCGGGTTGCAGTTCACCATGATGGACTCGATGTCCATCTCTTCAAACGCGAAGGCGGCATGGCAGCAGCAATAATCGAACTCGATGCCCTGGCCGATCCGGTTCGGCCCGCCGCCCAGGATGATCGCTTTTCTCCGGTCCGTGGGTTCGCTCTCGCACGCGCCGTCCGGTTCGTAGGCTGAATACATGTAGGGCGTCGCCGCCTCGAACTCGGCCGCGCAGGTGTCCACCCGCTTGAAGACCGGACGCACGCCGAGCCGCCAGC
>JBKHAZ010000215.1:0-4838 GCA_046542605.1 Oceanicaulis sp. | reverse complement strand
ATCTATTCGTGTGCGGCTATGACGATCCGGTGCGCATCGGCGCCGGCGAGGCGGTGCGGATCATGGCGCGCGCGGGGCTGGATTACTGAGCGGATGCTGGCGGAAGCGGGCTGAAGACAGCGCGCAGGGACTGCAGGTCGCCGGTCCAATTGTCCTGCGACAGCTCGCAGTCCTGAACCGCGCCCAGAACGAGGCGCTCCAGCCGGTCCGACAAGCCGTGGCGAGGGTCCTGTCGTGCAGCGTCCGCAACCCAACCGCGCTCTGCGAGGGCCGCGGCCTCATCGAGGAAGGTGTGCGCGTAGGCGCGCCCGGCCCCGGCTCCGCAGGCGGCCGACCGGCGGTCGAGGAGCGCTTGCGATCGCGCGACCGCGTCCGAGGGCAGAAGGATGAACAAGGTCTCGTCCGGCTCACGGCCGGATGGCGCCATCGCGCTGCTCACGCCGTACAGCGTCGCTGTTTCGGCGCGCAGATCATAGAGCATGATGCGCGGCATGGGCCAGCTGCGCCATCGCCCGCGCGGCGCCGGGAGCTCAATGACGAACCGGCCGTCGGCGCCGGTCCTTGCGCGCGCCGACGAGTGCTCGTGGGCGATTTCCGCATCCGCCACCGGCGCACCCGCGAGGTCGTACACCGTTCCGGACGCCGAGATCGTGTCCGGCGCGTGTTCGCACCCGGCCAGACCGATGGCGACGGCGAGTATCAGGGCGAGGCGCTTCATCGCAGAGCCTCAGGCCGCCAGCCGGTATTCTGCGTCGAGACCGGTCTTTCCCGAGGCGACGACGCGGCCCTGTTCCACCAGGTGGATCATGTGCGCCAGCACCGAATGGGCCGCTGCGGGATGCAGGCGCTTGTCCACATCGGCGTACATGGACGCGACCATGTCGCGGATCTTGGTGCGCCCGGCTTCGAGCTCGGCGAGGATCTGTCGCTCGCGGGCGCGCCGGTGCTCGATATAGGCGTCGAGGAAGGTGCGCGTTTCGGTGATCTCCGGGCCGTGTGTGGGACGGATGAGGTCGAAATCGAGGGCGCGGATACGCTCAAGCTGGGCGATATAATCACCCATGGAGCCGTCCGGCGGACTGACCACGGAGGTCGACCAGCCCATGACATGGTCGCCGGAGAACAGGGTGTTCTCCTCCTTGAGCGCATAGCAGACATGGTTCGACGTGTGACCTGGTGTGTGGAGCGCCTGCAGCGTCCAGCCGGGGCCATCGACTCTGTCGCCGTCGCGGATCTCCACGTCCGGCCGAAAGCCCGCGTCGTCGCCCGCCTCCATGCGCACTTCGCCCCCGGCCGGTTTTGCGGGGGCGGGGGACATGCCGTGCACGCGCGCGCCGTGTTTCCTTGCGAGGCGGTGGGCGAGGGGGGAGTGGTCGAGATGATGATGGGTCACCAGGACATGGCTGACCGTCTCGCCCTCCAGCGCCGCGTCCAGAGCCGCTTCGTGGGCCGGGTCGGCCGGGCCCGGATCGATCACGGCGACGGTTTTGTTTCCGACGATGAAGACGCCGGTTCCGGTGAAGGTGAACGGTCCCGGATTGGGCGCGACGACCCGGCGCACGAGCGGAGAAAGCCGATCGCAGCGCCCGTACTCGAAGTCGAAATCACGCACGAAGGGGATGCTCATCGTGTCTCTCCGGCGAGGCGGTCGGCGTAAGCGCGAAAGGCCAGGGCGAGCGTGCGCGCCGCGGCGAGCTTTTCGTCGAGCGGCAGGGCGGTGGGCGGGCCCATGTCGGTCTTGTTCACATCGACGATCCAGAGCCGCCCGTCGCGTCTGTCCCGCAGGATGTCCAGCCCGCCCCAGTCGAGGTTCATGGCTGCGCAGAAGGTTGAAATCATCGCGCGCTCCTCGGGGCTGAAGACGTCTTGCGGCGCCAGCCTGCGCACCTCGGCGTTGGTGTTGGCGAAACGCGCCTGCAGCGGGCGGCGTTTCAGAAAGACGACCGGCACGTCTCCGCCAACCGTGGGGCAGCGCAGGTCCTCCACCAGACCGTCGCAGGCGACCGTCTCGATCAGGCGCTGATACGCCAGGCCCGGCTCGGCGGGCTGCGGACCGGTGAGAATGCGCCCGTCATGAACGCCGTTGCGCTCAGACTTCACCACCATCGCGCCGTCATGGCGGGCCGGGTCGAGCGCGAGCGGCCGGCCGGTCACCTGCTCGAACACGGCGGCGACGTGCGATTTCGAGACATCGCGGCAGCGCGCATTGATCGTTGGAAGACCGGGATGGGGCTCGGTCGCGCTCAAGGCGGCGTCCTCGAAAGCGAATCCCAGATCGGCCGTTTCCGGCCGCGCGGCGCAGCGCAGTCCCGCCAGGCGCAACACCGGATGGATAAGATACCAGGGCCGCGGTGTGTCCGGGGAGAACCAGATCGCCGGCCCGTCGGCGTGGCGCGCGCAGGTCTCCACGGCCAGATGAAAACGCAGCCAGGCCATGACCTCACCCATCACGCCCGGCCCCACCGGCACCAGCGCGCCGGTCTTGCGCACGCGCACGCCGCCGCCTTCAAGGCTGAAATCGCGCCACCAGGCCCGCGCCGGCATGAGAATCGCTCCGCTGTTTCTGAGCGAAAGATACAAGCCGTCCCCGGCGGCGCAATTCACACGGCGTTCAGCCGCGTTCACGCGTTGCTGACCGACGTCGGCAGGGTTCGTGCATTACAGGACGTGATCGTTTCGTTTCGGAGCCTGCGACCATGTCCGCCGCCGTCCGTATTCTCGCCGCTGCATCCAGGCGCTTGCGTCTGGCCGCGCTCACCTTCATCGCCCTGTTTGCGGTGAAGGTGGCCGCCGCCGCGCTCTCACCGGATGCTCCACCTGCCGCGGGCGCGGCTATCGTTCAAAGCGGCGACCAGGTGCAACCCGGGAACACTTGAGCCGGCGGAATAAATCGCGCCTACTGCGAGGCGTTCTTGATCGAAACGGCCGCGCGGCCCACAAAACCCGTCTCTCCCACAGCGTTACCGGCCTGTTCATGCCCGCTTACATCGTCCGCCGCATTCTTGTCGCCATCCCGACGATTCTCGTGATCATCACGGTGGCGTTCTTCATGATGCGCGGCGCGCCGGGCGGCCCGTTCGACCTGGAGCGGCCCATGCCGGAGGAGATCCGCCAGAATCTCCTGGCCGCTTACGGCATGGATCAGCCGGTGTGGAGACAGTATCTCGAATATCTCGGCGGGCTTCTGCGCGGCGATCTGGGGCCGTCGCTGAAATTCCGCGACAAGGACGTGGCCGATATCATCGCAGAAGGCTTCCCGGTCTCCGCCACGGTCGGGCTTCTAGCCATGTCGCTCGCGGTGGTGATCGGCACGGTGTTCGGCTCCATCGCCGCGCTGCGTCAGAACACGTCGGCCGATTACAGCGTCGTCGCCTTCGCCACCGTGGGCATCGTCATTCCGCCTTTCGTCGTGGGACCGATCCTGGCTCTGGTGATCGGCATCTATCTCGGCTGGCTACCGTCGGGCGGCCTTGATCCGCGTTACGGGATGACGCCTGACCGGATGATCTTGCCGGTGATCACGCTCGCGCTTCCACAGATCGCGATCATCTCCCGGCTCATGCGCGCCTCCATGATCGAGGTGATCCGCTCGAATTATATCCGCACCGCGCGCGCCAAAGGGCTGTCCGGGCCGGCGGTGATCTTCAAGCACGCCCTGCGCAGCGCGATCCTGCCGCTGGTGAGTTATCTCGGCCCGGCCTCGGCGGCGCTTCTGACCGGCTCAATCGTCATCGAGCAGGTGTTCTCCCTGCCGGGCATCGGGCGCCAGTTCGTGTTCGCCGCGCTGCAGCGCGACTACACCGTGGTGATGGGCGTCGTGATCCTGTACGCCAGCCTGATCATCATCCTCAACCTGGTGGCCGACCTGCTGTACGCGGCGCTGAACCCGAAAGTGAAGTACGACTGATGGTTCTCACATCTATTCCGTCGGAAAAGGCGCGCATGCTCGAGGACGCCGCGGTCAAGGGTCGCTCGCTCTGGGATGACGCGCGCACCCGGCTTCTGCGCAACAAGGCGGCGGTGTTCGGCCTTATTCTTCTGGCCGTCCTCGTCGTGCTCGCCTTCCTCGGCCCGCTGCTCTGGGTTCACGAGGCCAGCTTCATCTATCGCGACCGGGTCCAGATCGATCCGACGTTCGAAAACCTGCACCTTTTCGGCACCGACGCCCAGGGGCGCGATCTGTTCGCACGCGTGCTCGTCGGCTTGCGCATGAGCCTGATGGTCGGCGTCGTGGCCACCATGGTCTCGCTGGCGATCGGGGTGCTGTGGGGCGCGACGGCCGGCTTCGTCGGCGGGCGCGTCGATCAGCTGATGATGCGCATTGTCGACGTGCTCTACTCGCTGCCCTTCATCTTCTTCGTGATCATCCTGATGGTGGTGTTCGGCCGCAACATCATCCTTATCTTCGTGGCTATCGGCGCGGTGGAATGGCTGACCATGGCGCGCATCGTGCGCGGTCAGACGATCGCGCTGAAGGGGATGGAGTTCGTCGAAGCCGCCCAGGCCGCAGGCGTCAGCCAGTTCTCCATCATCCGCCGGCATATCGTGCCGAACGTGCTGGGGCCGGTCGTGGTCTATGTGACGCTGACCATCCCGGTGGTGATCCTGGCGGAAAGCTTCCTGTCCTTCCTGGGACTGGGAGTTCAGGAGCCGCTCACCTCGCTGGGCAATCTGATCTCCAACGGCGCGCGCGACATGGAGATTGCGCCGTGGACTCTGATCTTCCCGGCGCTGACCATGATGATCACGCTGTTCTGCTTCAACTTCATCGGCGATGGCCTGCGCGACGCGATCGATCCGAAGGATCGATAGCGCGCGCATTCCCTGAAGCCTGGAGC
>JBKHAZ010000214.1:0-4852 GCA_046542605.1 Oceanicaulis sp. | reverse complement strand
TACCCGAACAGCGCCATGGGCAGCGCGCCGATCACCGCGCCCGTCATCAGCGTGGCGAGCGTGCCGGAGATCAGGGCGCGGGGGGCCAGGTTGAGGATGTCCTCACGCCGGCTGGGCGCCACGGCGATAAGGCCGCCGATGAGGATGCCCACCGAGGAGAAGTTGGCGAAGCCGCACGCGGCGTAGGTCATGATGAGGCGCGTGCGCGGGCTCATTTGATCGGACAGATTGGCCAGCGCGTCGTAGGCGAAGATCTCGTTGAGGGCGGTTTTAAAGCCCATCACCGTGCCCGCCGGCGCAGCCTCGCTCCACGGAACGCCCGCCAGCCAGACCAGCGGCGCAAAGATCCAGCCGAGCACGCGCTCCACGCTCAAGGGCGCGCCCAGGACGTCGGGCAGCCCGTCCAGAGAGAAGTTCACCAGCGCCACGAGCGCG
The DNA here is from genome assembly GCA_046542605.1 of Oceanicaulis sp. Lineage (GTDB taxonomy): Bacteria > Pseudomonadota > Alphaproteobacteria > Caulobacterales > Maricaulaceae > Oceanicaulis. The sequence goes on along the minus strand of JBKHAZ010000214.1, from coordinate 4,417 downwards.
GTGAACACGAGCAGCATGGCGATGATGTTGACGAAAAGCTTGACCCCGTCGCCCACCCCGGTGGTCAGCGCATCCATGGAGGAGTGATAGAGCCCGGCGGGAATCTTTTCCTTCGAGGTCTCCTCGCCGACCGCGTCCTGGGGATGCATGAGCCGGGCGAGCACCACGGCGGCGGGGACCGAAATCAGCGATGCGGTGAGGATGTGGCCGGCCGCGTCCGGCAGAACGCCGGCGAGCTGGCTGACGTAAATCGCCATTACCGAACCGGCTACGGTGGAGAAGCCCACCGTCATGATCAAGAACAGGTCCGAGCGCGAGATGGACGGCAGGCGCGGGCGGATCAGGACCGGGCTTTCGGTCATGCCAAGGAAGATGTTCGCCGCCGCGCCCAACGAAGCGGCGCCGGAAAGGTTCAGGATGCGGCGGAACAGGGCCGCAAAGCCGCGAACGGCGAATTCCAGAATCCGCCACCGCCACAACAGGGCCGACAGGGCGGAAAGCACGATCACCATGGGCAGCGCCTGAAAGGCGAAGGTGAAGGTGAGCCCCTCCGCGCCCTCGCGGATCACGAAAGGCGATTCGCCCCCGCCCAGATAGCCGAACACGAAGCTGGTGCCTTGCGTGGTCGCGGCCTGCAGCACCTCCACCACGCCGGTGAGCGAGGACAGAAAGGCGCGCGTGGGCGCGAACGAGAACAGGAGGATCGCGATCAGAAACTGAACCGCGACCGCGCCGGCGATCAGGACGACAGGAACGCGCTTGCGCGGCCCCAAAGCCCAGGCGATCGCCAGGAAGGCGAATACGCCCGCAAGGCTGCGCAGCTGCAGTCCGGCGTCTTCGAGCATGTGTGATGTCCCTGATGCGTGGCGGCGCGCCGAACCCCGCAGCGCCGCAACCCCTCCGTCAACGGGCCGTCACAATACTTAAATCGATCGCAAACGCCAGCACGGCTTGCGCCTCCATGGCGCCCCGCCCTATGTGGGGAGCATGAGCAAGCCGATCTGGTCTCCCTGCAAGAAAATCTGCCTCGTCGATCCGGGCCATTCCATCTGCGTGGGGTGCTTTCGAACGCTCGACGAGCTGGGACGTTGGACCGTGATGAGCGATGACCAACGCCTTCAGGTGAAGCATGACCTCAAACGGCGCGAAGCGGCCTATCGGGCCGAGCGAACCTGACTCCCCGATTCTGATCCTCGGCGCGGGCGGACGCATGGGCGGCGCGGTGCTGCGCGCGTGCGCCATGGCGGGCCCGGTGCGCGCAGCCACTCGTGATCCGGCGCGCCATGACGGGCCGGGCGAGGCTGTCGCGTTCAACATGGAGAAGCAGGACACGTTCGGCGCCGCGATGGCGGGCTGCGGCGGCCTTTTCGTCATGCGCCCGCCCCGGATCACCGCGCGCGAGCCCTTCGAGGCGCTGGCGCGCACGGCCAGGAATCACGGCGTGCGGCGCGTGGTGGTCGGATCGGTGCGCGGCGCCGACCGGGCGCCCCTGCCTCACCGCGGCATGGAAGAGGTGTTCAAAGGCGAAGGCTTTGTAACGACAATCCTTCGTCCCGCAGACTTCATGCAGAATTTCGAGACCGTGCACCGTGACGATATCCGCCGCGGCGAAATCCGGGCCCCGTCCGGGGCCGGACGGTCCGCCCTGATCGACGTGGAGGATGTCGGCGCGTGTGCGGCGGCCGCCTTCGCCGATCCCGCCACGGCCGGGCGCGCCTATGAGCTGACAGGGCCGCAAGCGCTGACCATGGGCGAGGCGGCGGAAATTTTCACCGCCGCGCTGGAGCATCGGGTGCGCCATGTCTCAAGCGATCCGGTCAGCTATGTGGTCAGCGACACCCGGCGGGGCCGCGACCGCATGACGGCGATGGTGATGGCCGCGCTCTACACCGCCCAGCGCTTCGGCCTCGCCAAAGCCGTGACCGGCGATGTCGAGCAGCTGACCGGCGAGGCGCCGGGAACCCTTGAAGATTATGTGGCGCGCAACGCGCAGATCTGGCGCTAGCCGGCCATCGCCGCTTCGCGGATCATGTTCAGCGCCACGATCAGGAGGCCGACCGCGAAGGCCTGCTTCAGGCGCGCGGCGTTGAGCGTATGGGCGAGCGACGCCCCGACAGGGGCCAGAAACACCGCCGCGCTGGCGAGGCAGACGAAGCCGGCCATGTTAACATAGCCCAGCGAGAACGGCGCCCGGCCGGCCTCGTCGAGGCCCGCGATCATGTAGCCGATTGCGCCGGGAAGCCCGATCGCCACGCCGAAACCCGCCGATGTGGCGACCGCAGTGTGGATGGAGCGCCCGCACACGCTCATCAGCGTGACGCCGAACACGCCCCCGCCGATGCCCATGAGCGCCGACAGCGTCCCGATGACCGCGCCGAGCACGCCGCTCAAAGGAAGGCCCGGCATGTCCTCGGCGAGCTTCCAGTCGGGCCGGCCGAAGAAAAATTGCGCCGACAGAAGAAGCGCGACGCCGCCGAACAGGGCGGTGAGCACGCGGCCGGGCGCGAAGTCGGCGATCGCCGCGCCGATGAAGGTGCCGAGCACGATCCACGACGCCCAGCCGCGGATCACCTTGTAATCCACCGCGCCCCGGCTGGCGTGGGCGGCGACCGAGCGCAGCGAGGTGACCACGATCACGGCCAGAGAGGTGCCCACCGCGGCGTGCATCGCGGTGTCCTCATAGCCCAGCGCGGAGAGCACGAAATACATCGCCGGGACCATGACGACCCCGCCGCCGATGCCGAAGAGACCCGCGATCAGCCCAGCGCCCGCGCCTACGGCCAGCAGCGCGGCGATAAAAGGCAGATAGTCGATCACGCCGCCACGCGCTCCGGCGCTACGGCGGCGAGCGCCTCCTCCACCACCTCCCAACCCGCGCCGGGCCGGTTGGCCGTCTCCGACAGGATCTGACGGAATTTTCGCGCGCCCGGACGGCCGGCGAACAGGCCGAGCAGATGGCGCGTGATCGCGTGCAGCTTCACGCCGCGCTCTAGCTCGCGCTCGATATAGGGCCGGTAGGCGAACATCGCGTCGGCCGGATCGTGCACCGGGTCCGCCAGACCGAAGACGCGGCTGTCGACCGCAGCCAGCATCCAGGGGGTATGATAGGCGGCTCGCCCGACCATCACGCCGTCAAGGCCGGCCCCAGCCTCAAGCGCGTGATCGAGATCGCCGAGGCCGCCATTGAGGATGATCTCCAGATCGGGCCGTTGGGCTTTCAGCCGCCGCACCAGATCGTAGTCCAGCGGAGGCACGTCCCGGTTTTCCTTCGGGCTCAGTCCCTTGAGCCAGGCCTTGCGGGCGTGAACGGTGAAGCTCGTCACGCCGCTCCGCGCCACGGTGTCGACGAAGCCGAACAGCGTCTTTTCCGGGTCCTGGTCATCCACGCCGAGCCGGTGCTTGACGGTGACCGGAATGGAGACCGCCTCGCGCATCGCGGTCAGACAATCGCGCACCAGTTCCGGCTCGCGCATGAGGCACGCCCCGAACCGCCCGGACTGGACCCGGTCGGAGGGGCAGCCGACATTCAGGTTCACTTCCGCATAGCCGAAATCCTGGGAGATTTTCGAAGCCGCCGCGAGGCTGTCAGGGTCCGAGCCGCCAAGCTGGATCGCCACGGGATGCTCGCCGGGGTCGAACCCGATCAGGCGCGCCGCATCGCCGCGGATCACCGCCTGGTCCACCGCCATCTCCGTGTAAAGCAGGGCCCGGCGTGTCAGCACGCGATGGAACGCCCGGCAATGCCGGTCGGTCCAGTCCATCATCGGCGCCACGGAAAAGCGGCGGTCGAGGGTTTCAGGCAAGCGCGCGGTCATGGCGCGCCATGTAGGCCGCGCAGGCGCAAAGCGCAAACGCGCGGTCCGGCCCGCTGCGCCGTCAAGCGATGCGCGGCGGAACATCGCCGCAGCCGCATGGTTTTGGCCGACAACCTTAACGTTCCAGCAGAGGAGCCGTCCTCATGCCCCTCGCCCACCGCATCGCAACGCCCGCCTTTCTGTCCGCCGCCGCCGTGCTCGCCCTGTCGGCGTGCGCCGGTGAGCCGGCCATGGACGAGGGCGGGGTGGAGCCGCAGAGCTTCGCCGGTTACGAAGTCGATCCGCGCCTTGGAGAGCGCGTCGACCGGATCTGTTTCGGCGCGAGCATCAACGGATTCGGCGACACGACCGACGACACCGTCCTGCTGGAGGCCCGCGTCGACGACTGGTATCTCGCCCACACCTATTCCTGCCCCGATCTCGACCACGCCCAGTCGTTGCGCTTCGACCGCTTCGGCTCCTGTCTTCGCCAAGGCGATGAAATCATTCCCTACGACAGCGCCTTCGGCGACGACACGACCGGACTTGGACCGCGCGGCTGCCCGATCCGCGCGATCTATGAGTGGGACCCGGCGGCGACCATCGAGGACGGCGCGTCCTAG
>JBKHAZ010000213.1:0-4864 GCA_046542605.1 Oceanicaulis sp. | reverse complement strand
CGATCGAGACCCTGCCCGGCGAGGTGACGCTGAGCTTCGCCGCCTATACCGACATCCTCCAGGACTGGATCGATGAGGCGCGCGCCGACGGGCACGAAGTCCTCGTCGAACTGCCCATGGAGCCGTTCGATTATCCCAACAACGATCCCGGCCCGCACACGCTTCTGGCCGAGGCGAGCCCCGAGGAGAACCGGCGCCGGCTCTTGACCCTGCTGTCGCGCGGGGCGGGCTATGCCGGCGTCGCCAATTATCTCGGCGCGCGCCTGGGGGCGGCCGAAGCGCCGCTGGCGGCGCTCTTCACCGATCTGGAGGCGCGCGGGCTTTCGGTGTTTCACGACGGGTCGGGGCGCCGCTCGGTTCTGGAGGGCGCGGCCCGGACCTCCGGCGCCCGGCTGGCGCTCGCCGACCGCGTGGTGGACGGCGATCCCGATCCTGCCGCCATCGATGCGCGGCTTCTGGAGCTGGAGGCGCTGGCGCTGCAGAACGGAACCGCGCTGGCGTCCGGCTTCGCCTATCCGGCGACGGTCGACACCGTGGCCGCCTGGGCCGAAGATCTGACCGCGCGCGGCTATCAACTGGCGCCGGCGTCCTATCTTCTGCACCTGCGCCGCGGCGGCGACGGTCAGGAGACATGAGCAGGGCGGCCTCCGACCCGTTTCCCGCGCATCGGCCCAATGTAGGGGTGGTGCTGTTCAATCCGGCCGGGCGTGTCTGGGTCGGACGGCGCTACGCCACCTCCGGCCCGTATAACTGGCAGTTTCCCCAGGGCGGGGTCGACGCCGGGGAAAGCCCGCAAACCGCGGCGCTGCGCGAACTGTATGAAGAAACCGGGGTGACCGCCGATCTGGTGGACAAGCTCGGCGAGATCGAGGGCTGGCTCGCCTACGACTTCCCGCCCGAAGTGCTCGGCCAGCGCCGGAAGAACAAGTGGAAGGGCCAGAAGCAGCGCTGGTTCGCCTACCGCTTTCTCGGCGCGGACAGCTGTTTCGATCTCAAAGCCGTCCCGCCCCAGGAATTCGACGCCTTCAAATGGGTGGCGCTTGAAGAGACCCCGGAGCTGATCATCCCCTGGAAGCGCCCGGTTTACGAACAGGTGGCCGACGCCTTCAAGGGGTTCGCCGCCTAGGCGGCGCTGCACGGTAATCTTTCATGTCCTTGCGTTTGCGCGAGCGGCGCGCTGCACTCGGCGCAGTGACAAAAGGAGGTGAATGATGGCCGGTCATGTCGATCCGACACGCGAAAGCTTCGACGCGTTCAAAGCGCTGCCGCGCGATGAGCCGGTGGAGATGCTCAACCTGATCCGCTTGCGCGATCGCGCGGTCTACGCCGACGGGCGAGAGGCGAGCGGGTTTGAGGCGTACCGCGCCTACGGCGCGGCCTCCGCGCCGATCTTCCAGCGCGTGGGCGGCGAGATCATCTGGCGCGGCCAGCCGCGCGGCATTCTGATCGGGCCGGGCGGCGAGGCCTGGGATCTCGCTTTCATCGCCGCCTATCCCAGCGCGAAGGCCTTCCTGGAAATGGTCGCCGACGAGACCTACCAGAGCCAGGCCGTGCCCCACCGCGCCGCGGCGGTGCTGGACAGCCGTCTGATCCGCCACAAGCCGCAGGAGGTCGGCGAAGCGTTCGGCTAGGCGGTGCGGACGGCCGCGCCGTTCGCCCGGTCGAGGAGCCTGACGCATTCGGCGATCAGGGCTTCGCGATCCACCGGCTTGGCGACATACCCGTCCATGCCCGCCGCCGCGTAACGCTCGGCGTCGCCGCTGAGCGCATCGGCGGTGAGCGCGATGACGGGCAGATCGCCGCCGGGGCGCCGGCGCAGGCGCTGCAGCGTGTCCATCCCGCCAAGGCCGGGCATGTGCACGTCCAGAAGCACCAGGTCGAAGCTTGCGCAGGAAAAAAGATCAAGCGCCGCCTCGCCGCTTTCGGCTTCCTCCACCAGGGCGCCGTCCGGCTCCAGGAAGCAGCGCGCCACCACGCGATTGACCTCGTTGTCGTCGACCAGCAGGACGCGTGCGCCGGCAAGACGCCCGGCGTCTGGCGCGCTTGCGGCGTCACGCTCACGCTTGTGTGCGGCGTCGGCGAGGACGTGCACGGTGAAGCAGGAGCCTTCGCCGGGGACGGATTGCAAGGTGATGTCGCCGCCCATGGCCGCGGCCAGTTCGCGCGCGATCACCAGGCCCAGACCGGCCCCGCCATGGCGGCGCGACGGCGAGGCGTCGGCCTGGCTGAAGCGGCGGAACAGGCGCGCCTGGTCGTCCGGCGACACGCCGCACCCGGTGTCGGTCACAGCGATCTTGAGACGCCAGCGGCCCGGCCCGGCTTCGGCCGCGCCGGCGTGGACTCGCACCGTGCCGGCGTCAGTGAACTTCACCGCGTTCGCCACGAGATTGCTGAGGATCTGGCGCAGGCGCACCGGATCGAGGATCACCTCGCCGGGAAGCCCTGCGGTGTCGCAGCTCAGCGTCAGCCCCTTGTCGGCGGCGGCCACCTGAAACAGGGCGCAAACGTCTTCGATGAGGGCGGCCGGCTCGGCGGGTTCGGGCGTCAGGGCGAGCCCGCCCGCCTCGATGCGCGACAGGTCCAGCACGTCGTTAAGCACGCTGAGCAAATGGCGTCCGGAGCGCACGATGATCTCGGCCTTCTCCGACAGGTCGCGCAGCAGCCCGGCGCCGGCGAGCGATTGCGCCATGCCGACCACGCCGTTCAGCGGCGTGCGCAGCTCGTGGCTCATATTCGCCAGGAAGGCCGATTTCGCCTCGCTGGCGGTCTCGGCCGCTTTCAGCGCGGATTGAAGCTCATCGGCGAGCTGTTCGGCGTTGTCGGCGAGATCGGCGACCGCGATATAGCGCGCCACCGCGCCGACCAGCGCGACCTCCTCCGGCGACCATACGCGCGGCCCGCCCACATGCTCGCAGCACACCACCCCGGCCACGCGGCGCCCTGTCAGGATGGGCGCGTCCAGAAGCGCGCCGACGCCGGTGGGATCAAGATAGGTCCGCGTGAAGGTCGCCGTCACGGGATCGACCGCAGCGTCCTCCACATTCACCACGCCGCCGGCCTCTATCGCGTCGAAATAGGCCCGGTTGCCCGCCCGCTCGAGCCGCGCCCCGCTTTCCTGGGCGCCGGTGCGCGCGTCGTACAGCGTCTGGCAGGTGAGGGCTCGTCCGTCCGGCTCAAGCCGCCAGATGCTGACTCGGGCCGCGCCCACGAGTTGGGCGGTGCGCCGCACCGCCTCCTCGCCGAGGCTGCGGCTGTCCCAACCCTCTTCGATGTGGGCCCGGGACAGCTGTTCCAGTCCGGCGTTGAACCCGCGCGAGCGCTCCAGCGCGGCCTGCAGCCTGCCCTCGGCCTGAGCGGCGCGTTCGGCGCCTTCATCGATGCGCCGCAGGAGCGGCAGCCACCAAAGCATCGCCGCGCCGATGATGACGAAAGCAAGCGTGTATCCGCCATAGGCGGCGAGCTCCGTCAGCGCGGGACCGGATGCGGTGGTCCCGGCCGGGGTCATATGCTCGGCCGTGTCCAGCGCCGCGGCCAGCGCGAGCACGATCAGTCCGGCCAGCATCAAACCGGCCCTGCGCCGCGCGCGGCCGAGCCTGCGTGTGGAGCTCCAGAACAGGATCGTCATGGCCAGCGAGACGACCAGGACGGTGAGATCTCCGATGACTACCATGGCCGCCCCCCGGAAGACGCAGCGCAGCCTAGTCCGGCGAGGGTAAAGATTGCGTCAGCGGCCGCCGGCCTGCGGCTCGCAGGCCCGGTGAACGCGAAGGGAGGCGCAGATGCTGCGCCGTAGCGGACCCGCTTCGAACCCGCCAGGTTCGCAAGGGCGACCGCCCGCCCGCAGCGTGAGGCGAGCTTGCGAGCCGGCAAGCAAGGCTCGACAGAGCGAACGTGAAGGAGAACAGGTTGGAATGGTGCCGCTTGCGTGACTCGAACACGCGACCTACGCATTACGAATGCGTTGCTCTACCAGCTGAGCTAAAGCGGCGCTGTGGCGGACGGGCCAGGCTCACAGGGCGCGGAACCTAGCTTCGAACGTGCGCGCGGGCAAGCGCGGAATGAAGCGGCGCGGCGGCGAGGTTCAGCGCGCGTGCGCGTCCTGCTTGAACCGCTCGATCACCTTGGCCACCGGCTCAGCGAGCGCGGAGAAAAAGGTGCTGAGATGGTCGGCGGGGCGGGCTGCGGCGGCGTCGTTGCGGATCACCAGGTGAGCGTGTTCGCGGCCCGGCGAGGTCCATTCATGGTGCATGGGCCGCACGGTGCGCAAATACTGGCTGACCACCGAATGCGCGGTGCGGCCGCGCTCGTTCACATCGCGCAGGAGCCGGCGCGCCAGGCGGATATCGTCGGGCGCGTCGACGAAGACGCGCAGGTCGAACAGCTCGCGCACCTGCGCATTGCAGAACAGGTGGATGCCCTCCACCACGATGATCTCGGCCGGCTCGATGCGCCGCGTGTCGGTGCGGCGGCGATGAATGGTGAAATCGTAGATCGGCCCGTCCACGGCGCGGCCGCCCTTCAAGGCCGCCAGGTGCGCGGCGAGCAGGGCGTGGTCGCGCGAGGCGGGGTGGTCGAAATTGAACTGGGCCGGATCGAAATCCGGTTTCGCGCCGTGGTCGCCGTAATAATCGTCCTCCGCCAGCACGAGCGCGCTCAGCGGCGATGCGGCCCGCGCGGCGGCGCGGGCGATCTCGGTCTTGCCCGACGCCGATCCGCCGGTGACGCCGATCAGAAGGCGCGTTTTGACATCGGTCATGGTCTACCGGCGAGCGTCGTCGTCATCCTCGGGCACCCCCGGATCGTCGGGCGCGTGACCGGGTTCATAAAAGCTCGGGCCGGGCTTGTCGCCTTCCGTCCGCCGCCC
>JBKHAZ010000212.1:0-4909 GCA_046542605.1 Oceanicaulis sp. | reverse complement strand
TCGACCGCCTTCATCAGGCCGATGTTGCCTTCCTGGATCAGGTCCAGGAACTGCAGGCCGCGGTTGGTGTATTTCTTGGCGATCGAGATCACCAGGCGCAGGTTGGCCTCCACCATCTCCTTCTTGGCGACGCTGGCTTCGCGCGCGCCTTTCTGGACGGTGGCGACGATGCGGCGGAAATCGTCCACCGGCACGCCGGCGTCCTGGGCGATCTGAGAGATTTCGTCGCGCAGGATCGTCGCGTCCCGGGTCTCGCGCTCGATGAAGCGGTCCCAGGCCTTGGATTTGCCGGCCATGTTGGCGATCCATTCCGGATCGAGCTCGTGACCCTGATATTCCTTCAGGAACTCCAGGCGCGGCACGCCGTGGGCTTCAGCCATGCGCAGAAGCTTGCCCTCAAGGCCCATCAGCTTCTTGTTGATCGCATCGAGCTGTTCAACCAGCGCCTCGATCCGCGCGTTGTTCAGGTGCAGCGAGTTGAGGTTCGCGACGATCCGCTCGAACACGCCTTCATAGGTCTCGCGGTCTTTCTTGGAGAAGTCCTTGCCCGACAGGCGCAATCCTACGAGCTTGTCCTGAAGCCGGCGGAAGGCGTCGAAATCAGACGCGATGGCGTCCAGCGTCTCCATGACGCCCTCGCGCAGCTCGGCCTCCATGGCTGCGAGCGACATGGCGCCCTGATCGTCGTCGTCCTCGTCCGAACTCTCGCCGTCGGCCTTGTTTTCGGACTCCTCGGAGTCGCCGCCGTCCTGCGACTCGGATTTGGCTTCAGCCTCGTCGCCGTCCTCATCGTCATCCGACGCCGCGGTCGCATCTTCGCGCACGCCGCCATAGGTGGCGTCCAGGTCGATGATCTCACGCAGGAGGACCTGGCCCTCCTGCAGTTCCTCGCGCCAGACCATGATCGCTTCAAACGTCAGCGGACTTTCGCACAGCCCGCGGATCATCGCATTGCGCCCGGCCTCGATGCGCTTGGCGATGGCGATCTCGCCTTCGCGCGAAAGCAGCTCCACCGACCCCATCTCGCGCAGATACATGCGCACCGGGTCATCGGTGCGATCCTGCGCGGCTGTGGTGTTCTGACCAGCGACCTCGGTCTTCTTCTTCGCGGCGACGGCGCGCGGCTTGTCCTCGTCCTCCTCCTCGTCGGAGGCGTCGGCGCCTGCTTGGTCCTCGCCGTCCACGTCGTCTTCGGAATCCACGACCGTGATGCCCTTCTCGGAGAGCTGGGCGAGAATGTCCTCGATCTGCTCGGAGTTGAACTCCTCGCTCGGCAGGACCTTGTTGAGCTCGTCATGGGTGACGTAACCACGCTTCTGCGCGGTCTTGATCATCGCCTTGACGGACTTGTCGGTCAGGTCCAGCAGCGGCCCGTCCTGGGTCTCAGGCGTCGCTTCAGCGGTTTCGGCGGCTTTGCTCATGCGGTGATACGGGCTCCCGGAAGCAGTGTCATGGCGCGCAGATGGCGACGTCGCGCGCGTCAGCGTCGGTTTCGGCCTCGCCTGACGGCGGCGAGGAAGGAATTGAGTGCGTCTGAATCGCCCTTTTCGAATACGTCGGCCTGGCGTGCGCGCTCCTCGGCGATGCGGGCGTCTCGAGCGACTCGTTCCATATAGGAGGCTGAAAGCCTGCGCCAAGCCTCGCTACGGCTATCGGCATCGGCCTCATCACCCCCAAGGCTGGCGCGCATCGGCGCGAGATCGACCGAAAGGCGCGAAAGGTCAGGCCCATGCCCCCGGCGAATCAAAGCGTCTCGCAGCCCGCCGTCAAGCACGCAATCCCCACTCAAGCAGGCGTCTAGTATCGCGTCACGCAGGCTGTCAAGCGGGCCGAACGGCGTTTCCGCCAGAGTTTCGGCCTCGGCCTCTGCAATTTCAGGATATTCCACCGCAGCCAGAAGCAGCTGGCGCGCCAGCGGGTGGGCGCGCCGGCGCTGGCGCGATCGCAACAGTTCGCCGGTGGGCCGCGGCGGCGGGGCGAATTTCCCGCGCCCCTGTCCGCCCAGCCCGCGCTGATAGCCCCCCGCGGCGCGCTGCGCCCGCCCGGGCTGGGCGCGAGCGAACAGGGTCTCCATGCGCGCCTCCAGCTCGGCGCGGTACTCCGCCTTCACGTCCGGGTCCTCGATCTTGGCCGCCAGCGCGCGCAGGCGTTTCCTGAAGCCCGCCCGGCGGTCTGGATCGTCCAGCGGTTCGGCGGCGACCTCGCGCTCCCAGATCACATCGATGAGCGGTCTGGGCGCCGCCACCGCATTCTTGAGCGCCTCCGGCCCCTTGTCGCGCAAAAGATCGTCGGGGTCCGCGCCGTCCTCCAGGAAAACGAAACGAAGCGTCTTTCCAGGCTCCAGCAGCGGCAGGGCGCGCTCAGCGGCCAGCGCCGCCGCGCGCACGCCGGCCGCATCGCCATCCAGACAGACGACAGGCTCGGGCCCGGCGCGCCATAGAAGCTTGATCTGGCTTTCGGTGAGCGCGGTGCCCAGCGGCGCCACGGCGTGGCCCAGCCCCGCGCGCGCAAAGGCGATCACGTCCATATAGCCTTCCGCCACGATCAGGCCCTTCGCCTTGACCTTGGGATCGCTCGCAAAGGCGCGCGCATCGAAATAGCGATAGAGGATCGAGCCCTTGTGAAAGAGCGGCGTCTCCGGGCTGTTGAGATATTTCGCCCGCGCCTCTTTCGACAACGCTCGTCCGCCGAACGCCACCAGCCGGCCGCGCGCGTCGGTGATGGGAAACATCACCCGGCCGCGAAACCGGTCATAGGGCTCGCCGCCGTCTTCCGGCCCGATGATCAGCCCGGCTTCGATCAGCTCTTCGGCCCTGGCGCCTTTCTGGCCCAGCGCCTGGGTCAGGCCGCGCCGGCTGTCGGGTGCGAAGCCGAGGCCGAAGCGCTCCACGTCTTTCGCCGTCAGACCGCGCCGCTCGAGATAGCCGCGCGCCGCCTCGCCCGCAGGGCTCTGGAGCTGACGCACGAACCAGGCTTGAGCCGCCTCGACCCACTCCAGAAGTGATTTACGCCGGGCTTCGGCTTCGGGCGAGCGCTGTTCGGTCTTGGGCACGTCGAGCCCGGCTTCGGCGGCGAGCGCCTCCACCGCCTCCATGAACGAGAGTCCTTGCGTCTTTTGCAGCCAGGTGAAGATGTCGCCATGCTCCTGGCTGGCGAAGCAATGGTAGAAGCCCTTCTCGTCATTGACGAAAAAGCTCGGCGTGCGCTCTTTCTTGAAGGGCGAGAGGCCGGCGAATTCGCGCCCCTGACGCTTCAGCGCCACTGTCCGCCCGATCAGGTCGGACGGGCGGATACGCGCCTTGATCTCGTCGATGAAACCGTCAGGGATCGCCATGAACGCCCGCTCGCAGATGGACCGGAGAGCTTACGCGCCCAGACCGCGTCAGGCCAGCGGATCGGGCGGCGCGCCGCGGTGCGATCAGGCCCGGTCCTGCAGAAGCGATTTCACTTCCTTGCCGGCCTGGGAGAAGTCCATGCGCCCGGTGTAGCGCTCTTTGAGCGCGCCCATGCACTTGCCCATGTCCTTCAGGCCGGAGGCGTCCAGCTCGTCGACCACCTCACGCGCGGCGTCGGCGATCTCTTTTTCGCCCATGGGCTCGGGCAGGTATTCGCGCACGATGTCGGCTTCGCGCCGCTCACGCTCAGCAAGATCGAGCCGGCCGGCCTTCTCGTAGGTGTCGGCGCTTTCCTCGCGCTGCTTCACCAGCTTTTGCAGCAGCGCCATGATCTCGCCGGTGTCGCAGCCGTCGCACCGGTCCTCGGCGCGCGCGGCGATATCGCGATCCTTAACCGCAGCCTGGATGAGACGAAGCGTGGCCAGGCGCACCTGGTCCTTGTTGCGCATCGCGTCTTTCATGTCGGCCGTTAACGTGTCGCGCAGCGACATGGGGCGCCTTTCGTCAGCGCTTGGCCCTCTGGCCGAGCCAAGCTATTGGAAAAACAGGTTTATTATTGCGCGCAGATTTCTTGACCCGATACCTCATCAAGCCTAGTTTCCGCGCGTTTACCCGCCCGCCGCTTCGAGCCTCATGCTCGCGGCCGGGCCGTTGGAGGCGAGCACCTATGCCGGAACCGATCGAGAATCAAGACCGGGCGCGATCAACGTCACGGGCCGGCGACGGCCAGGACGCGCCGGACTGGGCCACCGCCGCGCTCGCCCTGGCCGACGGCTCGGTGTTCTTCGGCCATGGCGCGGGCGCGAGCGGGATCGCGATCGGCGAGCTGTGCTTCAACACCGCGATGACCGGTCATCAGGAAATCCTCGCCGATCCCTCCTACGCCGGGCAGATCGTCTGCTTCACCTTCCCGCATGTGGGAAACACCGGCGCGAACAGCCAGGACGAGGAGGCCGCCAGCGAGCTGGCGCGCCGCGCGGCGACCGGCATGGTGGCCCGGGCCCGCCTGACCCCGCCGGCCAACTGGCGCGCCGAGCAGAGCTTTGAGGAATGGCTCGCCGCACGCGGCGTCGCGGCGATCACCGGCGTGGACACCCGCGCCATCACCCGCTCCATTCGTGAGCACGGCATGCCCATGGCCGCGATCCATCACGCCCGCGACGGCAAGCTCGATCTCGACGCCGTGCGCAAGGCCGCCCGCGAAGCCGCCTCCATGGAAGGCGCCGAACTCGCCGGCGCGGTGTCGCGCGCCACGGCGGGCGACTGGGACGAGGGCGGCTGGGACTGGCCGAGCGGGTTCGCCCGCGGCCCCGAAGACGGTCCGCTTGTGGTGGTGCTCGATTACGGGGTGAAGGCGAACATTCTGCGCCGCCTCATCAGCGCGGGCGCACGCGTCACGGTCGCGCCGGCCAAGGCCACCGCTGAGGAGATCCTGGCGCTCAAACCGGCCGGGGTGCTGGTCTCCAACGGGCCGGGCGACCCCGAGCCGCTCGACTATGCCCAGCAGTGCATTC
>JBKHAZ010000211.1:0-4910 GCA_046542605.1 Oceanicaulis sp. | reverse complement strand
TGCGCGCGGTGACCTCCACCGACGGCATGACGGCGGACTATTTCCCCTTCGACCACGACTTCCTGGGCCGCACCGCCACACGCATCATCAACGAAGTGCGCGGCGTGAACCGGGTCGTCTACGACGTCACCAGCAAACCGCCCGGCACGATCGAGTGGGAGTAGGGGGCGTTACGTTCCCGCCCACGGATCAATCACCTTCAGCCCCGCCGCCTCGAACGCGCTCTTGTCCCGGCTCGCCACGGTGAAGCCGTGGGCGTCCGCAATGGCGGCGATGTAGCCGTCGGGCGTCGGAAAGCCCCGCCCGGCGCGGCGGGCGCGCGCAGCGAGGGCGCCGTAGCGCTCGGCGCCGCGGAGGTCGAAGGCGAGGATGCGGCCGTCGAACAGGGCGAGCATCCCGGACACCACCTCAGACAGCGCCGCTTTGCGGCGACCGTCCGGCAGGACCTCCACACCGAACGCTAACTCCGCCGCGGTCACGGCTGAAACAAACAGGGTTTCGGCCGCCTGCGCGTCGAGCCAGGCGGCGACCGCGCCGTCGGGCTCCGGCTTCATTGCCTCGGACACGACGTTGGTGTCGAGCAGGATCATTTCAGCGGGAGGGGCTCGGCGGGGCGGGTGTCGCGTTCGGACTCCAGCGCTTCGATATCGCTGTTCGAGAGGCCCGCCTCGCGGCTCAGCGCGCTGAGCGCCGAGCCGATATGAACGCGCTCGGCCGGCTTGACCGCCGCTTCGAGGATGGCGCGCATCTCCGCCTCGGCGCTGCGATTATTCTTTGCGGCCCGGAGCTTCAAGGCGCGGCGCACCTCTTCAGGCAGATTGCGGATCGTCACGGCGGCCATCACTAGAACTCCCGACGGCTTATGGTGCTATCAACTTACGTAAACTGATATCATGCTGCAAGCCTATGACCACCAAGCCGCGCCTTGTTTTGGACCACGCATTGGTCAATCCTCGACGCATTGATGGAGGCCGCCCATGGAAATCCCCGTCAGCGACGCCAAGGCCAAACTTACCGAACTTGTCCGGCGCGCCGAGGCGGGCGAGGCGATCGTGCTGACCCGCAACGGCAGAATGGAGGTCGGGGCGGTCGACGCGGCGTTCGCCGCGGATATGGCGCGCGCCTATCGACGATGGGGCCAGGGTGTTCACCCGGCGAGCCTCAATCTCGGCGACTGCTTCGCCTACGCCCTCTCGGCCAGGCAGGGTGCGCCATTGCTCTGCGCCGGCGCTGATTTTGCTCAAACCGATATCGAACTGGCGATACGCCCATGACCGAAGACCGCCTCGACCGTCTCGAAATGCACGCCGCCGAGCAGGCGCGCGTGATCGAGGATCTCTCCGACGTGCTGGCGCTGCTGCAGAAGGATATCGAGCGGCTCAAAGCCCGGCTCGCCGCGTCCGATGCGCGCATAGGAGAGCTGGAGGCGGGCCTGCCGCAAACGCCGGCGGAGAAGCCGCCGCATTATTAGGCCGCGCCCGCGGCGTTGCGCCGCGGCGTGACGCTCGGACTTTGACGACGGCTCCTGGTGTACTAGTTTTGTTCCGCATTCGCCGCGCGGACGAAACCCATGGCCAGAACCCTCATCGACAAGCTCTCCATCCTGGCCGACGCCGCGAAATACGACGCCTCCTGCGCGTCGTCGGGTTCGGCGAAGCGCAATTCTCTGAGCACAGGCGGGATCGGCTCCACCGAAGGCATGGGCATCTGCCACGCTTATGCGCCGGACGGGCGGTGCATCTCGCTCCTGAAAATCCTGCTGACCAATTTCTGCATCTATGACTGCCGGTACTGCGTGAACCGCGCGAGCTCCAATGTGGAGCGCGCGCGGTTTTCACCGGCCGAGGTGGTCCGGCTGACGCTGGATTTCTACAAGCGCAATTATATCGAGGGGCTGTTTCTGTCCTCCGGGATCATCCGCTCGCCCGACTACACGATGGAGCAGCTGGTCGAGGTCGCGCGGTCCTTGCGCGAGGATCATCTGTTCCGCGGCTATATCCATCTCAAAACCATCCCCGAGGCCGATCCTCTGTTGATCGAGCAGGCCGGGCGCCACGCCGACCGGCTCTCGGTGAACATCGAACTGCCAAGCCAGGAAAGCCTGAAAACCTACGCCCCGGAGAAGACCGAGCCGACGATCCGCAAGGCCATGGCCGACGTGAAGGTTCGTCTCGACACCGCCAAGGGCGAGGCGAAGAGCCGGCTCATCAAGCGTGCGAAAGCGCCGCGCTTCGCGCCGGGCGGTCAATCCACGCAGATGATCGTCGGGGCGGACGGCACGAACGACGCCGGGATCATCCGTAAAAGCTCCGACCTTTACGCGGCTTACGGGCTGAAACGGGTGTATTTCTCCGCCTACAGCCCGATCCCGGACGCCAGCGCGGGCCTGCCGCCGGTCAAGCCGCCGCTGATGCGCGAGCACCGGCTCTATCAGGCCGACTGGATGGTGCGGTTTTACGGCTTCGACGCCGAGGAGGTGATCGGCGCCACAGAGGACGGCATGCTCGATCTGGACATGGATCCCAAGCTCGCCTGGGCGCTGCGCCATCGCGCGCTGTTTCCTCTGGACGTGAACCGGGCGGGCCGCGAGGAACTATTGCGCGTGCCCGGGCTGGGGCCGAAATCGGTGGACCGCATCCTCGCCGCGCGCCGCCACGGCCGGCTTCGGCTGGGCGGCGTGCAGGCGATCGTGCGTTCGATGAAGCCGGTTCTGCCCTTCATCACCGCGGCCGATTATTCGCCCGGCGGGTTGACCGACAGCGAGACCTTGAGGGCCCGCTTCGCCCCGGCGCCGCAGCAGGGCGATCTGTTCGCATGATCGAAATCGCCCTCGAGCGCGAGACCGATTTCGAGGGCTGGCGGGACGCGGCGCGCAGGCTGTGCGCGGCCAAGGTTCGGCCCGCCGACGTCAGCTGGCGCACGCCGTCCACTCCGCCGAGCCTCCTCGGGGGGGATGCGGAGCCTTCGCCTCGCACCGGCGTTCAGGTGCGCGCGCCCGAACGCTTCATCGACCTCGCCCGCAAGGTGGCCTGCCTGCGCGACCCGGAGCGCTTCGCCCGGCTCTATGCGCTTGTGGTGAAACTGCAGGAGCGCCCGCACCTGCTTGATGATCCGGCCGATCCGGACGCCGCCTGGCTCCGGGCCGGCGGCAAGCAGATCCGGCGCGACGTCCACAAGATGCACGCCTTCGTCCGCTTCAAGGCCGCCGGAATTGGTGAGGCGGGGCGCGAGCGCTTCGCGGCGTGGTTCGAGCCCGAGCACCGCATCCTGGAACTCGCCGCGCCGTTTTTCATGCGCCGCTTCGCGGGCATGGACTGGGTCATCGTGACGCCGGACGGAACGGCGGCCTGGGACGGGTCGCAGCTTGCGTTCGGCCCGCCAGGCGCGCGCGCGGACGTGCCCGCCGCGGATGCGGTGGAGGATCAGTGGCGCACCTATTTCAAGTCGATCTTCAACCCGGCGCGCCTGAAGGTCTCCGCCATGACCGCGGAGATGCCGAAGAAATACTGGAAGAACCTGCCCGAGGCGTCGCTCATTCCGGAGATGATCGCCACGGCCGAAACCCGCACTCGCGCCATGCAGGCCGCCAACCCGAGCGCGCCCAGCCGCCTGTCCCGGCGCCTGGTGGAGCGCCGCGCGGCTGAGGCGCAATCCGACGCCGCCCCGCCGGCGACGCTGGAGCAGGCCCGCGCCCAAGCCGCCCGCTGTGAACGCTGTCCGCTGCATTGCAACGCCAGCCAGACCGTATTCGGCGAAGGCCCGAAGGATGCGCGCCTGATGATCGTCGGCGAGCAACCGGGCGACCAGGAGGACCTCGCCGGGCGCCCCTTCGTGGGTCCGGCCGGCCAGCTTCTGGACGGCGCGCTGGAGAGGGCCGGGATCGACCGCAAATCGGCCTATCTCACCAATGCGGTGAAGCACTTCAAATATGAGCGCCGCGGCAAGCGCCGCATCCACCAGCGCCCCACCTCGGGCGAAATCGACCATTGCCGCTGGTGGCTCGATATCGAGCGCGATCTGGTGAAGCCGGAGCTGACGGTGGCGCTGGGCGCAAGCGCGGCGCGCGGTCTGCTCGGCGAGCCGGTGAAGGTCTGCGAAGTGCGCGGCGCGGTGATCGAGGCGCGCGGCGGCCCGGCCCTGATCACCGTCCACCCCTCCTATCTCTTGCGCCTGCCCGACCCGGGACGCCGCGCCGAGGAGGAGGCGCGATTCGTGGAGGATCTGACGCGGGCGCGCGCGCTCATGGGCGTGTCGGCGCGCCGCTCGGCTTAGCGGGCGTTCAGCGCAGCGTGTAGACGCGATCGCGATCGCCTTCATCAAGGCCGTCGAGCTCACCGCAATATCGCCAGCCCGCCTTTTCGAGCAGTTGGCGCATGGGGGTGTTCGATCGGTTGGCGGACGGGCAGACTACGCCCTTGGCGCTGAACGACAGCAGGCGGGCTCCAAGGCCGAGCCGGCGCGCCTCGGGCGACACGATGGGCAGGAAAACGAACGGTTTCGCAGAGAAGTACGCGTGACCGAGACAGCAGAAGGCTTTGATTGCTCCGCCCCATGGCGGCGACGCTCAATCCGTTGTTTTCCGCCTCGAACGCGATGTACGCGCCCGTTCATCAGAGCCGAAGACCGCTTCGTCCATGGCCGCCGCGCGTGCGATCTCGCTTGGCTCGACCGGGTTCCAGATCTCCACCGCGACCTCCAGCCCTGACCGGCGAGCCGAAGCGCCGGCCGCCGCCTATGATGCTATCAGATCATCCGCCATTCCAGCCGCTCCCCGGCGTGAAACGGCGTCACGTCGAGGCCGCCTTCGTCGATCTTTTCCGGCACGTCGAGGCCGGAGCGCTCCAGCGTCACGGTTCCCTCGTTCAGCGGCAGGCCGTAGAAGCGGGGTCCGTGCAGGCTCGCAAAGCCTT
>JBKHAZ010000210.1:0-4937 GCA_046542605.1 Oceanicaulis sp. | reverse complement strand
TGCGCGACGCCAAGCTCTACGAGATCGGCGCCGGCACCAGCGAGGTCCGCCGCATGCTGATCGGCCGCGAGCTGTTCAACGCCAGCCGGTAGGCGAGGCCGGATATCAGACGGATAAACCCCGGCGCCGGTGCGCCGGGGTTTTTTGTGAAATCAAGTTTTGCGCCGAGGTGGTGCGCCTTCGACACTTGAAACGATACGGCGCTCTGTATGAGGGCAGTGATTGCATCGATACTGCCGCAGCGCTGCATCAAAATAAGTGTGCGCTCGGCTGATCGAGGAAAGCTTTGGGCTCCCCCGCCCCACATCTTGCGCAAGGCGAACGCCTCTTGGACGCGGGATCGCACGCGCTATCGGATCGTGGAAAGTTTCGGCTGCGGAAACGACCGCCACGGGGAAACCAATCATAAGTCTCCTTCACGGCGCTTTGCGCCGCGAGAACACCTATCTGTGGTGGGGGCTCCCCTGAGGAACCGAATTCAAACGCTATATGTTGCGGTAGCGATTTGCACGCGCGAGTGGCGCTGAAAAGGGGACTTATCCGCCCCCTGCGTCACCGCCTGCATAATCACCCCGCTTCACCCGTCGGGGCGGGACGGCTCGAGACGTCTTCAAACCCGGTGTGAAGCAGGGCGCCCTTTGATGACGGCCCGGCGCCCCGCCATAGGAGCTTTGCTCCAGAGACCGGCGGGCGGCTTTCCGGCGTAAGTTCGCCGGGCCGGATCATCTGCGGCGTTACAAGGTGCGCGAGGGACGGGCCATGCCCATCTTACCTTTGCCCCCAGCCGGCCCGGACCTCCCGCGCCGTTCTAGATGCGTCACCCCTCCGAGGCGGATCGCCTGCGGAGCTTTTCCTGCGCGACCGCTTGCAGGCGTCAACCCACCGGCAGGATGGTCGCCTGGCGGCGGCGCCGGGCTCGGTGAGAAGACGGGTTGGAGACGGAACCGCACCATGGCGCGAACGCGTTATCCGGCTGAATTTTCCGGCCAGAAAAAGGACCGTCTCCCATGACCCTCGACCCGACATCCACAGTCGACGTCCACGGCGCCTCGATCCCCAAGCTCGGCTTCGGCACCTGGAAGCTGAAAGGCGACGACGCTTATGAGGGCGTCAAGACGGCCCTGAAGACCGGCTATCGCCATATCGACACCGCCCAGGCCTACGACAATGAAGAGCTGGTGGGTCAGGCGATCGCGGACTCCGGGGTTCCGCGCGAAGACGTGTTCCTGGCCACCAAGGTCTGGATGGAGCGCTTCACCTCCGGCGATCTGGAGGCCAGCATCAAGGAGAGCCTGTCGAAGCTGAAAGTCGATCAGGTCGATCTCGTCCTGTTGCACTGGCCCAATGACGACGTGCCGCTGACCGAAACCCTTCGCGCGCTCAACGCGGCGCGCGAAGGCGGGATGACGAAACATATCGGCGTGTCCAACTTCACCACCACCTGGCTGGGCGAGGCGGTGGCCGTCTCCGACGCGCCGCTGATCTGCAATCAGGTGGAGTACCACCCCTTTCTCGACCAGACGCCGGTGCTCGACACGATGTCGAAATACGACATGGCGCTCACGGCCTACTCCCCGATCGCCCAGGGCGAAGTGTTCGAGGCTGCGGTGTTGAAGGAGATCGCCAACACCCACGACAAGACCCCCGTCCAGGTGGCGCTACGCTGGCTGTTGCAGCAGGACCGGGTCTGCGCCATTCCGCGCTCGTCCTCCAAAGATCACGTGGAAAGCAATTTCGAGGTGTTCGACTTCGACCTTTCCGCCGAAGAGATGCGGCGCATCAGCGATCTGCGCACCCATAACCACCGTCTGGTCGATCCCGAATGGGCGCCGGACTGGGATGTGGCGGCCTGACCGGTCTGAACCCGATCGGCGCATCGTGCGTTTGGGCGGGGCGAACCGTTACGGAGCTCCGCCCTTCCCATGCCTGAGAAAGCCGATCCCGATCTGCAGCAGCCGCCGGCGCGCTATGACGATCTCAAGGCGCTGTTCATCAACTGTACGCTGAAACGCTCGCCGGACGCGTCGAACACCGACGCCCTGCTTGACGTAAGCCGTGACATCATGACCAGCGCCGGGGTGAGCGTCGACAGCGTGCGCTTCGTCGATCACCAGATCGCCTTCGGCGTTCAACCGGACATGACCGAGCATGGTTGGGCGCGCGACGACTGGCCGAAAATCTGGGCGCGGGTGCGTGCGGCCGACATTCTCGTTATCGGCACACCCATCTGGATGGGGGAGGAAAGCTCGGTGGCGCGGCTGCTTCTGGAGCGGCTCTACGCCCACTCGGGCCAGACCAACGACAAGGGACAGTACATCTTCTACGGCAAGACCGGGGGATGCGTGGTCACCGGCAATGAGGATGGGGTGAAGCACATCTGCATGACGATGCTGCACGCCCTTTCCCATATCGGCTACGCCGTTCCGCCCCAGGCCGAGACCGGCTGGATCGGCGAGATCGGGCCGGGTCCGTCCTATGCCGATGAGGAAAGCGATGGGCCGAGTCACGCCTTCACCCAGCGCAACGCCGTGTTCATGAGCTGGAATCTGATGCACATGGCGCGCCTTTTGAAAGACAATGACGGCTTTCCCGGCTTCGGCAATGTAGAGACCGGGCGGCTGAAAAAGCAGCGCACGTTTCATCCCGACCCGGGCGTGCTCGGCTCGCGCGAGCGCTAGACGGTGATGTTGCGAGCCCGGCTGAGCTTGAGACTTGTGTTGGCAGGCGCGTCCTTGAGCACCTCCACCGCGGCGCGGTGACCGGCCTCCACCGCGTCGTCGAACCGCGCCCAGTCGCGCATGTCCAGCTCCAGCTCGGGCAGGACGAGCAGATCGGCCTGGGCGCGGAACTGCACGTGCTGCTCCATCGCGCCCACCGTGGCCGCGCGCATCAAAAGCGAGGCGATCGGCGGCGCTTCCGAGAGGCCGTGCCGGAACGCCCAGCCGAAAAAGCCCGGCGGATCGACGAAGTCGGCCGGGTTGATCGTGTTTGTACGCGTCACGTCGCAGCCGAGATTCGCGCCGCGGTGAAACGCCTTCATCTGCTCGACGGGAAAATTGTTGAACACCGCCCCGTCCACCAGCACATCGCCCCGGCGCACCACCGGCGGCAGCAAGCCTGGAATGGCGATGGAGGCGCGCAAAGCTTCGCGCACGAGCCCTGTGCGGTGCACCTTCACCGCGGCGTCGGACAGGTTCGAGGACACGCAAAAGAAAGGCCGCGCGAGATCGTTGATCGCGGTCTCCCCGAAATGTTCGGCGAGCCGGCGGTCGACGCGCTTGCCGCGCATCAGCGAGACCACTGGGAGCGTCCAGTCCGACAGCGGGTTGGAGGTGACGAACGCGTCGCGCATCCGGCTTTCCAGCTCGTCATCGTCCCAGCCCATGGCCGCGCCGGCGGCGATGATTCCGCCCATGGACGAACCGCCGAAGAAATCGAACTCGATCCCGGCGTCCCGGAAGGCGCGGATCGCGCCCATATGAGCGTAGGCGCGCGAACCGCCTCCCGAGAGCACCAGCCCGATCGAGCGCCCGGACATGGTGCGGGCGAGATGGCGCACATCGTCCTCGCGGCCCTGGCGCCAGTGAAAGCAGCGCGCGGCGTCGGCGGCGTCGACCCAGTCTTCCGGGCTCGCCGCACGCCGGTCTCCGCCATCGTGGACCATCACCACATCGATCAGCTTCAGCCGGGCGGCCGGAGAGGGATCGTCCGGCATAAGCGGCGTGGAGGGCCGCGCGTCGGCGCGCGCCATCAGCCAGATCCGGTCCGCCCGGCCCATGGCCCGGCGCGCCCAGCCGGCGTCGGCCAGGCGCGCATGCAGCAACACCACGTCGTGCTCGGCCTCGATCTGGTCGAGCTTGCGGCTGGGAGCGTCCTGCACCTCATAGCCCAGGACCGCCGCACGCACGCCGAGCGCCTTGAGCGCGGCCTTCAGCTCGACGGTGCGAAAATCCAGATCGATCGTCGGGGAGGTTGAGATCAGCGCGAAGACCTTCGGCTCGGCGCGCTGATTGAGCGATCCGCCGCGCAGCCGGAACAGCATCATGCGCGCCAGCTCATGCATCAGCGAGGCGTGCTTGCGCGTCAGCCGGTCGAAGGCGTGCTTGGGAAGCCGCACCAGCTCGCAGTCGCGCAGGGCGTAGACGCTCGCCGAATGACGACGGTCCTCCACCAGCGCCATCTCGCCGATGGGCTCGCCCTTGCGGATATGGCCCACCAGCTCCGGGCGCCCATCCGCGCCGGTGCGGAACGCGGCGAGCGCGCCGGAACGCACCAGATAGAAGGCGTCCGCCGGTTCACCTTCCTCGAACAGCGTCGCGCCGGCGGGCAGGCAGAACCATTCCACCTCCGACTCGACGGCTTTGAGAGCCGCCTTTTCGACGCGGTTGAGGAAAGGCAGGAAGCCGAGCTTCAGATCCATCAGTCGAGATACGTCCAGCTGTCTGCGCCGTCGAAAATGCGAACGCGCACCCCTGAGATAACGGCGGGATCGGCGAGACGAAAGTTCAGTTTCATGCGCTCGCCATGGCCGGGCAGGCTGCGCCAATGGGAGAGGTTTCCGCACACGCTGCAGAATACGAAGGCGAGCGTGGCGTCGCCGGTGACGTAGTCGCGCGCCGCTTCGCGACCGGAGATGTCCGTCGCCGCCGGATCAACCTCGCCCCACAGCGCCGCGTAACGCCGGCAGGCGCTGCAGGTGCAGCGGGTGAGATGGGCGGGAAGCGCCGGCGTGCGCCAGGACAGCGCGCCGCAATGGCAGGCGCCGTCGATCATCCCCGCCCCATGCGCTTGACCGGAGCCAGCGGCGCGAACTCGCCCGCCCGCTTTTCGCCGCGCGCGGTGATCGCCTCCATGATGTCGTCGGTGTTCCAGAGACTCGCCTGCAGCGCCATGGCGTGCGCGAGGCTGTCGGCGACCGTGTGATCGCGTGCATAGAG
>JBKHAZ010000209.1:0-4948 GCA_046542605.1 Oceanicaulis sp. | reverse complement strand
AGCACACGCCCTTGCCCACCAGCGCCAGGCGCGGATGGGCGGGATCGCCCCATTCGATCTCGATCAGGCGCGGCGCGTCGTCGCTCGCACGGCCGACCGCGTGGATCATCGGATAATTCTGCTCAAGCAGATCCTCGCCGATGATCGCCGAGCACGTCGCGCCGTGGGCCTCGGCGAGGCCTTCGGCCACCTTCTGCAGGCGGCTCGGCAGCATGTCGCCGGCCGGCGTGTTGACCAGATCGCGCGTCAGCATGGCCCCGGCCGCGATGCGCGAGGCTTCCACCGTATCGCACCCCTCAGGCGCGACGAGGCGGGCCGGCTTGCGCCGGGCCTGCTTGTAGCGGGTGAACTGATAGCCGCCGAGTGCGAAGGCGATCGCGGTCTCGGTGGGATCGAACGGGGTCGCCTCCAGCGCCCAGTCGCCTTCGGGCAGGGCCATGGCCGCGCCGGCGATGTCGAAGGCGCTCCCCGCCGGTCCGGCGCCGATGAGCGCGTCCACCTCCGCGCCCGGCAGGATCACCACCTGGCTCGGCGCGGCCTCGAATCCGCTGGCGCGCGCATGCGCGCCCGCCGTCTCGGGCAACGCGTCCAGCACGGCGTCGAGATCGGCGGCGGCGACGATGCGCGCGGTGCGCGCCTTCGATCCGGGCTGGGCGAACAGGTCGGCGGAACTGGCGGTCATGGGATCTCTCTTGCGTATGTAACCGGGGCGTTAACGCCTTCTTGAGGCCGGCGCGGTCAGGATGGATCGTCCCGCTTCGGCGTTGGAGAAGAGGTAGAGCATGCGAGCGCGCGTGTCCGCAATCTGTCTTGCAGGCCTGATGCTGGCGGCCTGCGCCACCACCTCGGAGCTTCAGCCCACCGAGCAGGAGGCCACGCTCGCCGACGAGCTGCAGTCGCGCTCCATCGTGCCGGCCACCGCCGAGGAACGCGCCGCGATCGAGAACCAGGACATCCTCACCCAGGCCGCCTTCTGGGCCGAAGCCTATGAGCTTAATCCGGCCGACAAGGACGCCGCCTACAAGCTTTCCGACGTGCTGCGGACGCTGAACAATTTCGAGCGCGCCGGAGAGGTGGCCCGCCAGGCGCTGGCGCTTCATCCTGAAGACGGCCCGCTTCTGTCGGCCTACGGCATGGCGCTCACCGCCATGGGCCAGGGCCAGCAGGCGATCGAGCCGCTCTCGCGCGCGCTGCGCCAGGACGCGCAGAACTGGAAGCTGGCCAACGCGCTCGGCGTGGCGCTGGAGCAGACCGGCCGCACCGAGCGCGCGCGCGGTCAATTCGAGCAGGCCCTCGCCCTCTCCGGCGGCGAACCGGCCGTGCTGAACAATCTGGCGCTCTCGCACATGCTCGGCGGCGATCCCGAACGCGCCGAAGTCCTGTTGCGCCGCGCCGCCGATCAGGACTCGGCCGGTCCCGAAGTGAGACAGAATCTCGCCCTTTCCCTGGCCCTGCAGGGCCGGTTCGCCGAAGCCGAGACGCAGGCCCTTGTGGACGCCACGCCGGAGATGGCCGAGGCGAGCCTTGATTACATCCGCGCGCTGATGAGTTCGGGTCGCAGCTATGACCGCCTGCGCGAGATGGAGCGCCAGGGGCTGAGATAGCGGCGCTGCGAGGCGCTTACGCCTCGAAAGAAAATGCGCGGCTGGCCCCGCGTCCCGGTTGTGGGAGGAGGCGCTGACGCCGCGACCATGTCTGCGCGAAACCCGTCTCGCCGGACAACAAGCCGGCCACAACACGCCGAGCCGCACCCGCAATCTTGAACCCTTCCGGCGATGGGATTACCTAGAGGTCATGGCCGTGCGCGAGATCCTCACCGTCCCGAACCCTGTGCTGAAGCAGGTCTCCAAGCCCGTGGAGGGCGTGGACGACGAGCTTCGCGCGTTGATGGACGACATGGTGGAGACCATGTACGCCGCCGACGGGATCGGGCTCGCCGCCATCCAGGTGGGCGTCGACAAGCGCGTCATCGTGATGGACCTGTCCGAGCAGCGCAACGACCCGAAATACTACGTCAATCCGGTGATCACCCCGCTCACCGAAGACCTCAAGCCCTATTCCGAGGGCTGCCTGTCGGTGCCTGAGGTGTTCGACGAAGTGGAGCGCCCCGAGCGGGTGAAGGTCGAGTATCTCGACTATGACGGCGAGAGGCGCGAGGAGATCGCCGAAGGCCTGTTCGCCGTGTGCATCCAGCACGAGATGGACCATCTCGAAGGGATCGTCTTCATCGACTATCTCTCGCGCCTGAAACGCGACCGCGCGGTGAAGAAGGTGCAGAAGCTTGTGAAGAGCCGGTCGGTGGCGGCGGAATAGCCCTTGTCCTCCCGCTTTTATGGGGGAGGGACAAAAGCGCCCCTTACCCCGCTTCGCACGGCGCCGCCGTCTCGCCCGCCAGCTCCGGCTCGGCGGCGAGGCGCTCCGCCTGGCCGGCGAGACGGGCGATCTCCCCATAGGCGCGGCTCATATCCGCCCGCGTCTCAGCAGCGTCCAGCGCGGCGATCCGGTCTTCGACGTCGCCGCTCATGCCTCTGAAGATGCAGCGCAGATCGGCCGGGCCGCCGGTCTCCTCGATGTGCTGGGACAGCGCGCGCGCGGCCAGCGCGAACTCGGTCAGCTCGCTGAGCAGCGGATCGCCCGGCGCGGGCGCTTCGGCCGGTGCGGCCGGGTTCGCCTGAAAGGCCTGGGCGCGGCTCTGCGCTTCGGCGGCGATGCTGGCGGCGAGCGCCTGCACCCGTGCCGCATCGGCGTGGGCGGAAAGGGCCGTCGCGGCGGCCAGAACGAGGGCGGCGAGGGCGGTGCGGATCATCTCAAGGCTCCGGCTGCGGCGGGCGCGGCGCCGTGCTGGGCGCGCGCCGCTTGATCGTTTGCGCGCGCGAGGCTAAGCCCCAAGCCCTTCCAAGCCGTTTAACCCGACGAGTTCCTCCCATGGCCAAGACCAAGGCGTTCAAGCCCAAAGCCCGGCGTCCGCGCGGTTTCGAGGACCGCGCCGCCCATGTGCTGCGCGCCGAACGCGCCCTGGTGGCGGCCGCCAGCGGCGTCTATGAGCGCTGGGGGTTTGAACCGCTGGAGACGCCGGCGTTCGAATACGCCGACTGCCTGGGCAAATTCCTGCCCGACGAAGAGCGCCCCAATGAAGGCGTCTTCGCCCTGCAGGACGACGACGAGCAGTGGATGGCGCTGCGTTATGATCTCACCGCGCCGCTCGCCCGCTTCGCGGCGGAGAGCTTCCAGGACCTCGCCAAGCCCTATCGCCGCTACCAGTTCGGTGAGGTCTGGCGCAATGAAAAGCCCGGACCGGGACGTTTCCGCCAGTTCGTGCAGTGCGATGCGGACTCCGTGGGCGCGCCGGGCCCGGCCGCCGATGCGGAGATGATCGCGCTCGCCAGCGAAGTGATGGGCGCTGCGGGTCTGGCAGCGGGTGAATACGTCATCCGGGTCAATGACCGCCGCCTGCTGGACGGCGTGCTGGAAAGCCTCGGCACGGCCGCCGCGGAAAGCCGCATGCGGGTGCTGCGCGCCATCGACAAGCTGGAGCGGCTGGGCCGTCAGGGTGTGGAGCAATTGCTGGGCGAGGGCCGCAAGGACGAAAGCGGCGACTTCACCGAAGGCGCCGGGCTGGACGCGGACGGACGCGCTCGGGTTTTGGGCTTCCTTGAAGCCGCCGGCGAGACCCGCGGCGATGTCCTCGAGGCGCTTTCCGGCGTTGTCGGGTCCGGCGCGGGCGGACAGGGGCTCGCGGCGCTGGAAGAGATCGACGCCGTGCTCGCCGCGCTGGGCGTTGACGAAACCCGCGCCCAGTTCGATCCGTCCATCGTCCGCGGCCTCGGCTATTACACCGGCCCGGTGTTCGAAGCCGAACTGCTGGCTCAGGCCAGCTATCCGGACGGATCGCCCATGCGTTTCGGCTCGGTGGGCGGGGGCGGACGCTATGACGATCTCGTGGCGCGCTTCACCGGTCAGGCCGTGCCCGCCACCGGGTTCAGCTTCGGCGTCTCGCGCTTCGCCGCGGCGTTGTCGGCGCTGGACCGCTTGAAAAACGCCGAGGCCGATCCTCTGGTGGTGGTGATCGCCGCGGAGAAAGACCGCATGGCCGATTACTTCAAGCTCGCCGCCGAACTGCGCGCCGCCAAACTTCCCAATGGACAACGCCTTCGCGCCGAAGCCTTCGTGGGCGGCGGAAATATGGGCAAGCAGCTGAAATACGCCGACCGCCGCGGCGCCGAGTTCGCCGTCATCATCGGCTCGGATGAGCGCGAAGCAGGCGAGGCGCAGATCAAGGATCTCGCTCTGGGCGCGAAGCTCGCCGCCAACATCACCGACAACAAGACCTGGCGCGAGGAGCAGCCGGCCCAGGTGACGGTGAAGCGCGGCGAGATCGTTGACGAAATCCTCAAGCGGGTGCGCAGCTAGCGCTCCGCTGCGGCCTCGCGCAGCCGCTGGGCGACGCGCACGGCCGCCGCGCCGGCGCCGGCCCCGGCGATGAACGCGCTCACGCCGATCGGCCAGCCCAGCGCAGCCACGACGACGGCCCCGAGGCAGAATGCGAACAGGCCCGCGACAATCGCCACGAACGTGATTTTAAAGCTGTCACTCAACATGGAAGCCCTCCGTCCCGCGACGCCGCTGGATATAGGCCGGCGGAGCGCTCAGCCCAGCGCGCCAGGCCGATGGCGCCGGTCAAAACCGAACGCGGTCAACGCGCGGTTCTACGCCAGCGCAGCTTCTTCGCCGCCCTCCAGCGCGCGCGGCGCAGGCGGGCGTGCGGCGGTCACCACGAAGCTGTCGATGTCGGCCCCGCGATCCCGTCTGACGACGCACGGCGCGATACTGACCGCCCGCAAGCCGGCCTGGGCGAGCAGGGTCTCCAGATAGGCGCGGCCATGGGCGTAGCGGCGGCTGGGCTGCAGCGTGTAGCCGGGTCCTGCGCCGGTCTCGACGGTGAAGGCGA
>JBKHAZ010000208.1:0-4957 GCA_046542605.1 Oceanicaulis sp. | reverse complement strand
GGCAAGTTCTACGCGCTGCCCCAGGCGCCGCAGCAGTTCAAGCAGCTGATCATGGTCGCCGGCTTCGACCGGTATTTCCAGATCGCGCCGTGCTTCCGCGACGAGGACGCCCGCGCCGACCGCGCGCCCGGCGAGTTCTACCAGCTCGACATGGAGATGAGCTTCGTCGAGCAGGAGGACGTGTTCCAGGCGATCGAACCGGTGCTCGCCGGCGTGTTCCGCGAATTCGCGCACGGCCGGGTGATGAGCGAGGAGAACTTCCCGCGCATTCCCTACGCAGAAGCCCTGCGCAAGTACGGCTCGGACAAACCCGATCTGCGAAACCCGATCGAGATGGAAGAGGTCACCGAGCACTTCAAAGGCTCGGGTTTCAAGGTCTTCGCCGGCATGATCGAGAAGAACCCCAAGGTCGAGGTCTGGGCCATCCCCGCGCCGAAAGGCGGCTCCAGAGCCTTTTGCGACCGCATGAACGCCTGGGCGCAGAAGGAAGGCCAGCCGGGGCTTGGCTATATCTTCTGGCGCGAGGAGAACGGCCGGATCGAGGGCGCCGGCCCGATCGCGAAGAATATCGGCGAAGAGCGCACCGAAGCGATCCGCATCCAGCTGGGCCTTGAGCCTGGCGACGCGGTGTTTTTCGCCGCCGGCGAACCGAAAGCCTTCGCCAGCTTCGCCGGGAACGCCCGCAACCGCGTCGGACGCGAGCTGGAGCTTTATGAAGAGAACGTCTTCAAGTTCTGCTGGATCGTCGATTTTCCCATGTATGAATGGGACGAGGAGAACAAGAAGGTCGAGTTCTCCCACAACCCGTTCTCCATGCCGCAGATGGACCCCGACGCCTTCATGGCGCTGGACGCCTCCGATCACGACACGCTTCTGGGCCTGAAGGCCTGGCAGTACGACATCGTGTGCAACGGGGTGGAGCTGTCCTCCGGCGCGATCCGGAACCACCGCCCCGATGTGATGCTCAAGGCGTTCGAATTCGCCGGCTATGGCGCGGACGTGGTGGAGGAGGCGTTCGGCGGCATGCTCAACGCCTTCCGCTACGGCGCCCCGCCCCACGGCGGCATCGCGCCGGGCGTGGACCGCATCGTCATGCTGCTCGCCGGCGTGGAGAATTTACGCGAAGTGGTGATGTTCCCGAAGGACCAGCAGGCCCGCGACCTGATGATGAACGCCCCGGCCTACGCCGAGCCGAAACAGCTGCGCGAGCTGCACCTGCGCACGGTCGTGCCCGACGAGAAGAAATAGGCGGTTCGGCCGCTCCCCAAGCCGAAACAGCCCCGGCGGCGACGCCGGGGCTGCGGAGCTTAAAATCCTGCGCGTGCTTCGCGCCGGCCAAATGTGGCTCTGACCCCCCACGCGGCACGCGGCACGCGCCTTGCTCCGTGGCTCTCCGGACGCCCCCTGCGTCCCGCTTTGCGACGGGAGCCCCCTTCATGACCGAACCTGTCCTGATCGACTGGAACGAAGACAAGCGCGCCGAATTCCGCCAGGGCGTGATGACCGCCCGCCACCGCCTGCACCAGGCGCCGGAGTTCACCGACCTGGCGCTCGCCGCGCTTTTGAACCGCCATCCGCGCGAGCTCACCGATTTCTGCACCATGGGCGACGATCCGGCCGACCGTGAGAGCTGGCGCGCCGGTGATTCCGGCGGCATGAGCGGACGCGCGCTTCTCGACGCGGTGCGCCAAGGCAAGCTCTGGATCAATCTGCGCGAAGCGATGAACACCGATCCGGTCTACAAGCCGCTTTTCGACGGGCTTTTCTCGCAGTTGAAGAAGCTCAACCCGGGCTACAGCCCCCTTCGCACCTATGGCGGCATTCTGATCAGCTCGCCGAAGGCGCAGGTGTTCTATCACTCCGATGTTTCGGAGACGCTTCTGCTCCATGTGAAGGGCGAAAAGCGGTTCCGCATCTATCCGCCGCGTGCGCCCTGGCTGTGCGAGGAGTCCATGGAAAACATCCTCCACCGCACCCAGACCGAGGACATGCCCTTCGATCCGAAATGGGACGCCGACGCGGCTCAGGTCGATCTCAAACCCGGCGATTTCGTCGCCTGGCCGCTGCACGCGCCGCATCGGGTGGAGAATATCGGCGGGTTGAACGTGTCGATCACCTGCGAGGTCGTCACCCGCGAATCGGTGATGAAGAACGCCGTGCTTCACGCCAACGGCGCGCTGCGCCGCATGGGCTTCAAACCGCAGTCCGCCTCCACGCGCGGTGCGCCGGCCTACGCCAAGGCCGCCCTGTCGCGCGGCTGGAAAGCGATGGAGAAGATCACCGGTCGCGCCTCGCGTCCGCTGCCGAAAAGCGAAACCACCTTCGATGTCGATCCGATGAGCGACACGGGCTTTCGC
Organism: Oceanicaulis sp.; assembly: GCA_046542605.1. GTDB lineage: Bacteria > Pseudomonadota > Alphaproteobacteria > Caulobacterales > Maricaulaceae > Oceanicaulis. The sequence goes on along the minus strand of JBKHAZ010000208.1, from coordinate 2,600 downwards.
GATCGGGCCGCCGCTTGATCCTGTCGGGATTTTAAGTTGGCGGGGCGCTACGGCTCTCTAGTCTCATCGCGGGGGCCATGAGACTGGAGAGCCGCACCTTGCGCATCATCCTCGCCGCGGCGCTGTGTGCGGCCGCCCTGTCGCCCGGTTTCGCCGAGGCTCAGCTTCCGCCCGCCCTCGACGCCGCGCTGGAGCAGGAGCCGCGAGATCGTCCGCCCGACCGCCTCGATTTTCGCATGGTGATTGGCGGAGAGGGCCTCACGGTGCGTGTCGACCTGACCGAGGAGCCGCCGCGCTACACCCTTCTCGAACCGGACGAGGAGGCGCTTTCGGAAGATCAGCGCGGCCTCTGGAATGATTTTCTCGACCCGGAAAGCGACGCCTTTCGCGGAGAGAACGGACTCCTCGCCCCTCTCGATCTGAGGGCTGTCGTTGGAGAGACGGCGCGGCTTAAGCGCGAAGAGGGGACCCTGCTCGTCTACAGCTTCGACCCCGCCGCCATGCCCGGCGGCGGCATGGACGACGGCATGGACGCGATGACGGAGCACCTGCAAGGCGAGATCGCGATCGATGGCGAATCGGGCCGCCCGGACTGGCTGCGCCTGTTTGCAGCCGAGAGTTTCAAGCCGAATTTTGCAATCCGCGTACACGCATTCGACGTGCGCCAGACCTTCGTTCACGAACCCGCCCTCGAGGGTCCACGCCTGGCGCGCTCGGATATGGTGTTTGAAGTTTCGGCGGCGTTTCGGCGCGCCCGCGAAAGCTTGACCATGGAGTTTTCGAACCTGGTGTTCGATACGGCCGACCCGCAGCCGGCCCATCTTGGCGAGGCCGCTGAGTCGCCCTAGCTAGGGGGCATGGCTCTCAACCTCGTTAAACTCTGCGTCGGGGCTGACGGCATCGAAGATCTTGAAGCCTGGCGCGACCGCATCGCCCCCGGCGGCAAGCCGATGCCTCACACCACGCGCATGACGCCCAAGCGGGCCAAGGAGCTTTTGGACGGCGGATCGCTCTACTGGGTGATCAAACGCGTGATTCAGTGCCGCCAGACCATTCTCGACCTTGAAGAGTTCACCGACGAGGCCGGGATCAAGCGCTGCACGATCTGGCTCGATAACGAGATTCATCGCACCGCGCCGAGCCCCAAGCGTCCCTTTCAGGGCTGGCGCTATCTCAAAGCCGAACACGCTCCCGCCGACCTCTCCGTCCAGACCGGTGGCGAGGAATTGCCCGACGAGCTCCGCCGCAAGCTCATCGAGATCGGGGCGTGGTGAGGGGCGCGGCCGCTTTCTTGTCCTCCCTTTGACGGGACGGGCAAGGCTGGAGGCCTCAAACGCCCATATTGTCGATCAGCCGCGTTTCGCCCACATGCACGGCGGCAAGCAGGCGGGCGGGCTGGGTCACCGGTCCTTCGGGCAGGGCGGCCAGCGTGTCGGCGCAGCGGGCCTCGATGTAATCGACGCGGTTGAAGGCGGCCTCGGCGGCTTTGAGGGCGCGGGCCTGCGCCGTCTCCACCGGCGCGCCGTCACGCAGGGCGGAGGCGAAATCGGCGAGGATGACGTTGAGCTTGCCGGCCCGCACCCGCTCATCGGCGCTGAGATAGGCGTTGCGCGAGGAGAGGGCGAGGCCGTCGGGTTCGCGCACGGTTTCGCCCGCCACGATCTCCACGCCCATGTCGAGATCGGCGACCAGGCGCCGGATGACCAGGAGCTGCTGATAATCCTTTTCGCCGAACACCGCCTTGTCGGGTTTGACCTGGTTTAGAAGCTTCGTGACAACTGTGGCGACGCCGGCGAAGAAATGCGGGCGCGCCGCGCTTTCAAGCGCTTCGGCGGGGCCATTCAGGCTGATCGTCGTGGAAAAGCCCGGCGGATACATGGCGGCTGCGGTGGGGGCGTAGACGAGGTGGCAACCCGCCGCGCCGAGCTTGTCCGCGTCGCTTTCCAGCGTGCGCGGATAGGTGTCGAAGTCCTCGCCCGGCGCGAACTGGGCGGGATTCACGAACACGCTGGCGACCACGCGGTCGCAAAGGGACAGCGCTTTTTCCACAAGCGCGATATGGCCGCGATGCAGCGCCCCCATGGTCGGCACGAAGCCCACCGACAGCCCCCGCGCACGCCAGGCGCTGACGGCTGCGGCGAGCTCGGCCGGGTCGTAGGCGGCGTCGAGCGGCGGGTGGGGGCGGGCGTCGGACACGGGCACGGCTCCGATTGAAGGCGCGCGGACGCTAGCCGGGCTTTGCTCTGGCGCGCAAGCGCGCGACTCGTTGTAAGACATCCCCATGATGCGTTTCGCCGCAATATCGCTCGCCCTCGTTTTGACCGGGTGCGCCGCCGCGCCGGAGCCGCCGCGCGCTGCGCCGGCGAGCCGCGCCCAGCAACTCGCGGCCCTGCTGGTGGAGACCGAGCTGTCCGATCCAGCGCGCCTCTCGGCGGCCGGCGGAGAGATGGCTGCGCTGGAGGCTGCGCTCACCCGCGCGCCTGAGCGCGCCGAACCCGCCCCACCGAACCCGCCGCCTGCCGAGCGGCCGGCGGCCGCGCCCCCCGCGCCGGACCTGTCGGGCGCGCGCAGCGTTATGAGCGCGGTCCATCTGGCCTCGT
>JBKHAZ010000207.1:0-4963 GCA_046542605.1 Oceanicaulis sp. | reverse complement strand
GGCACGCCCTGATCGGCGAGGCCTTCCAGCACCGGATGCTCGATGCGGCAGGGCGCGCACCAGCTCGCCCACACGTTCAGAAGATAGGGCCCCTCCACGGCCGCCGGATCGAAATCGTCCGTGGGGCCGGGAAAATCCGACAAAGGAAGGGCGGGCAAGGGGCGGCCGATCATCGGATCGTCGCCGCCCCCGTCCGGGCTGAACAGGGCGACCGCGAACACCGCCAGCAAAAGCACGATCACGGTGAGCGGGATCCACAGGATCAACCGGTTCACGCCCCGCCCTCCCGCGCGGCGACGGTCTGCGGCGCGTTCTCGATCGCCTGCGGCGCCGCGGGTCCGGCCGCAGTCTCAAGCGCCTGCAGCCGGGCCAGCCTCGCCGCTGCGGCGCGGCGCGCGCGCACCGTCCAGACGACAAGCCCGCCGACGCCGATGAGCGTCAGGGCGTAGGACGCCCAGACGAAGGCCGCATAGCCGTCCATGGCGAAGAAGTCGCTCACAGGCCCGCCTCCGCTTCCAGGCGCCGCTCGCGCCGGCGCTCCAGCATGTCGGCTTTGCGCGCCAGGATCATGGCGCGCATCTGAGTGAGCACCAGCGCGGTGAGCAGCACGGTGAAGGCCAGCGCCATCACCGAGAGCGGCCAGAGTTTGGAGGCGTGGATGGTCGGCCCGTCGAACCGGATGACGCTGGCGGGCTGGTGCAGCGTATTCCACCAGTCCACGGAGAATTTGATGATCGGCAGATTGATCAGCCCCGCCATGGCCAGGATCGAGGCGGCGCGTGCGGCGAGCTTCTCATCCTCGATGGCGGCGCGCAGGGCCATGTAGCCGAGATACAAGAGGAACAGCACCAGCATCGAGGTCAGCCGCGCGTCCCACACCCACCAGGCTCCCCACATGGGCCGGCCCCACAAAGCGCCGGTCGCAAGACACAGGAAGGCGAACACCGCGCCCGCCGGCGCCAGGGCGCGCGCGGCGAGGTCGGCCAGGTTATGGCGCCAGATGAAATAGACGAAGCTCGATGTCGCAAGGCCCGCATAAGCCGCCATGGCCAGCCACGCGGCGGGCACGTGCACATACATGATGCGCACCGTCTCCGACTGTTGGTAGTCGGGCGGCGAGATCACCAGCGCCCAGGGCAAACCCATGGCGAACAACAGCGCCGCCAGCCCCCAGGTCCAGGGGATCACGGCGCGCGCCAGGCGGTCGAAGCGCTCGGGGTTTGCGAAATAGCTCCACATGAAAAGACGAGGTAGCCAGCCTGCTCCGCGTTAGCAAGGCTTGGCGCGCCTATGTCGCGGCTACTCCAGCCGCGCGCGCAGCGCCGCCGCCGCGCCCAAGGGCGCCAGAGCCAGCGCGGCGAGGGAATACGCCGCCGTCATCGTCAGGTTCGGCGCCACCAGATCGGGCTGCTCCACAGCCGAGCGCGCCGCGCCGGCGGCGAAGATCAGCAAGGGCACCTGCAGCGGCGCGGCGATGAGGGCGATGAGCAGGCCCGCCCGCTTCAAGCCCGCCGCCAGCGCGCCTGCAAAGCTCGCCACCAGCGCCAGGCCCGGCGCGGCCAGAGCGAGCGCGAACGCCGTGACAAGCGCCGGCCCGGCGTCGAGCCCGTAGGCGAGCGCGCCGAAGAACGCGATGGCGGGCAGGGGCCAGAACACTGCGGCGGTGAAAGCGAGCGCCTTGACAAGGCAGGTGAGCGCCAGGCTCTGGCCTGAAAGCGCGTAAAGCTCCAGCGTGCCGTCGCTGGCGTCCTCGCCGAACAGGCGCTCGGCCGGCTGCAGCGTCGCCAGAAGGGCGGCGAAACAGATGATCCCGGGCCCGGCCGCGGCGAGCACGTCCGCATCCGGACCGATGGCGAGCGGCGCCAGCGACAGGGCGGCGAGATTGAACGCGGCCGGCCCGGCCGGTCCGCCGCCGCCGGAGAAAGCAAGGCCCACCTCCCGTTTGAACAGGGCGAGGGCCGCGCTCATGGCGCCGTCTCTTTCGGTGTGGGATCTGCAGGCTGAAGGTCCACCAAGCGCACATCCTCCCAGCCAAGATCGAGATGGGTGGACGCGACCACCAGCCCGCCGGCTTTGCGATGGCGCGCCACCAGCTCGGCGAGCCGGGCCTTGCTGGCGGTGTCCAGCGGCGCGGCGGGTTCGTCCAGCAGCCAGATCGGGCGGTTGGACAGGACCGTGCGCGCCAGCGCCGCTCGGCGCTTCTGCCCGGCCGACAGCTTTCCGCATTCGCGCCGCGCCAGATGCGCCACGGCGAGCTCGCGCATCACCGCATCGAGGCGCGCCGGGCCGGCATCTTCGCCGTGCAGCGTGGTCCAGCTTTGCAGCATGGCTTTAACGCTCTCGCTGGTTTTGAGCCCGTCGGCGTGCCCCAGAAAGGCGATTCCCGCCTCCTTCGGCTCCCGCACGATCTCGCCCGCCGCAGGTCGAACCAGCCCGGCCAGCGCGCGCAGCAGCGTCGTCTTGCCCGACCCGTTGGGCCCTGTGAGCACCACCGCATCGCCGGCGCTCACCCCCAGCGAAAACCCGCGCACCAGCACCCGGCCGCCACGGTCGAGCGTCAGGTCGGTGCAGGAAAGGCGAGCGGGAGTGGTCATGGCGGCGTTGAATAGAGTGCGCCGCGCGCCATGTCCAAGGCATGCGTCGCCCGATCGCCCGCATCGCCTTATCTGCAAGTCATTCTCACCTGCTGACATGCGACCTCCGCCGCATTGCAGCAACGGCTAAGCAGGTCTAAAACGCGCGGCGAAACTTATATCGGCGCTCCGCCTTGCATGGCGGCCTCGCACGCGCCGCACCGACCTCCGCCGGCTCGCCGGCGCCAGATATGAGGATGACCCCATGGCGTCTCTGGACAGCTTCAAATGCCGCCGCGAAATGACCGCCGGCGGAAAGACCTACGCCTATTTCGACCTGAAGGAGGCGGAGAAGAACGGTCTCGGCGGTGTTTCGAAGCTGCCCTATACGCTGAAAGTCCTTCTGGAGAACCTTCTGCGCTTTGAAGACGGGCGCACGGTGACCAAGGCCGACATCGAGGCGATCGCAGCCTGGACGCAATCGGGCAAGTCCGATCACGAAATCGCTTATCGCCCGGCCCGCGTGCTGATGCAGGACTTCACCGGCGTTCCGGCTGTGGTGGATCTGGCCGCCATGCGCGACGCCACAAAAAATCTCGGCGGCGACCCGAAAAGCGTGAACCCGCTGGTGCCGGTCGATCTCGTCATCGACCACTCGGTGATGGTGGACTATTTCGGCGGCGCCGACAGCTTCTCCAGAAACGTGGAGCGCGAATACGAGCGCAATGGCGAGCGCTACAAGTTCCTGAAATGGGGCGCGAGCGCGTTCGACAATTTCCGCGTCGTGCCGCCGGGCACCGGCATCTGCCACCAGGTGAACCTGGAAAACCTCGCCCAGACGGTCTGGACCAGGGATGAGGACGGGGTCGCCTACGCCTTCCCCGACACGCTGGTGGGCACCGACAGCCACACCACCATGATCAACGGCCTCGCCGTGCTCGGCTGGGGCGTGGGCGGTATCGAGGCCGAAGCGGCCATGCTGGGCCAGCCGGTCTCCATGCTGATCCCGGAGGTCATCGGCTTCAAACTGGACGGCGAGCTGCCCGAAGGCGCCACGGCCACCGACCTGGTGCTCACCGTCGTGGAGATGCTGCGCAAGAAGGGCGTGGTCGGCAAATTCGTGGAATTCTACGGCGCCAGTCTCGACACGCTCTCGCTGGAAGATGCGGCGACCATCGCCAACATGGCGCCCGAATACGGCGCCACCTGCGGCTTCTTCCCCGTCGACAACGAGACGCTGGACTATCTGCGCGCCACCGGCCGCGAGGAAGGCCGCGTCGAGCTCGTTGAGAAATACGCCAAGGCGCAGGGCATGTTCCGGCCGGAACGGACCGAGGAGCCGGTCTACACCGACACGCTGCATCTCGACCTCTCCACCGTCGTGCCCTCGCTGGCCGGGCCGAAGCGTCCGCAGGACCGCGTGGCGCTTTCCGACGCCGCCGACGCGTTCGCCAAGGCCCTCGCCGACGAGTTCAACAAGGCCGACGACGCCGCCAAGCGCCAGAAGGTGGAGGGCGAAGACTACTCGATCGGTCATGGCGACGTGGTGATCGCGGCGATCACCTCGTGCACCAACACCTCCAACCCGTCGGTGATGCTGGGCGCCGGGCTGGTGGCGCGCAATGCGCTGAAGAAGGGCCTGACGGTGAAGCCCTGGGTGAAGACCTCCCTGGCGCCGGGCTCGCAGGTCGTCACCGACTATCTGGAGAAGGCTGGGCTGCAGGACGATCTCGACGCACTCGGGTTTAATCTGGTGGGCTATGGCTGCACCACCTGCATCGGCAATTCCGGCCCGCTTCCCGAAAAGATCTCCAAGGCGGTCAAGGACGGCGATCTCGTCGCCGCCTCGGTGCTGTCGGGCAACCGCAATTTCGAAGGCCGCGTCAGCCCGGACGTGCGCGCGAACTATCTCGCCTCTCCGCCGCTGGTGGTCGCCTACGCCATCGCCGGCACGATGAACATCAATGTCGCCGAAGATCCGATCGGGTACGACGATGAGAACGAGCCGGTCTATCTCAAAGATATCTGGCCGTCCTCGCAGGAAATCGCCGATGTGGTGCGCGAGGCGGTGACGCCGGACATGTTCGCCAAGCGCTACGCCGACGTCTTCAAAGGCGACGAGATGTGGCAGGGCATCGAGACCTCCGGCGGTCTCACCTATGACTGGCCGGAGAGCACTTACGTGGCCAACCCGCCTTTCTTCGAAGGCATGTCCACCGACGTGACCCCGCCCAAGGACATCGAGGGCGCGCGCATTCTAGGCCTGTTCGCGGACTCCATCACCACCGACCACATCAGCCCGGCCGGCTCGATCAAGGCCGACAGCCCGGCCGGTCACTACCTGCAGGAGCACGGCGTGGAGCCGCGCGAGTTCAACTCCTACGGCGCGC
>JBKHAZ010000206.1:0-4974 GCA_046542605.1 Oceanicaulis sp. | reverse complement strand
GTCGCGGCCGGCGGCCGCGGCGGTCTGGGCCAGCGCCGTGCCCCAGGCGCCCGCCCCGATCACGGCGATGGACTGCATCGGCGTATCCCTCCTCAAGCCTTCGGTCCCTTGCGGCCCGCCCCGCTCGCGGGATCGGCGCCGGCGGCCGCGGCGGCCAGCGGCCAGCGCGCCCGGGCGGGCGCATCCAGCCCGTCAACGCGGCCCAGCGCCAACCGCTCCGCGCCGGCGAGCGCGATCATGGCCGCGTTATCGGTGCAGTATTTCATCGGCGGGGCAACCCGCTTGAAGCCGCGCGCCTCGGCCGCCTCGCGCACCGCCCCGCGCACGGCGGTGTTGGCGGCGACCCCGCCGGCGACCACGAGCACCTTGCGCTCTCCCAGCGTCTCGGCGACCCGGTCCATGGCCCGCCCGGCGCGCTCGGAGAGATGGCGCGCAATGGCGCTCTGGACCGCCGCGGAGAGATCGGCGCGATCTCGGTCAGTGGGCTGATCAAGCCCGTCCCAGGCGCGGCGCGCGGCGGTCTTCAGACCCGCGAAGGAGAAATTGCAGCTTTTGTCTCGCGCCAGCATGCGCGGCAGCTCGAACCGGCCGGGGTCGGTGCTCTCGAGCGCGAAGCGTTCCACCGCGGGGCCGCCGGGAAAGCCGAGCCCCATGACCTTGGCCGTCTTGTCGAACGCTTCGCCCGCCGCATCGTCGATCGTGGAGCCGAGCCGGGTCATTCTCCCGACGCCCTCGACCAGCACGAGCTGGGTGTGCCCGCCCGAAACCAGCAGCAGCAGGTAGGGAAAATCGAGCCGCTGCGTCAGCCGCGGCGAAAGCGCATGACCTTCCAGATGATTAACCGCGATCAGCGGCTTGCCGGCGCCGAGCGCGATTCCCTTTGCGGTCATCAGCGCGGCCATGACCCCGCCGATCAGGCCCGGGCCGGCGGTCGCGGCGACGCCGTCGAGATCGCGCACCGTCATCTCCGCCTCGCTTAGGACCTCGCGGGCGAGCTGGTCGATGCGCTCGGCATGGGCGCGTGCGGCGATCTCGGGCACCACCCCGCCATAGGGGGCGTGGGCCTCGTTCTGGCCCAGCACGGTCTCGGCGAGAATCGTAATCGTCCCGTCCCGGTCGCGCCGCAGCACCGCCGCGGCGGTATCGTCGCAACTGGACTCAAGACCCAGCACGGTGATCGCCTGCGGCGTCGAGACGGGTTGCGGCTTTTTGTCAGCATGGGATAACGCCATGGTCTGTCGTTAGCGCCCGCCCGGCGCGCTGACAATCATGCATTGAAGTCAGGAGCCGCCCCTTGTCCAAGCCCCAGGCCCCGATGGCGATCGCCACGCGCACCTCACCGCTCGCCATGGCCCAGTCGCTGGACGTGCAGGCCCGCCTCGCCGAGGCGGCCGTCGTGGATAAGGAGGACGGCTTTCCGATCCTCGGCATGAAGACCACCGGCGACAAGATCACCGACCGGGCTTTGCTGGAGGCCGGCGGCAAAGGATTGTTCACCAAGGAGCTGGAGACCGCGCTGCTGTCCGGCGAGGCGCGCTTTGCGGTGCACTCGATGAAGGACGTGCCGACCAGGCTCCCAGACGGTCTGGAGATCGCCGCCATCCTCAAGCGCGAGGATCCGCGCGACGTGCTGCTGACCCGCGACGGCGTGAGCCGCATCGAGGACCTGCCGCACGGCGCGGTATTGGGCACCGCCTCCATCCGCCGCCAGGCCCAGGCGCTCGCCCTGCGGCCCGATCTGAAGATCGTGTTGTTGCGCGGGAATGTGGATACCCGCCTGAACAAGCTGCGCTCCGGGGACGTGGACGCCACTTTTCTGGCGCGCGCAGGCCTGCGCCGGCTGGGACGCGAAGAAGCCGAACGCGAACCGCTCGACCCGGCGAGCGTTCTCCCGGCGCCGGCGCAAGGCTGCGTCGGCGTGGAGATCCGGTCCGACGACGAGGAGGCGCGCGCCGTCCTGACCACGCTCGATCACAGCGCCAGCCATGTGTGCGCGGCGGCCGAGCGCGGATTTCTCGCGGCGCTGGACGGCTCGTGCCGCACGCCGATCGCGGCCTACGCGGTGCTGGAGGGCGGAACGCTGCACCTGCGCGGCGAGGCGCTGTCGCCGGACGGCGCGCAGCGCTGGGCGCGCGAAACCCGCGCCGCGCTGCAGTCCACCGACCCGGCCGAGGCCGCTCGGCTTGGCCGGTCGCTGGGTCTTGAAGTCAAGGAAGCGGGCGGCGAAGCCCTGGCGCGGGCCGTCGCCGAAAGCTCGTGAAGCCGGTCATCGTCACCCGCGCCGAACCCGGCGCCGCGCGCACGCTCGAGCGGCTCGCCGAGCGCGGCGTGCAGGCGGTGAACGCCGCCACGGCGCGGATCGAGTACAAGGACCGCACGCTCGATCTCGCGGGCGTCGGCCTTGTCGCTTTCACCAGCCCGAACGGCGTCGGCGCTTTCGTGCGTAACAGCGACCGGCGCGATCTGCCGGTCATGACGGTGGGCGCGGTGACCGCGGCGGCGGCGCGCGCGGCGGGCTTTTGCGCGGTCACAAGCGCGGACGGCGACGGCGCGGCGCTGGCCAGGCTCATCGCCGCGGCCCCGCCCGACGGGCCGGTGCTTCACGTGTGTGGTGCGCCGCAGGGCTTTGCGCTGGCCGAAACGCTCTGCGCCTCCGGCGTTACGGCGGACACCGAAATTCTCTACGAGGCGGTCGAGACCGGCGCGCTCGGCGACGATGCGCTGGAAGCGCTCGACGCCGGCGCGGTCATCCTCGTCCATTCGCCGCTGGGCGCGCAGCGCTTCGCCGCTCGCATCGAGGACGCCGGGCGGAGGGCCGCGTTGCAGCGATGCGACGTGGCGGCGATCTCGGCCAAGGCCGCCGCTCCGCTCGCCGCGGCGCCGGTGCGCCGGGTGAAAAGCGCCGCGACGCCGGATGAGGACGCGCTGTTCGACGTGCTCGACCAGCTCTTGAACGGGGCGGCGCGCTGAACCTCACCCGCCCCGGCCCGGTTTCCAGCCTGCGCGACGCGCCCTAGACTGCGCGGCGAAGAGGAGTTCCATGAGCGACAAAGACACGCCAGACGATCGCCAGGACGCCGAACCGGTGGACGCCGAGTTCGAACCGGCGCCCGAGCCGGCGCCGGACGGGGCGGAGGAAGACGCCGCCGGGCCGCGCGAGCGCTCAAGCGGCGGCGGGCTGAAGCGCGTTCTGTTCGTCATCGTCGCCGCCGCCATCGGCGGCGCCGCCGGTTTTGTTCTGTCGCGCCACCTGCCGCCCGAAGCGGTTGCCGGCGGCGAACTGACGGCCCTGGAAGAGCGGATCGCCGCACTTGAAAACGCCGGGGAACCGGATCTGGCGGGCCTGCGCGAGCGGGTCTCCGAGCTCGAAACCACGCTCGCCGCGCGCGAGGACTTGCCGGATCGGGTCGACGCCCTTGCAGCCGCGATCGAGACGCTCGAAGCCGGTGCGGCCGGGTCAGGCCCGGGCGGCGACGCCGCCGAAAGCCTCACGCAACTGCAATCCCGACTCGATGACGCGTTTTCCGGCGTGCGCTCTCGGCTGGACGCGCTGGAGGACACGGTGGCGACCGCGCAAAGCGAGGCCGAGGCGGCGCGCTCCGCGGCGCGACAGGCCAACACTACGCTCAGCGAGATCAGCGCCGGGACCGGCGCCGACGACGCCCCGTCGGACCTGCGACTGGCCGGCCTGTCGGGGCGCATCGACGCGCTTGGAGAGCGTGTCGAGGCTCTAAGCGGCGCAGTGCGGACGCTTGACGGGCTTCCCGGCCGGGTCGAGGCGCTCGCCGGTCAGATAGAGGATCAGGGCGCGTCCGCCGGCGCGGTCTCCCCTGACGAGCTCGACGCCGTGCGCACCCGGCTGGAAGCCTTCGTGCGCCGGGTCAATCAGCTCGCCCGCCAGGTCGAGGCGCTGCAGGCCGCGCCCTCCGAACCCGCCGGCCTGGCCGCGCGCGCGCTCGGCTTCGCCGCGCTCAGCGAAGCGGCGTCCGGCTCCGAGCCCTTCGCCGTGGAGGTCGAGGCGCTTGCGCGCGTCTGGCCCGGCGCGCCGGGTCTTGAGGCCTTGCGCGCGGTGGCCCGCGAGGGCGCGCCCACGCCGGATCGTCTGGAAGACAGCTTCCCGTCCGAAGCCCTGCGTCAGGCGACGGGAGAGACCCGCACCTATTTCGGCGTGCTGCGCGTGGCGCGCGACGACGAGGCCGGTCCCGCCGCTGCGATCACGCAGGCGCTGGCCGAGGACGATCTCGCCGAAGCCGCGCGCATCGTATCCGAGCTTGACGAGGCCGGCCTGGAGGCGCTCGGCGGCTGGCGCGACGGACTCGTCGACCGGCTTGCGGTGCGCGACGCCTTGAAGGAACAATCCGCCGCGCTGGCGGCAGCTGGAGGCGGGGAATGATCCGTCTGGTTCTCACCGTCGTCCTGTGCGTGTTCACTGCGGTCCTCGCGGTCTTTCTCACGCTCAATCCGGGGCTTGTGACTGTCCAGTTCCTGGGCGTGAACGCCGAGGCGCCGTTCGCGCTGGCCGCCGGGGTGCTGATCCTGGCCACCTTTCTGCTGGTCTTCGCCTGGTGGCTGCTGGCCAAGGTGTGGGGCGCGCCGGACGCGTTCCGGAAATTCCGCTCCAATCGCCGCCGCGAGCAGGGCTTCGACGCGCTGGAGCGCGCCCTGATCGCCTCGGCCGCCGGCCAGGGCGCGCTGGCCGTGCGCCAGGCCTCGCGCGCGGAAGCCTTGCTGGACCGGCCGGCGCTGTCGCGCCTGCTCGCCGCGCGCGCCGCCGAGGCCGCAGGCGATCTGGAGAGCGCGGAGACCCATTACGAGGCGATGCTGGAGGACCAGAAGACCCGGCTGGTCGCCCAGCGCGGCCTGACCGGCATCGCCGAGGCGCGCGGAGAGCCCGCCCGCGCGATCCCCTACGCCGCCGAAGCCTTCGAGCGCGCCGGCGGGGCGCGCTGGGCGTTCGAGGCGCTGTTCGCCAAC
>JBKHAZ010000205.1:0-5020 GCA_046542605.1 Oceanicaulis sp. | reverse complement strand
GTGCCCACCCACTTCATCCGCCGGCTCAACATGCGCGAGCAGCTGGTGCGCGAGGTGGAGATCATTCCCCTCGAGGTGGTGGTCAGAAACGTCGCGGCCGGCTCCATCGCCAAGCGCCTCGGCCTCACAGAGGGCGAGCCCCTGCCGCGCTCCATCGTGGAGTTCTATTACAAGGACGACGCGCTGGAAGACCCGATGGTGTCGGAAGAGCACATCACCGCGTTCAACTGGGCGGCCACCCAGGACATCGACGACATGATCGCCATGGCGCTTCGTGTGAACGACTTCCTGTCCGGCCTGTTCTCCGGCGCGGGCATCCGGCTTGTGGACTTCAAGCTCGAGTTCGGCCGGATTTACGACCAGAACGACATGCCCCGGATCATCCTGGCCGACGAGATCAGCCCGGACTCCTGCCGGCTCTGGGACATGGACACGAACGAGAAAATGGACAAAGACCGGTTCCGCCGCGATCTCGGCAACGTCACCGAAGCCTACGCCGAAGTGGCCCGCCGTCTCGGCATCATGAAAGAAAACCAGAACGGAAAAGACGAGCAGGCCTCATGAAAGCGCGCGTTCACGTCTATCTCAAACCCGGCGTCCTCGATCCTCAGGGCCAGGCCGTGGCCGGATCGCTGAATCATCTCGGCTTTGAAGAAGTCGCCGCGGTGCGCCAGGGCAAGCTGATCGAGATTGATCTTCACACCGCCGACGCCGAAGAGGCCCACAAGCGCGTCGCCCAGATGTGCGACAAGCTCCTGGCGAACCCCGTGATCGAAACCTACGATATCGAGCTGAGCGCTTAAGTCCGCAGCGTCCCGGCGCTTAGGATGAAACGGCCGAGCCTTCCTCGGCGCGCCGGTTTTTTTCATGCGCCGCCCGCTGAAATCTGCAGGGCGGGAAGCAGTCGCGGCGGGACAAGCGCGACGGTGAGCCCTGAAGCGCCCGCAAGCGCCAAGAACATCGCGGCGAAACCGAACGCGTCCACAGCAAAGCCCGCCAGCACGGGACCTGTAACCGCCCCCGCCGCCGAGGCGAGCAGCGCGGCGGTGAAGCTCATCGAGGGCAGTTCGGGGAACAGGCGCTCCGACCAGAAGGCCAGCGCGGCGCTGATCATCATCACGAACGCGCCCTGAAGCGCCGCCGAGGCGACGACCCCGGCCAGCGAGCCGGGCGCCAGGGCGATGAGTGCAAAAGAGGCCGCACAGGCCGAAAACAGCATCCTCAAAAGCGGAGTAAGGCCGGTGCGTTTGCCGACCCGACCCGTGAGGAGGCCGGCGAGCCCGGCCACGCCGAAGCTGACGAAGATCAGCGCGGAGGATCCGCCCTCGCCGAGACCTGCAAGTCCGCCCGCGCGCTCGATCCTGTCGCCGGCGAAGGAAATGTAGATCGTGCTCGCCGCCCCGAAGGCGAAGGCGAGCAGGTGCAGCGGGGCGGCCCGGTTCGCCAGCATGCGCCGCTGAGCGCCCTTGGGAGCGCGGCGCCCGGCATCAACGGGGCGGAGCAATAATCCGGCGCTCGCCGCCGCCAGCGCGCCCGCACCGGCGAACGCGGCCCACGCGATACGCCAGGAGCCGCCGGACACGCTCAGGCCGAGCGCGGTCAGGGCGGCGGCGGCGATCCCCACCGTGGTGCCTGTGCTGACGATGGACAGCGCGGTGGGCCGGCGCGACTCCTCCAGGCGCCGGTTCACCGCCGCATTGAACGGCGCCCAGGAGAAGCCCGCGCTCGACATGGCGAGGACCGCGCCTCCCGCCAGCATGAGGACGTTCTGCGCTGCGGCGATGAGGGCCATGCCGGCGGCGGCCGCGATCAGACCGATGAGAACCGGGGTTCGCGGACTCACGCGCGCCGCCAGAACATAGGCGGCCGGCAGGCTGGCGAAGAAGCCGGCGAACCCGAGCGACGAAATCACACCGGCCATGCCGGCGCTCAGTGCGAATTCGCTTCGAAACGCGTTCAGATACAGCCCGAACCCCATGCGGGCGGGACCGTAGGTGATCGCGGTCGCCAGAAATCCGGCCGTGGTTATCGAGGCGTAGGCGCTCATGTCGCTTCCCGGCGGCGAGGCTGGGAAACGAACCGCGCCCGCCTCCGGCTCCCCGGGCCGACACGTTTGGTCTCAGCCCCTCGCTAGAGCGTTCGGGTCATGCAGTAGCTGAACGTATCGTCCTCATAAGGTCCGAACGCCGGGCAGGCTTCAAACCCCATGTCCTCGTAGAGCCTGCGCGACGGCGCGAAGCCGTCCGACCGGCCGGTTTCGAGGCTGACGCGGTGCAGGCCGGCGGCGCGGGCGTGATCGAGGAGCTTGACCACCAGCGCCGCGCCGACGCCCCGGCCACGCGCCTCGGCGGCGCAGTGCAGCGACTTCACTTCGCCGTGCCCGGGCTCGAGATGGCCCGCTTTCAACGCAATGCACCCGCGCACCGCGCCGCCCTCGCGAGCGGTCCAGAACGTCACGCCCGGTTCTTTCAGCCCCGCCACGTCCAGCGCGAAGCACGTTCCCGGCGGCGAGGCGCCGCGAGTGAAGGCGAGGTGGCGTTCGAGCAGCGCGATCACCTCGGGCGCGGCCGGGTCGTCTTCGGTGACGGCGAGGCGGGAAAAGGCCGACAGGCGCGCGTCGAGCCTGTCGCGCACGCTCGCCCATTCCTCGGCGAGGATCGAATAGAAGACGCTGTCACGCCGCGCCCCGGTCCAGGTTCTGGCGTGACTGCGCAAAACACCGTCGCGCTTCGCGCCGAGCTTCTCAACGGCGCCTTGCGAGCGCAGATTATCGCCGCCGGTCTTCAACTCCACACGCTGCGCGCCGCACCTGAAGGCGTGAGCGAGCAAGAGGCGCTTGGCCGCGGGGTTCACATGGGTGCGATGGAACCGCGCGCCGTACCAGGTCCAGCCGATCTCGACCCGGTCATGCTCGGGCGCGATGGACAGATAGCTCGTATGCCCCGCATAGGCGCCGCCGCGCTTGTCGAGCACCGCGTAGCTGATCTGGGCGTTCTTCATGTTCGCCGTCGCCATGGTCTCGAACCAGACGTCGAAACCGGCGCCCGACGCGTTGAGCGAGGTCCGCGTCCAGAGCGCGGGATCGTCGGCGAGCGGACGGAGCGGCTCGCGGTGGCGCTCCTCCAAGAGTTCCAGGCGAACACAGGCGTTGGACAACGGGGCGGGCGAAAGATCCATGTCAGCTCCAGATCAGGAAAAGCCCTCTTACGACATAGACCGCCCCGACGCCCGTCACGACCCATTTCGTCCGGTTTCGAAAATTCGCGTCGCTCATGCGCGACAGAACACCCGCACCCAGAGTCGTGCCGGCGATGGAGAGCGGGACCGCGAGCGCCAGCATCCACAGTGGCGGCGCAGCGGCCACGTTCAAGGCCGCGCCGGCGTAATAGGCGATCTTCACCGCGTGTGAGAGCACCTGGGTCGCCGCCTTGGTGGCGACGATCGCCCGCCGGTCGGCGTCGACCTGCTGGAAAAACACGTCCAGCAAGGGCCCCGACACCCCTGCGACGACATTCAGCCCCGTGACCAGCACCCCGCCCGCCAGCCCGTCGCCGGTGCGGCGCGCATCAAGCGCGAACCGCTCCTTTGGCAGCCAGACCAGAAGCGGCACGAGGCCCAGCACCAGAAAGAGCACGGGCTTGGAGAGAGTGACGCTGAGGAAAGCGAGGCCGCCCGCCGCGAGGCCCGAGCCCGCGGCGAACAGGGCGAAAGCCCGCCACAGGATGAACCGGCGCAGGAGCACCGCGCGCCAGCCGTTGGACACGCTCTGGATCAGCCCGTGCGCCACCATGGCTCCGGCGACCGGGTAAAGCGCAGCCAGCACGCCCATGAGGATCAACCCGCCGGCCATGCCGAAAACAGCCGAGATCAGGGCGGTGAGAAAAACCGCAGCGAAAAACAGGGCGGGCGTCATGTCGCGGGTGGAATTTTCCGTGTGATCGTTATGCTGGACGTCAAATCAGACGATGTCCGCTGCAGCGGGCCAACATGGGGAGGAGCATCGCGCTCATGAACTTCGAATATTCCGATCTGTGCAAGGACTACCTCGCTAAAGTCCGCGCCTTCATGGACCAGCACGTCTATCCCAACGAGAAGACCTATCACGACCAGCTCAAGGGATTCGGCGAGAACCGCTGGCAGGTCCTGCCGATCATCGAGGAGCTGAAGGCCAAGGCCAAAGCCGAGGGGCTGTGGAACCTGTTCCTGCCCGATTCCGAAGAAGGCGCGGGGCTCAACAACGCGGACTACGCGCCGCTGGCCGAAGAGATGGGCCGCGTGGTCTGGGCCTCGGAAGTCTTCAACTGCGCCGCGCCGGACACCGGCAATATGGAAGTGCTCACCCGCTACGGCACCGCCGAGCAGCAGAAGCGCTGGCTGAAACCCCTGCTGGAAGGCGAGATCAGGTCGGCCTTCCTGATGACGGAACCGGCCGTGGCCAGCTCTGACGCGACGAACATCGAATGCTCCATCACGCGCGAGGGCGACGAATACGTCATCAACGGGCGAAAATGGTGGAGCTCGGGCGCGGGCGATCCGCGCTGCAAGATCTTCATCCTGATGGGCAAGACCGACCCGAACGAGGAGACCTACAAGCAGCAGTCGATGATCCTGGTCCCCGCCGACGCCGAAGGGGTGACGATCGTCCGCCACCTGCCGGTGTTCGGTTATGACGACGCCCCGCACGGCCATATGGAGGTCGTGCTCGACAACGTGCGCGTGCCAGCCTCCAACATGCTCCTGGGCGAGGGCCGCGGCTTCGAGATCGCCCAAGGCCGGCTGGGGCCGGGCCGCATCCATCATTGCATGCGCACGATCGGCGCGGCGGAGCGCGCGCTGGAGCTCCTGGTCAAGCGGGCGATGAGCCGGGAAGCCTTCGGCAAGCCGGTGATCAAGCACTCGGTCTGGGAGCACCGCATCGCGCGCGCCCGTATCGACATCGAGATGGCCCGTCTGCTGACGCTGAAGGCCGCCTGGATGATGGACACGGTGGGCAACAAGCACGCCCGCGGCGAGATCGCCA
>JBKHAZ010000204.1:0-5060 GCA_046542605.1 Oceanicaulis sp. | reverse complement strand
ACCTTGAAACCGCATTATCCGAAGTCAGCTTCTCAGAGCGGCGCGTCCTAGCGCGCCTCGATGGTGAGACCGCGTTCTCCCTCCAAGCTGGGAAAATGCAAATTGCCATCTGGTTGAGCGGTGAAAAGCTGGGCGGCTTAAATCGCCGAAATCGGGATGGTATGTCTCAAAGGTTTTCGCCAGTGATAAGAGCCTGACGGGCGACCTGCGGAAGCTCGGTTTCAAGCTTCGCACAAAAAGCCAGGGCCACGAATGGTGGGCCTCAAAAGGGCCGGATGCCGCGAAGGTGTTCGAAGAGTTCGCCGCCATCGCACGCGGGCGCCCGGTATCGTTCCAGCCGCCAGACCCGTATCCGCCCATGCCGCGCCTCCGATTTTTTTGGCGAAATCGCTTGGCAAGTTAGCATTCAAATCTTGCGCTGGCGCCGGTCTTCATCGGCTCGCGAGGGCGGTGCGGGGCAGGGTCTCAGGACGCGTTCAGGGCTTTGCGCACGGCTTCCGGGTCGGCTTCTATGACGCGGAGATAGGCGCGCGCGGTCGGGTCGGGTGTTGTGCGCCCCTGTTCCCAATTCTGGAGCGTCTTTTCAGGCACGCCGAAGGCTTCCGCGAAGGCGGCGCGCGATTTGACGCCCAGCCGTTTTCGCATGGCGCGGATGCGCGCCCCGTAATCGTCCGGGACGTTGTAGACCGGCAGCGCGATTTCGCCGCGCTTCCAGGCGAGGGCTTCGTTCAAGCCTTCCTCGATCAGGGCGCCCAGGTCTTCAACATCGTATTCGGTGTTGTCGGCTTCCCCGCCCCGGCCATAAATTCGCCTGCACGCTCCGGCATCAGCGGCCCGAAGACGTCTGGAGACCGGCCATGAACACACCCAAGCTGATCGCCGCGCTCGGCGCGGCGGCGATGAGTGCAGCGACACTGACCGGTGCGCCGAGCGCACGGGCGCTTTCGCCGGCCCCGGTGTTGGTCGAGGCGGAATACGGCGCGAGCGTGTGGGCGATTCCGGTGGGCAAGGTGGCGCTCGACGCGCGCATCGGGGCCGAAGGCTATGAAGCCCGCGCCGTGTCCGAGGCCGCCGGACTCGCCGCCCTGTTCACCGACGTGCGCATCGTCTCCGAGGTCGAGGGCGCGCTGTCGGCCGGGCGCGCCCGGCCCGGGCGCTACGCCCATGACGAGTTCACCGGGCGCAAGCACCGGCGCATCGACATGAGCTTCGAGGACCGGGTGGCCCGCTCCACGGCGCGGCCCAATTTCTCCAACTGGGGCGAACCGCCGGCCAGCGAAGCTGACCGCACCGGCGCCATCGATCCGATGACCGCCGTGGTGATGCTGGCGCAGGCGATGACCGGCGACGAGCCGTGCTCCGGCGCCCTGCCGGTGTTCGACGGGCGGCTGCGCTATGATCTCGATCTCAGCGCACGCGGCCGCGAAGCGGTGCGAACCCGCGCCTGGCGGGGCGAGGCGCTGGTCTGCGACGCCTATTACCGGCCGATATCCGGATATACCGACGCGCAGCGCCCCGAGCCGGGCGAGCTGCGCCATCCGCTCACCTTCTGGCTCGCTCCGCTTGAGGACGGCCGGTATCTGCCGGTGAAGGTGCGCACCCGCGCCGGGTTCGGCGTCACGATCGAGCTGCGCGAACTCGCGCTTCGCTAGCTGGATTTGCGCGTCTCGCGGCGCCGGGCGAGCGCCGCGACCACGCCATTGGTCCAGGAAAATCCGTCCTGCAGGGGATACTCCCCGCCGCCGCCGGGCATGCGCTCCACGACGTTGTATTTCTCCATCAGCCGGCCGGTCTCGTGAAACACGGTCTCCACCGTCTCCAGAAAACGGTCCGCGATATCGTCGGCCAGGGCGTGCTCGCCGTAGCGGTCGAGCCCGTCCACCGCGATCCAGTGCAGCGGCGCCCAGCCATTGGGGCTGTCCCATTGTTCGGAGGTTTCCTGATCGGTCGCCGCCAACCCGCCAAGCCTCAGCAGCCGGTTGCACGCCTGACGCGCCACGGCGCGGCCGCGCTTGTTTGAGGCGAGCCCCTCGAACAGCGGATAAAAGGCGGCGCACGAGACATTGCCGGCGAGGGTCTCATTCGCGAAAACCAGATCGTCGTAGAGCCCGGTCTCGGCGTTGAACAGCCTGGCCTCGACAGCATCTGCGCGCGCTTCGGCGCGGGTGGAGAATTCGGCCACCCCTTTGCCGTCGCCGGCGCGCGCGCACCCGGCTGCGATGGCGCGCTCCAGCCCGAAGAGCAGGCTGTTCAGACAGGGCGGGATCAGCGCCGTGGTGCGAATGGCGTGCATGGAGGCCTTGTCCTCCAACCAGCGTGAGGAGAAGTCCCACCCGCTTTCGGCGGCCGCGCGGATGTCGCGGTAGAAGCCTGGGCCGGACCGGTCCGAGATCGCCGAGAGCGCAACATCCTCGCCATAGGACTCGTCACGCGGCTGGTCCAGATCGTCCCAGTATCGATTGAGCACGCCGCCGTCCTTCAGCCGCGCCACACGGCGCACCGCTTCGCCGGGGCGAGCCTCCGCCTCGCCGTCCATCCAGAACGCGTGCTCGCATTTGAGCTGGTCGAGATGGTCCGCCCAGGCCGCGGCGGGATCGTCCGGATTGAGCAGCGCGACCATGCGATAGAAGACCGGCGGCTGGGAGCGGCTGAGATAATAGCTGCGCGCGCCGTTGGGAATGCGTCCGAACGTCTTGAGGAAATGCGCGAAGTTCTCCACCAGGCGCTGCTTTGTCAGGGCGTGGCCGTCATTCAGGCCCAGCATGGTGAAATAGCTGTCCCAATAATAGATCTCGGTGAATCGCCCGCCCGGCACGATGAACGGCGCCGGCAGCGCCAGACGTGAGCAATTGGCCGCGCCCTTCGAGCACTCGCGCGTCAAGAGCCCCCACAGTATGTCGATATGGGAGGCCATTCCCAGCCCTGCGGGCGGATCGGCGAACGGCGGGGTCGGCGGATCGAGGTCGAAATGAGCGTTCAGGAAAGTCCGGAAGGCCTCGGGCCCGTCGGGCGGATCGGCCTTGAACGCGGCCACGATCTCTTCGGGATCGCTGCGCGGGATTGCGTCGGCCAGCATCTTGTTGTCGGGATAGGCGCCGGACAGCGCGGCCTTTTCATAAACCGCCGCGAACAGGCTGGACGGAGGATGGGCCAGACCCTCCGCGAGCGCGCGCGCGGCTTTGGTCTTGTCCTCGCAAGGCTCCGGCTCCACGCCGGAGTGCAGAAAGATCGTCGATGGCGCCATGCAAAGGCGTGTCCGTACTCCGCCGCGGTCGCTCCCCCGCGCGATGCGCGTGTGTCCCTGATACGAAATCATATGCACGCGCGAAGCAAGGCGCGCGCCCGGGGCCGGATCGCTCCGGCACGCCACTGAAACGTCGAATTTTGAACAAATATCGTTAAGCGGCGTTAACCCCCTTCGTTGAACGACGAGGGGTGATCATGGCTTCGGCCGTCCTGTCTTCCATCGCGGCGGCGCGCTCGCGCCTGGTTCGCCTGTCGGCCGGTCTGGCCGTGACGGCGCTGGTTCTCGCGCCGGCGGGATGCAATCTCATCGAAACGCGCGGCGAGGCGGTTTACCAGGCGTGCCTGAACGATGTGCGGCGCGCCCACACCTCGGCGGCGTGCGAGTGCTATGTGGACGAGGTCTACGACCAGCTCGCCTTCGACGACTGGAATCAATACCACGCCATGGCCGGGCGCGGCCTTTACGCCGACACCGACCAGTTGCGCGCCACTTTTCCAAACGGGCGTATGAGCGTGTTCGAACGCGCCGCGCGCCGCTGCGGGCTTGATCTGTTCCCGGCCGCCGGCCGCACGCTAGCCGGAACCGGAGACGTGATCGCGGTCACCGCCACCGGCGGGCCGCCGAGCCGCGAGGCCGCGGCCGGGTATGGAAGCGCCGGAGGCTATGGCCGCGCCGACTTCGAACCCAACCTCGCGGGCGGCTGGGACCGCGGCGCGGGCTATGATCGAAACCCCGGTCTCGCGCGCGGCTGGCCGGATCGTCCGGAATGGCGGCGCCCCTCCGGCGCCGACGCCTTCCCGCCGGCGCCCTGGCCTTACGTGCGCCGCGAAAACGAGGACTATCCGATCTGCATTCGCGGCCTGACCGAGCGTGAAGGCTGCATGACCGGCGAACAGGCCGCCCGCCTCTATAATGACGGGGCGCGCTACTGGCTCCTGCGCGGCGACGCCGAACTCGCCACCGTGGATCTTCAGCGCGGCGCCGACTGGGTCGACGCGGAAGGCGAGGCCGGCGCCGGCGGCCGCTTCGACGACCGGCGCCACTACGCCTACGCCGCCAACTCGGTGCGCCGCGCCATGCGGTTCTGGAATCTTTCCATCGATTGGGGCCGGCCGTTCGGCGCCCAATCCGCGCTGATGGCCCAGCGCCGCCTGCAGGCGCACATGGTGCAGTGCGAATCCTCGCCCGACGGTGAGAGCCTGCAGCGCATCTCCCGCCGGGCGCCGGGCGCCACGGGCGATGTGATCAGCCTGAAGCTGCGCCAGGCCGCGCTGGCCGCGCTCGGCTATTACGCCGGCGAGGTGGACGGCCATTACGGCCCGGTCACCCGCGACGCCGCGCGCGGATTCCAACGCGAGCTCGGCTATGACGAGACAGGTTCGCTCAGCCCGCGCCAAACCACGCTTCTGGTCTGTCACGCCGCCCAGACCGCGCGCGATCCCCATCTTCAGAACGCGCTGGGGATCATGTACGCCACCGGGCTGGGCGTGGCGCGCAATCCCGATCTGGCGCTCGAATGGTTCGAGACCGCGGCCCGGCGCGACGATGCGGACGCCTATTTCAACCTCGCCCTCGTGTACGGCACCGGGGCGGTGCTCGGCAGCTACCGCCTGTGCGGCGTGGTGGAGAATCCCGAGCGCGCGGACGCCTATCTGCGCGACGCCGCGGCGCTGGGCCACCCGGTGGCCGAGCGCTGGCGGCGCCATCCCGACTTCAACCGCCACGCCAGCGCCGACGCGCGCTGGCTCGCCATCTCCAACCGGCTCGCCGAGGCGGCCGCGGAAGGAGAAGGCGCCTTCTACCTCGACTGGCG
>JBKHAZ010000013.1:0-25361 GCA_046542605.1 Oceanicaulis sp. | reverse complement strand
GCTGGCTCGTCAGCAATGACGGACTTTCGCACGGGCGCTACAAAGCCGCGGCCGTCAGCGCCGCCTACGAGGCCGGTGATTGGCTTTACAGCGCTGAGGCCGGCTATGGGCGCAGCGAGGCGTTCGCCACCGCTTCGTCCACGCTGGTTTTCGGCGCATCGCGCTTGGTCGGGCGGAACGGTCTGGCGGGTCTCGGCGTTCAGATCGCGCACCACGATCCGGCCGGGGGGCCGCGCGCCGATGAAGCGGCGCTTCTGCTGGAAACGGGGTTGCGTTTTTGACACGCTTCGCCGCGCGTCGCGCTTCGGCGCCTTCCGCGGCGGACAGCGCCTGTTATATTGAACGGATCAGTTGGGGACCGTCATGGCCGGATTGTCCAGAATTCAGGCGCTTGGATGCGCGGGCGCGATTGCGCTCAGCCTGGGGCTTGCAAGCCCAGCTATGGCGCTTGAGCCGGATTCGGCGGGCTTGGCCGAGGGTGAAATGCGCCTGAACGGCGGCGTGCGCCTGTCGGCGGCCTACGACCCCATCGGCCCCATAGACCCCGTCGATGTGGCCGTGCCCGAGCTGATCGCCGCGCCCGCGCCCGCCCCCGCCGACGCAGCCTCTGCGCAGAGCACGGCCTTCACGCTTCAGGCCGCTCAGACCGAAGGGTCGGCGAGCGCGCTGCCGTGGTTTCAGCGTTTCACCGTGGCCCCAACCGAGCCGCAAATTCTGTGGGCCGACACCGAAAGCTTCGAGATGCAGGCCGGCGACCGCTGGGGCGTGACCCTGGGCTATAGCCAGGGTGAGCGCACTCCGCAGAATTTCGAGCTTGAAGACTTCCGTGCTGGGGCGTTCTTCGAACTCACCGACCGGGTGCGTCTCGGCGGTCAGCTGCGATTCACCTCGCCGGAAGAGGAAATTTTCGGCGAAGAGACCGAAGACCGCGCTCCGGAAGTGCGTTTTGAGTCCGCGTTCAAGTTCTAGAGCCTGACGTGGGTTCGCCCGCGGATGCGGGGCGATTGTCGAGTCGGCGCCTTCAGCTTTTCCAGACCCGCACCGGCTGGTGCGGGTTTTTCATCCAGCAGGGACCCGGGCCGCAGCGCCCACCGCCGCGACGCCGGCGACGCCCAGTCCCTGCAGCCGGCCGACCGTCGCAAGGCTTACCCCACCCAGGGCGTAGACAGGAACCCCAGAGCGCCGCGCCCACGCCGCCAGCCGGAATGGCCCCATGGGCCTTCCAGCGCTCGGACTGTCAGAAGCGAAAACGGTGGAGATCAACACTGCGTTCACTCGTCCTTGCGCCCGGCGCAAGGCGGCGGGATCGTGCACGCTGGCCGTGGTCAGGGCGCCGGGCCAGGGCTGGCGCGGCGCAGACCATTGCGGCCAGTGCACGCCATGCGCCCCGCACCGGCGCGCCAGGGCGGGATCGGCGGAGATCAGAAGCGTCAGCGCTCGCGCGCGTGCGATGTCGGCGATCTCAAAGGCGGCGGCCTCGATCCGCGGTTCCCCGAACGTGCGCAGGATCAGGCCTGTTCCTGGCGCCAGGCGGCGGGCGAGAATTGCCGGATCGGGCGTGCGGCCGGGATCGGTCAGCACCAAAAGCCCTGGCGTGCGCCGAACGCCGGGCGCGAGCGCATCGGCCCGGCTTGCCAGGCGCGCCAGCGCGTCATACCTCCCTTGCTCCATGACCCGTCCTGAAACTTCCGCCGATATTCCCGCCGCGCGTCAGGCGATACTGGAGCGCCTCGCAGCCGCCGCCAAGCAGGGCGGACGCAGCCCCGCCGAGGTGACCTTGGTCGCGGTGTCGAAAAAACAGCCCGACGCGCGCGTTGACGCCATGCTCCAGGCCGGACAGCGCGTGTTCGGTGAAAATCGCGTGCAGGAAGCTAAGGGCCGCTGGAGCGAACGCCGCGCGGCGTTCGGCGACCTTGAGCTGCGTCTGGTCGGACCGTTGCAGACCAACAAGGCCGATGACGCCTGCGCCCTGTTCGACGTGATCGAGACGCTCGACCGGGAAAAGCTCTTGAAAGCGCTGGTGAAGGCCATGGATAAGACCGGCCGCCGGCCCCGGCTCTTCGTTCAGGTGAACACCGGAGCTGAAGCGCAAAAGGCCGGGGTGTCGGTTGACGCGGCGCCGGTCTTCGTCGAGCGCTGCCGCGAAGCGTACGGACTTAGCATTGAAGGCTTGATGTGCATCCCGCCCGTGGACGAGCCGGCGAGCCTGCATTTTGCGCTTCTGGCCAAGCTTGCCTCGGCGTGCGGGGTCGACAAGCTCTCCATGGGCATGAGCGCCGATTTCGAGCTCGCCGCGCGCATGGGCGCGACCTCGGTGCGCGTGGGCTCGGCCCTGTTCGGAGACCGGCCCGCGCCGCAGGGCTAGCGCGCGATCGCGATCCCATCGCCCGCCTTGAGCCGGGAGAGCAGGAACACCAGATGGTCGCGCGGAATCGCGACGCAGCCCAGCGTCGGCTTCAACCCGCCCGCTTGAGCGGGCAGGGCGCAATGCAGGAAGATCGCCGAACCCAGGCCCGGAACGGGCGGATCGTCGTTATGGCCGAGCATTACGATGATGTCATAGAGGCCGTCCTCGCGCCAAAGAGATTCGTGCGAGGCGGGATAGGGCTTTAAAACCGGACGGTTATAGGCTGGATCTCCGGGATCGTCGCACCAGCCGTCATTCTCGGTCAGCGGATCGATGACGAGCGAGGTCTGCGGACGCTCCAGCCGGTCGGGCCGCCACCAGGCCTTGCGCACCGGCCAGCATCCGGTCGGGCTGGCTTTGTCACCTTCGCGCTTGTCGCCGGCGGCGATGACGCCGCGCTCCCCAAGCGCGCACGGCGCCGCGAAGCCGGCGCCGACGAGCCGGCCGGCGGACAGGCTGGCGGTGTAGACGGAAATATCGCGCTCCATCGGTTGACGATCGCCGCGGCGGGGTCGGCGCCGGACCCGGCTTGATCGCGCCTGAGCGCTCCAGGTCCGACCGCCTCTCCCACCCCGGCGGGCGGCTTCACGGATATATCCGCAAAGCTCACGACTTTGTCAGCAAAAGCGGCGCCGCATGGGTGTAGACGGCGCCTGCTTGCCGCGGCAGGCCTTTCGCTTGCTTGCCGGCGCGGTTCGGGCAAGGCTTGCCGAGTGAAAAAATCTCCGCCGGCGGGTTTGTCCTGGTCACGGGAGACGAATGAGATGGCGACGCCCACCCTGCTTTTGATCGATGACGACGAGCTTCTGCGCGACGCGCTGGAGGAGCAGTTCACGTTTGACGGCAAGTTCAAGGTGATCACGGCCGGGGCCGCCCGGCCGGGCATGGAGCTCGCGCGCCGCGACGATGTCGATCTGATCATCTTCGATGTCGGCTTGCCCGATCTCGACGGGCGGGAGGCCTGCCGGATGTTGCGCGAGGCGGGGGTGAAAACGCCGATCATCCTGCTCACTGCTCAGTCGGGGGACGCCGATCACGTGCTGGGCTTGAGGTCGGGCGCGGACGACTTTCTCGCCAAGCCGATCAGTTTCATGGTGCTTCTGGAGCATGTGAACACGCATCTGCGACGCCATCAGCACAGCGAGAATGCGGTGCTGCAGATCGGCCCCTACCGGTTCAAGCCGGCGATGAAACTTCTCATCGACGCTGCAGAGAAGAAGATTCGGCTTACCGAGAAGGAAACCAGCATCTTGAAATACCTGCATCGCGCCGGAGGAAAGCCGGTGGCGCGCGAGGAGCTGCTCGATCAGGTCTGGGGCTATCACGCCGAAGCCAACACCCACACGCTGGAGACCCACGTCTACCGGCTGCGTCAGAAGATCGAGGCGGACGGGCGTAAAATCCTCATCACCGAAAGCGGCGGCTACCGGCTGCAGATGTAAAAACCCCCGGGGCGGGACCCCGGGGGCTTTTTGCGAAACGCATCGCGTCAGCAGCCGCGGAACTCGCCATTGCGCCAATAGGTGCAGTTATTGCCCTCGTTGAAATAATAATATCGGCCCGCCGAACGGTCATAGCGCAGGTCGGAGTGCGCATCGTCATTGTCGTTCCACGGGCAGACATTGTCTTCGCGGCACCCGCGTGCGGCGCCGGCCGCCGCGCCGACCGCGCCCCCGATCAGGGCGCCGGTGGTGGCGTCGCCGTCTCCGACATTATTGCCGACAGCGCCGCCGACGGCTGCGCCGACAGCGCCGCCCACGGCGGCGTCACGGGTGGTGTTTTCATAGCCTGCGCAGCCGGCGACCAGGGCCGAGGCGGACAGGGCGGCGGCGGTGAACTTCATCATTGTGAGCACCTCCATTCTAGTGGCTCGGCGCTGAAACGCCCGCACGGGGCGCCCGTTCCGCCGCGCTGCAGCCGATCCGCCGGGCTTGGCTTGGTCAGTTCTGCGGCGCGCGAAGAGCCGGAATGAGCGATTTTTCAAAGCGAAAGCTCACCGAGCGACCGCAATGGCGCGGCTCTCCGTCCAGCATACAGGGTATGGACCGCTTGGAGGTGAGCGTCACCTCGCGCGCGCGGCGCTTCAGAAGCCGGTCGTCGGTGCGCATTTCCTCGCTTAGCGCCCCGAGCGCCGCGCCGGCGAGCTCTCCCAGCGTGTGGATGCTCACCGCGGCGAATTCGAAATCGTCGCCGTCATTGGGCACCCACATCATCAGGCCTGAGGCGCGCGAGAGCTTCTCGTCCTCCGCCCCGTCCGCGGCGAACCGGATGCGCGTTGCGAACATTTCAGAGAAGCCGGCCGAGGCCCGGCGCAGGACGGTTTTCAGCCGGTCCTCGCGATCAGTGTCGCGCATCGCCTCGCGCGCCTGGGCGAAGGTGGTGGGAAACCCGGCTGCGGCGGCCACCATGAAAACATCCCCGCCCGAAATCCCGCCGGGAAGGGTGGCGGGCTGAAGCTCGCATAGCCCGGCCAGGATTTCATCGGTGGTTCGCGTGGAATACAGCCGGCGTGGCAGAAGATTGGCCGTGCCCATGGGCAGGGCGACCAGTCGCGCCCCGCATTCGGCGTCGTAGATCGCCTGGGCGGCCGCCTGGGCGGTGCCGTCTCCGCCCAGCGTGATCAGCGTGTCCGCGCCGTGATCGATCGCTGCGCGGGCCGCCTTGCAGGGATCGGCGTTCTTAAAAGCGCCCAGAAGCGGGACAGGACACAAGGCGCGGAGGCGGGCAAGCTCCGCCTCATCTTCGGATCCTTCGAGCGCTTGGCTTGAGGCGTTTACGACAAAGGCCGGTGCGGTGACGGTCAAGAACGGCTCCTTGGATGGCGGAACGGGCGCGGGACGGCGCTTGCAACCGCGTTGTAACCAGTTGCGCACGGTTTCGGGTCCGCCCAGGCCGTGCGCGATCCCGCCGCTGAGCTCGGCTTGGCCGAATTGGAACCGGGCGAAGCGGGCGGGCGTTCCATGGCCCTGAGTTCAAACCGGCAGCACGCCGATTGTGACAAGTCGGCGCTAAGGAGTCCGCCATGCTTAGACTGGCAATCGCCTTTTTCATTATTGCGTTGATCGCCGCCTTGTTCGGCTTTGGCGGTATCGCGTCGGCGTCGGCCGGCATCGCGCAGATCCTGTTCTTTATTTTTCTGGTGCTGTTCGTCCTGGCCCTGATCGTGGGCTTGTTCCGCGGGCGCTCACCGCGCCCGTAACCGCATCCGGACATCAAGACGCATCAAGGAGATCGACGATGAGTTTCCGATTGCTGCTGATCATGGCCGGCGCCGCCGCGCTGGGAGCCTGTGAGGCCGAAGAGGAAGAAGAACCGTTCGAGGAGCTGGGTGAGAATGTCGAAGAGGCCGGCGAGGAGATCGAGGAGGGCGCCGAAGAGGCCGAAGAGGACCTTGAGAACCCGTCCTAGGCCCGCATTGGGGCGGCGCGTGCCGCCTGGCATGCCAGAAAGGAGACCGATCATGGCGCAAAGGAGCGCGGACATGGGTGATGTGAAGAGCGATCTCGACGCTTTGCGTAAAGATGTCGATCGCCTGATTTCCGACCTCGGCTCGCTGGCCGACAGCGAGGCGGGAGAGGCGCGCCGCGGCGTGAAAGGCGCTGCGCGCAGGGCCCGGCACGGGGCCAAGGACGCCGTGCGCAAGGCTGGCGACGAGTTCTCCGAGCTTGACGACGAGGTGCGTGACTATATCCGCGAGCGCCCGCTCGCCGCGTGCGGCGCGGCCATCGGGGCGGGATTCCTCGGCGCGCTGCTGTTGCGCCGTTAAGCCATGCAGATCCTCCTGATCGTCATCGCCAGCCTGGGGCCGGTGATCGCCGTGATATTCGGTTGTCACGCGCTCTGGCGGTGGGCGGCGGTCGCGTACACGCCAGCGTTGGCGAGCGCCTTGCTCGCCGTGGTCTGGCTCGGCGCGGCGTCGCTGGCCGCTATCGCGGCGCTGATCCTGCGCGCCCGCCGCCGCCGGCGCAAAGCCGCCGTGGCGGCTGCGGCCGCCGCTGCGGCGCCGGCGAGCGGCGGATTGGCCGCGCGCCTGACCGAACTGCCCGGGTCGCTGGGCGAGCGCGCGCCGCAAGCGTTGGCCGCACTGGAACTGGCGATGACCAAAAAGCCGGTCCAGACCACCGCGCTGCTCATCGGCGCCGGCGCCATGATTGGGCGCAATCCTTCCGCCGTCATACGTCTTGCGCGCATGGCTGCGATGCGGGCGTAAACTTTCTCAAGAAAATTGCATCGCGGCAGGAACCGCTGTCTCAGGCGGGCGTTCTTCAGGAGCTTCCACGATATGATGGAAGCTCGAGACCTGCGCCGCGCCGCCGCTCTCCGTCAGCCCCGCCCCCGGACGGCGGCGCGGCGCAGTCTCCCCAAGCTCCCCGACCCTCTGCGCCGCCCCCGACCGGGCGGCGATTTCATGTGCGGGCCGCCCCCGCTTTCGCCACCTTGAAAGCGTCCGGAGCCGGGCGGGGGGAGACGCAGCGCGCGGCCGGCTCGGCCGTGAAAAACCCCGCCCGGCGAACCGGACGGGGCTTGTAATCGAGAGGGACCTAGCCGGGGCTAGATCGGCGGACGGCCTTTCAGGGCGTCGATGACGGCGGCGATAACCGCGAGGGCCAGTGCGATGAAGAAAAGCCATTGGGCGATCACGGCGGCCGCCCCGGCCAGAACGCCGAAGCCCAGCACAGCCGCGATCACGGCGAGAATTGCGAACGCCAGCGCCCAGCCGAACATGGCTTACTCCGCGGCTGTGGCCGGCTCGTCGTCAGCGAAGAACAGCGCCTGGCTGATCGTCGCGGAGACGGTTTCGGGCATGAAAGGCTTGGTGATGAGATAGGTCGGCTCGGGTCGCTCGCCGGTGAGCAGGCGCTCAGGATACGCGGTGACGAAGATCACAGGCGTGTTGAGCTCCTTCAGGATGTCCTTGACCGCGTCGATGCCCGAGCTGTCATCGGCTAGCTGGATGTCGGCCAGGATCAGACCCGGCTTGGTCTCTTCGGCGAGCTTGACCGCCTCGTCACGCGTGCGCGCCACGCCGGTGATCTCGTGTTTCATCCCCTCCACGATCGCCTGGATGTCCAGCGCGATGATGGGCTCGTCTTCGATGATCATCACCTTGGTGGTCAGACCGCCCTCAAGGTCCTTCTGCGCCTGGACCAGCAAAGATTGGGCCTCGCTTTCGTCGACGCGAAGGATCGTCGCCGCATCGGCGAGCGAGAACCCCTCCACGGCGGTCAGGAGCATGACCTGGCGCGCCTTCGGCGTGATCCGCGACAAGCGCGCGGCGACGCTGTCGGCGTCGCTGGGCTCGTCTTCGCTCATCAGATCCGGCGCCCAGGCCGAATGGAAAAGTTTGTAGAGCGCCACACTTGGTGACAGGTCGGTGTCGAAGCTTTCCTCGCCGGCGATTACGGCCTCAAGACAGGCGCGCACGCGCGCGTCGCCGCTTTCCTGGGAGCCTGTCAGAATTCGCGCATAGCGCCGCAGGTAAGGAATGTGCGGACGAATGGCGTCGGAAAAACTCATGAATCAGTCCCTCCCGGACAAGTGTGTTCATCGGCCCAACGCGTGCGCCGCGGCAAGAGTTCCCGCCCCGGCCGCCGCGGAGAGGAACCTAGTGCGGCGCGGCGCGTTAGAAAATTCGACATAAAGCCGCTGTCCCCGGGGCGGGGCCGCGCTACCGTGCGAGCAGACGGGTCAGGTTATGGACGGCATGAGCAAAAAGTCTGACGACAATCAGCCCAAACCCCAGGAAGCAGCCGCGGCGCGCGAGCGCCAAAGGCTCATCGGGCGCAGGCTGCAAAGTTTCTTCGACGACACCATTCAGGAAGGCGTCCCGGACGAATTCTCCAAGCTGCTCGATCGGCTCGACGAGGCGGAGCAGGCGCGCAACGGCGGAGATGACGAATCCGAGCCCCGGTCCGGCCGCTCGGGAGGGCCGCGCTGATGGATGGTGGCGGTAAAGACAACTTCGAGGCCTTGCCGACCGGCGAGTTCCGCCAGGAGCTCACCGCGGCGATTCCGTACATGCGCGCATTTGCTCGAAGTCTGACCGGCGCCGACGCGGCGGCGGACGACTTGACGCAGGACGCGCTGGTCAAGGCGTGGCGCGCGCGCGACCGGTTTAAAGCCGGCACGAATTTTCGCGCCTGGGTCTTCACGATCGTGCGCAACCAGTTCTACTCCGACCAGCGCCGGTCCTGGCGCCAGGCGCCGTGGGACGAAGAAAAGGCCAAGCGCACCCTTTCGGGCCCACAAGGCCTTGATTCGATTATGGCGCTGGACGAGCTGCGCCGGGCGCTTATTCAGCTGCCCGAAGATCAGCGCGAGGCCATCGTGCTGGTGGGGGCCGGCGGCTTCGCCTATGAGGAGGCCGCCCAGATCTGCGATTGCGCCGTGGGCACGATCAAGAGCCGGGTCAGCCGGGCGCGCAAGGCGCTCGCGGCCATGCTCGAGGAAGGCGCCGACCAGCTGCCGGACACGAAAGAGGGCGAAACCGCATCCAATGCCGCCGACCTTTTGATGGCGGAAGTCGACGCTCTGGCCAACAGCCGGCGGGACAGCTAAACCCGGACCCAGCCGGATTCGGGAGCCCCGATGGAGCTGAAAGCCAAACGCGGTCTGCGCATTCAGCTCGTGGGCGTGCTGGCGCTGGCGCTCAGCCCGCTGCTGGTGCTGTCGGCGATCCAGTCCTTCTACGAGTTGCGCGACGAGCGCCGCCAGGAAACCGCGGCGCTCCATTCCACTGCGCTCATCGCGAGCCAGGACCTCGACGCCGCGCTGGAGCGCGCCGGCGGTGTGGCGGCGACCATTTCTTCGCGCAGTTTCGCCTTTCTCATGGATGCGCGCGGATGCCGCAACGCGGTGCGATCGATCGCGGAATCCGATGACGTAGTCTCCAACATCGCGCTCATGGACGCCAACGGGCGGCTGATGTGCTCGGCGATCGAGCCGGAGAGCCCGGTCTATGTTAGTTCCGATCCCTGGTTTGAGCGCCTGCGCGCGGGCGAGCCCGACACGTTTTCAAGGGTTTATTTCGGGCCCTTGTCGCGCCGTCCGATTATCCTGGCGGGGCGGCGCATGGAGGCCGCTGACGGCGAATTTATCGGCGCGGTGGCGGTCGCGGTGGATTTGCGGGCGGCCGCCCGACTTTTGCGCGAGGACTTTCTACCGGCGGGCTCCACGCTTGCGCTGCTCAACCGCGACGGTGCGGTGAGGTTGAGCGAGGACGCGGTCACCGAACCGGACTTCGACGACAGCCTCGCCAAGGGCGTGCTCGACATCGCCGGGTCCGGCGAGCCGGTCCGGGTTCCCGGCGACGCGTTCGCCCCGGGCTACGCCGTCATCGCGACCGCATTGGTCGAAGGCCAACTCGGCGTGCTCGTGGCCGCACCGGTCGACCGGATCAACGCCTGGGGCGGCATTTCGGTGCTGGGCACGCTCTTGATCCCCACCATCATGTGGCTTCTGGCGCTGGTGAGCGTTTGGATCGCTGTCGATCTCTTCGTCCTGCGCTGGCTCACCTACTTGCGGCGCATGGCCAGGCTTTACGGCGGCGGCCGCTTCGACCTGCCGGCGCGCCGGGCCAAGAGCGCGCCTTTCGAGGTGCGCGAGCTGGCCGACACGATGGAGCGCATGGCCGCGTCGCTCGACGCCCAGACCCGTGAACTTGAAGACGTGGTCGAACAGCGCGGCGCCCTGCTGCGCGAGATCCACCATCGGGTGAAGAACAATCTTCAGATCATCGTTTCGCTGCTGAACCTTCAGGCCGGCCGCCTCGAGGACGAGGGCGCACGCGCCGCATTGTACGAGGCGCGCCGGCGAATCAACGCACTCGCCATGGTTCACCGCAGCCTCTACGAGGCCGAAGACCTGCGCTATGTGAAGATGCGGCCCTTCCTGCAGGAGCTGGTGCGCAATCTGGCGGACGTGTCGCGCGCCGGTGACCAGGCCGTCACTGCTGAAGTGGAGGCCGACGACGTCTCCTTCCCGCCGGACAAGGCCGCGCCGCTGGCGCTGTTCGTCACAGAGGCGGTCACCAACGCCTACAAACACGCCTTCGCCGGACGCGAGAACGGGCGTGTGACGGTGCAGCTGAGCTGCCAGGAGCAGCGCTGTTCGGTGGCGGTCATCGACAACGGATCCGGCGAAATCGAAACGGCGCGGGCGGGCACAGGATCCTCGCTCATGCGCGCCTTCGCAACCCAGCTGGGCGGCGAGGTGGAGCGCGGCGCCGCGCCCGGCGGCGGTCATCAGGCCAAACTCATCTTCCCCATGGGCGGCTGACCCGGCTGCTGCGGCCGCAAGTTTCGGCTTGACAGGGCGCCGACGGCGCGTGGGCGCGAGGAACCCCGCCGTGGGGCCCCGCGTTGACCGCGGGACTCATCTTCCAAAGGAGATACCCATGAAAATCCTGTTTGCGACGCTTTTCTCGCTGCTCTTCCTCACGCTTGGCGGCTGCAACACGCTCCAGGGCTTTGGACAGGATGTGGAAGGCACCGGCGAAGCGATTGAAGATACAGCCGACTAAATAAAAGCATGGGGACGAGTGATGACCGATTCAGCAATTCAGCGGAGCCGTCCGCCGTGACCAGAAAAAAACGCGATACGCTTGAAGAGCGGCGCGCCCCCGAACCCGGAGAGGGCGGACTGCTCGACGACCTGGAAGATGGCACGAGCACGACCCGGCTTGCGATGATGCTGGCCGCCACAGCGCTGGGTGCGGCGGGTCTGTTGGCCATCGTCACCGGCTAGGTCGTCACGCCGGCCGCGGTGGCGAGCGCCAATGCGATTAGCGCGGCCGCGGCGGCGAGTTTCACACGACCGGATCGAGCGAAAGCCGGCAAAGCACCGGCGCCCGCGCCCAGCGCGATCAGCGCCGGCGCGGTTCCGATCCCGAATCCCACCATAACCAGAGCGCCTTGCCCCGCCGAGCCGGTAAGGCCGGCGTAGAAGGTGGCGAGATAGACCATGGCGCACGGCGTCAGCCCCCAGGCGACGCCCAGCCCCGCCGCGCCGAACCGGTGCAAGTGATGGAGCCGGCGCGTCAGCGGCGCGCTCGCGCGCGCCGTCAAAGCGCCCAGACGCCCCCCGAACAGCGGTATATCGAGCACGGTCACCGCAGCGGCGGCCAGCACCAGGGCTGCGAGATAGCGCGACGCGTCGCGGACGGCGGCCGCCGGACCCGCCTCGGCCAGCCCCCAGCCCAGCGAACCGGCCAGCGCGCCCAGCGCGGCGTAGACGGCGATGCGCGACAGGCTCGCCTCCGTGACGACGCGCGCACGGCCAAGCCCGGCGCGCCAGGCGGGCGCGCCCGCCGGTCCTGTGCGCAGCGCGATCGCCGCCGCCACGCCGCCGCACATGGCCAGACAATGGATCGAGCTGGAAAAGCCGGCGATCAGCCCGGCCAGCATGTCCAGCTCGATGCGTCCGCCGAAAGTCGGCGCCAGCTCCATGCCCGGGTGTGTCAACGTGTCGCCTCATTGAAAGAACGGATCACAGCGCGCCGCCGCGGCGGTCGACCGACCTTGTCTTACCGCATATCATGCGGGGATCATCGGCGCCGCGCGCCCCGGCGCCGCGGGGCGTGAGGCATATTGCCCTACTTCCCACACGTGAATTTAGCGTCGAGGAAGGGGCGGTAATTCGACTGGACCGCTCATGGAGGGGCGAAATGACCGCGCTCGCGGCAGAGAAAAGAACCGGCTTCGACGCCAGCAGCATGGTGGTTATGGCCATTTGCGCCCTCGGCGCGCTCTGGGCGCTGATCACGGCGGCCATCGGCGCGGACGCCGCCATGCGCACGCACGCCTGGGTGATCGGGATCGGCTTCGTGGTCGGCCTGTTCGCCATGGTGGGCGTCTATTCCAATAACGGCGTGCTCAACGACAAGACCGAGTACGCTGAGAACGTGGTGAAGTACGGCGCCGTCGCGTCGATGTTCTGGGGCGTTGTCGGCCTTCTGGTCGGCGTGATCATCGCCTTCCAGCTGGCGTTTCCGGCGCTGCTCTCCTGGGACGCGCTGCCGCAGCTCAATTTCGGCCGCCTGCGCCCGCTGCACACCAGCGCGGTGATCTTCGCCTTCGGCGGCAACGTGCTCATCGCGACGAGCTTCTACGTGGTCCAGCGCACGTGCCGCACCCGGCTCGCCGGCGGGATCTGGCCCTGGTTCGTATTCTGGGGCTATCAGCTCTTCATCGTGGTGGCGGCCACCGGCTATCTCCTCGGCATCACCCAGTCGAGGGAATACGCCGAGCCTGAATGGTACGCCGACATCTGGCTGACGCTTGTGTGGGTGGCCTATCTGCTGGTCTTCCTCGCCACGCTGATGAAGCGCAAAGAACCCCACATCTATGTGGCCAACTGGTTCTACCTCGCCTTCATCGTCACCATCGCCATGCTGCACGTGGTCAACAATCTGGCCATGCCGGTCTCGCTCATCGGCTCGCGCAGTTATTCCGCCTTCGCAGGGGTTCAAGACGCCCTGACCCAGTGGTGGTACGGCCACAACGCGGTGGGCTTCTTCCTGACCGCCGGCTTCCTGGCGATCATGTACTACTTCATCCCCAAAAGGGCTGAACGGCCGGTCTTCTCCTACCGGCTCTCGATCATCCACTTCTGGGCGCTGATCTTCATCTATATCTGGGCGGGCCCCCACCACCTGCACTACACCGCGCTGCCCGAATGGGCGCAGACGCTGGGCATGACCTTCTCGGTGATCCTGTGGATGCCCAGCTGGGGCGGCATGATCAACGGGCTGATGACGTTGTCGGGCGCCTGGGACAAGCTGCGCACCGACCCGGTGATCCGCATGCTCGTGGTGTCGGTGGCGTTCTACGGCATGTCCACCTTCGAAGGCCCGGTCATGTCGGTGCGCGCGGTGAACTCGCTCTCGCACTACACCGACTGGACCATCGGCCACGTGCACTCCGGAGCGCTGGGCTGGGTCGGCTTCATCAGCTTCGGGGCGCTGTACTGCCTCATCCCGTGGCTCTGGAAGCGCAAGGGCATGTACTCGCGCGCCCTGATCGAGTGGCACTTCTGGATCGCGACCATCGGCATCCTTCTTTACATCACCTCGATGTGGGTCTCCGGGATCATGCAGGGCCTGATGTGGCGGGCCTATAACGAGCTCGGCTTTCTTGAGTACTCCTTCGTGGAGACCGTCGAGGCGATGCATCCCTACTACATCATCCGCGCCCTGGGCGGCGTCTTGTACCTTTCCGGTGCGCTTTTGATGGCCTGGAACGTCTACAAGACGATCCGCGGCGACGTGAAGAAGACCGAGGACGAGGCCCAGCCCCAGTCCGCCGTCATCAATCCGGCCGAGTAAGGGGAGGACAGGATCATGGCCAAGAAAACCAATCCGATCTGGGGCTGGCACAAGCGGGTTCTGGAGCAGAACTCGATCATGCTCACCGCCGGCGTGCTGGTGGTCGTCTCCATCGGCGGCCTGGTGGAGATCGCCCCGCTCTTCTATCTCGACGAGACCATCGAAGAGGTCGAAGGCGTGCGCCCCCACACTCCGCTCGCGCTGATGGGCCGGGATATCTATATCCGCGAGGGCTGTTACACCTGCCACTCGCAGATGATCCGCCCGCTGCGCGACGAGGTGGAGCGCTACGGCCACTACTCGCTGGCGGCCGAAAGCATGTACGACCGCCCGTTCCAGTGGGGCTCCAAACGCACCGGCCCCGATCTCGCCCGCGTCGGCGGCAAATATTCGGATGAATGGCACCGGGACCATTTCAACGACCCGCGCTCGGTGGTGCCGGAATCCATCATGCCGCCCTACGCCTTCCTGGCCGAGACCCCGCTCGAGGTCGAGGCGGTGGAAGGCCGGCTGCGCGCACTCGCCCGCCTGGGCGTGCCCTATGACGAGCAGGATCGGCTGGAGAACGCGGTGAGCGACGTCTACACCCAGCTCGATCCGTTCGCGTCCGATTATGACGGGTTCCTGGAGCGCTATCCCGGCGCGCCGGTGCGCGATTTCGACGGCGACACCGACATCGTCTCCGAGCTCGATGCGCTCATCGCCTATCTGCAGGTGCTTGGAACCATGGTCGACTTCTCGACCTATGAAGCCGAGGCCGACGAGAATCTGAGATAGCCATGTACGAGTTCCTCGCCAGCTTCGCGCAGACCTGGGGCCTGTTGATGTTCGTCGCCTTCTTCGCAGGCGCGGCGGTCTACGCCTTGTGGCCGAAGAATAAAGAGAAGTTCGAAGAGGCCGCGCGCGTCCCGCTGGAGGACGACGACCGGCCCGCCGCGGCCGAGGACGACGGCGGAAACAAGGATCGCAGCCATGACTGACGAAACCGACAAAAGCGCCAAGCATGAACAGCGTGAAGTCGACGCCTATTCCGGCGTGGACACCACCGGCCATGAGTGGGACGGGATCAAGGAGCTGGACAATCCCTTGCCGCGCTGGTGGCTGTGGATCTTCTACGCCACGATCGTCTGGGCGGTGATCTACATGATCTTCATGCCCGCCATCCCCGCCCCGCCGGGCTTTGACGGTCATACGCGCGGTCTGCGCAATCACTCCGAGCGCGCCAACGTGGTCGAAGCCCTCAGCGAGCTTCAGGAATCGCGCGGGCCGATGTTCGCGCGCCTGCAGGAAGCTGCTGAAGCCGGCGGTATCGATGCGATCCAGGCCGATCCGGAAATTCTCACCTTCGCGCTCGCCGCCGGGGAGAGCGCGTTCGGCGACAATTGTTCGACCTGCCATGGCGTGGGCGCGCAGGGCTCTGTGGGCTACCCGAACCTCAACGATGACGTCTGGATCTGGGACGGCACGTTCGAAGGCATTCAGGAGACGCTGCAGCACGGGATACGCTGGGAGCTTGATCCGGAGACGCGGTTCTCCCAAATGCCCGCCTATGGCCAGGACGGGCTTCTGAACCGCGAGGAGATCGCGGCGGTCGCCAACTACGTGATGACGATGTCCGATATGGTCGAGCCCACCGAGGCCGGACAGACGACCGGCCAGGAGATCTGGGCCGAGCAGTGCTCGACCTGCCACGGCATGGACGGGACCGGCGACCAGAGCATCGGCGCGCCGAACCTTGTGGATCGCGACTGGCTCTACGGCTCGGATCCGGAAAACATCCGCGCCACCATATATCGCGGCCCGTACGGCGTGATGCCGGCCTGGGGCGAGCGCCTGGAAGACGAAGTGATTACGGCGCTGGCCGCCTATGTCTACCTGCTCGGCGGCGGTCAGGAGGAAAGCTTCACCGAAGCTGCGCTGGAAAGCCGCGGGGCGGCGGGGCGGTAGCCTGTCTCATGCCTCGCCGGGCGGCTCCAAACAGCCCTCGGCGCCGGGCGCATCGTTCCCTCTCCTTCGAGGGGAGAGACAGGATGGAATGGAGATCGAAAGGCGCCCGCATTTCACGAATGGCGGGCGCCACCCCGGCCCTCCCCCCAAGGGGGAGGGTGAGCGGTTTCACCGCGGCGCCTTAAATTATCGGGCCGCCCTATCAATGGCCGCCCCCGCCCGAAGGGGTCGAAGAGGACCATGGAGCTTATCAAGAACCGGCCCGCCCCTGCGGGCAAAGCCGCACCGAACGTGGAGCAGCACGACGCCGAGGCGGTGAACTCGCCGGATCGGCGCGAGCTCTACAAAAAGCGTGAGCCGATCTATCCCAAGCTCGTGCACGGGAAATTCCGCTCGGCCAAGTGGATCTTCATGATCCTGGCGCTGGGCGCGTACTATCTCATCCCGTTCATCCGCTGGGATCGGGGGCCGGGCCAGCCCGATCAGGCCGTGCTGGTCGATTTCGCCAATGCGCGGTTTTATTTCTTCTTCATCGAGCTGTGGCCGCAGGAGGTGTTCTACATCACCGGCCTGCTCATCCTGGCCGCGCTTTTCCTGTTCCTGGTGACCGCGCTGTTCGGCCGGGTCTGGTGCGGCTACGCCTGCCCGCAGACGGTGTGGACCGACCTCTTCATCGCGGTCGA
This sequence comes from Oceanicaulis sp., assembly GCA_046542605.1. Classification (GTDB taxonomy): domain Bacteria; phylum Pseudomonadota; class Alphaproteobacteria; order Caulobacterales; family Maricaulaceae; genus Oceanicaulis. Next base: position 9,001 of record JBKHAZ010000013.1, on the reverse strand, counting down.
GCGGCTGTTTGAGGGCGACCGCAACAAGCGCATACGCCTGGACAAGCAGCCCTGGTCCTTCGACAAGGCCTGGCGGAAAATCGGCAAGCACGCGGTCTGGCTTGTCATCGCGGCGGCCACGGGCGGGGCGTGGATCCTGTATTTCCACGACGCGTTCGACGTCATCAGAAACTTCTTCACCGGCGAAGCGGCGCTGACCAGCTATCTCTTCTTCGCCATCCTCACCTTCACCACCTATACGCTCGCCGGAACCATGCGCGAGCAGGTGTGCACGTACATGTGCCCCTGGCCGCGCATCCAGGCCGGCCTCACCGATCAGCAATCGCTCAACGTCATGTACCGGGTCGACCGGGGCGAGCCGCGCGGAGCGCACAAGAAGAACGAGAGCTGGGAGGGGCGCGGCGATTGCATCGACTGCAAGGCGTGCGTGGCCGCCTGCCCGATGGGGATCGACATCCGCGAGGGCGCCCAGCTGGAATGCATCGGCTGCGCGCTGTGCATCGATGCGTGCGACGAGATCATGGTGAAGGTGGGCCGGCCCAAAAAGCTCATCGCCTACGACACCGATCTCAACATCGAACGCCGCATGAAGGGCGAAAAGCCGAAATACCAGCTCATCCGCCCGCGGGTGGTGCTTTACGCCGCATTGATCGTGGCCGTGGCCGGGCTCATGCTCTTCGGACTGATCAACCGCTCGGAACTGGAGCTTAATTCCTACCGCGACCGCAATCCGAACTATGTGACCCTGTCCGACGGCACGGTGCGCAACGGATATACGTTGACGGTGCTGAACAAGGCCGGGGAGGCCCGCGAACTCGACGTGGCGGTCCAGACTGACCCGCTGATGAGCATGCGCATCATCGGCGCGGCGGACGACACCCCGACCCGCGTCACGGTGGGTCCGGACATGACCCAGGATTTCCGCATCTTCCTGTCCCTGCCCGAAGCGGGCGTGGACGGGCATAGCGAGCCGGTGACCTTCACCGTCACCGATCTTGAAACCGGGGAGACGGCGGAGACCCAGTCCGTCTTCCAGACCGGAGCAGAGCAATGAGTGTCGGCGACTGGAACGACGTCCACGAGGGCGAGAGCAAGTTCCGCTTGAAGGGCTGGCACGTGCTCGTCGCCATGGTGGCGTTCTTCGGCGTGATCTTCTCGGTGAACGCCTTTTTCATCACCACGGCGCTGCGGACTTTCCCCGGCGAAGAAACGCGCCGCTCCTACGTGCAGGGCATGCACTATAACGACGTTCTGGCCGAACGCGAAGCGCAGGCCGCGCTCGGCTGGAGCGCTGCGGCCAATCTCACACCGACCCAGGTGCTGGTGGCCGTCAATGACGCGCAGGGTGATCCGGTCTCGAATCTCGCGCTGACCGGCGTGCTGCGGCATCCGGCGAACATGCAGCTCGACCGCGCGCTGGCCTTTGAAGAGCTGCGCCCCGGTGTTTACGCCGCCGATGCGCAAGACCTCGACGAGGGGCTCTGGAGCCTGGCCGCCGAAGCCGATGGCGAGGTCCCGTTCGCCCTGGAGCGTGAGTTGTGGCGGCGCTAGACAGCGGTGATTTCACACTCAGGGAAGAGGCCGGCGCCCATGTGCGCGTCGCCGATCCCGCCCGTGATCTGAAAAGTCTCGATCTCGCCGTGGAAGGCGCGCGCTGCGCGGCCTGCATCCAGAAGATCGAAGGCGCGCTCCACAAGATGGAGGGCGTGAAGCAGGCGCGCCTGAACCTCTCCAGCGGCCGCTTGACGCTGAAGTTCGAGGGTGCGGACGATCGCGCAGGGGATTTTATCAAGACGCTGGACCGGCCCGGCTATCCCGCCCGGCCCTATGCGACGCAAGATGTTCAGGACACGCAGTCGCGTGAGGAAAAGCGCCTGCTCAGGGCGCTGGGCGTGTCCGGCTTTGCGATGATGAACGTCATGCTCCTGTCCATTTCGGTGTGGGCGGGCGAAGGCGAGATGGATCTCGCCACCAAGACGTTGATGCACTGGATATCCGGCCTGATCGCTTTGCCGGCCGTCGCCTACGCCGGCGCGCCGTTCTTCGAAAGCGGCTGGAAGAGCCTGCGCGCGCGTCAGGTGAATATGGACGTGCCGATATCGCTCGCCGTGCTGCTGGCCTGCGTACTGTCGGTCTACGAGACCGCCATGGGCCATGGCGAGGCGTATTTCGACGCCGCCGTCATGCTCTTGTTTTTCCTTCTGATCGGGCGCTGGCTGGACGTGCGCCTGCGCGCCAGGGCCGGTCAGGCGGCGCGCGATCTCGCCGCCCTGCAGGCGCGTATCGCCCACCGGATCGGGGCTGACGGCGCCGTGAAGGCGGCGCCCGCCGCCGACATCCGACCCGGCGACCGGCTGCTGGTCCAGCCGGGCGAACGATTCGCCGTGGACGGCGTGATCGTCGAGGGCGAAGGCCCGGTGGACGCGGCGCTGGTGACCGGGGAGACCGCGCCGGTGGAGATGAAGCCCGGCGCCGAAGCGTATTCCGGCATGGTCAATCTTTCCCGCCCGCTGACGCTGGAAGCGACTGCGGCGAGCGCGGACTCCCTGCTCGCCGAGATCGCGCGCCTGGTGGAGGCGGGAGAGCAAAGCCGATCGAAATACGTGCGCTACGCCGATCTGGCGGCGCGCGCCTACGTGCCGGCGGTCTTCATCATGTCGGCGCTCACCTGGGCGGGCTGGCTCGTCATCGGCGGGTCCATGCACGACGCGATCATGAACGCCATCGCGGTGCTCATCATCACCTGCCCCTGCGCCATGGCGCTGGTGGCGCCGGCGGTTCAGGTGGTCGCCTGCGGCCGGCTGTTCAAATCCGGCGTGCTGGTGAAGTCCGGCGACGCGCTCGAACGCCTCGCCGACGCCGATTACGCGCTGTTCGACAAGACCGGCACGCTCACCGAAGGAAAGCCGGTTCTGGTGAACGCCTCAGACATCACAGCCGAAGACCTGGCGCTCGCCGCCCGGCTCGCCCGCGCGTCGCGCCATCCGCTCTCACGCTCCGTGGCTGCGGCGTCCGCACCCGGGCCTGTCGCTGCGGATGTGCGCGAAAAGGCCGGCGGCGGTCTCGCCGCCACGATCGACGGGCGCGCGGTCCGCTTCGGCTCGGCCGACTTCACCGGAGCCGCACCCGCCGGCGACTCTGCGCTGGACGCCTGGCTGAGCGTCGACGGGCGCACCGTGCGCTTCATCTTCGCCGACCGGCTGCGCGAGCACGCCGCTGTGATGATCGCCGAGCTGAAGAAGGCCGGCCTGACGGCGGAAATGCTCTCCGGCGACCGCACCGCGCCGGTGGCCGAAACCGCCGCGGCGCTGGGTCTTGATCGCTACAGCGCCGGTCTGAAGCCTCAGGACAAGATCGCGCGCATCGAGGCGCTGAAAGCCGACGGCAAGAAGCCGCTCATGGTGGGCGACGGGCTCAATGACGCCCCGGCCCTGAGCGCCGCCCACGTGTCGATCTCCATGGGCTCGGCGGCGGATATTTCGCGGTCGGCGGCCGATTTGGTGATTCAGGGCGACCGGCTGGACGCGCTCGTGCGCGCACGCCATGTCGCGAGGGCCTCCAAGGCGCGGATGATGGAGAATTTCGCCTTGGCCAACATCTATAACGCCATCGCGGTTCCGCTGGCCGTGTTTGGCCTGGTCAATCCGCTGGTGGCCGCCATCGCCATGTCGAGCTCGTCCATCGTGGTGATGCTCAACGCATTGCGGCTGGCGCGCGCATGACCGCGATTCTCTGGCTCATCCCGGCGGCGATCTTCCTTGGCGCGCTCGGCCTTGGCGCCTTCTTCTGGACGACCCGCAGCGGTCAGTACGACGATCTCGACGGCGCGGCCCAACGCATCCTCATGGACGACGACAAGCCGATCGTGGATGAGGACGAGGAGCGCTAGCGCCTGACGCCTTTTCCTCCTCTTAGGGAGGCGGCTGGCGCGGCGCGCCAGACGGAGGGGGATTGCGACGCATGCGCTCGCCCCCTCGACCCTAAGCTTCGCTTCCGCCCCCTCCCCCGCAAGCGGGGCAGAAACCAAGCCTGCAGAAGGGGACGTTAGTGTCACCGGGCAACGGAAATCAGGCAGTCGCCGCGGCGTAGGCGCTCGCCCAGGCCCACTGGAAATTATACCCGCCGAGCCAGCCGGTGACGTCGACGCACTCGCCGATGAAATAGAGCCCCGGCGCATGGCGGCTCTCCATGGTTTTGGAGCTCAAGGCGTCGGTCGCCACGCCGCCGCGCGCGACTTCCGCCGTCCGCCAGCCTTCGGTGCCGGCGGGTTTCAGCGCCCATGCCGAGAAAGCCGCGGCCGTCTCTTCCAAAATCGTGTGGGACGCGTCGGCCAGCCGCACCTCCGGCAGCGCGCCGGCCTCGCTCAACATCTCCACCAGGCGGCGCGGCCAGATGGCCTCCAGCGCCGACGCCAGCGTCTTCATGGGGTGACCGGCCTTCAGAGCTTTCAACTGCTTCGCGCCGTCATCGCCGGCGAACAGGTCCACGGTGACCGCTTCGCCCGGGTTCCAATAGCTTGAGGTCTGCAGCATGGCCGGGCCCGACAGGCCGCGATGGGTGAACAGCATCGCCTCGTCGAACGCCGCTCCGCCGGCGCTGGCCCGCACGTCGCAGGCGACGCCGGAAATCTGAGCGAAGCGGTCTTTGTCCGCGCCTTCGAAGGTGAACGGCACGAGCGCGGCCACCGGCTCGATGATGGCATGGCCGAACCGGCGCGCGAGATCGTAGGCGAAGCCGGTTGCGCCGATCTTCGGAATGGACGGGCCGCCGGTCGCGACGATCATGCGCTCGCAGCTCACCGGTCCGCCAGAGCTCTCCACACGCCACGCACCGCCGTCCGGGCTCAGGTCGGAGACCCGGGTCTCCAGGCGCAACGCGCCGCCACCGGCGCGCATCTCGGCGATGAGCATGTCGATGACCGCGCCCGATTTCTGATCGCAGAACAATTGCCCCAGCGTCTTTTCGTGCCAGGTCAGTCCATGGGCGCTCATCAGGTCGCAAAAATCCTGCGGCGTGTAGCGCGCCAGCGCAGACTTTGCGAAGTGCTTGTTCCGGCTGATGAAGCGGTCCGGCGCGGTGTGGATATTGGTGAAATTGCATCGCCCGCCGCCGGAAATGCGCACCTTCTCCGCCGGCTTCTTGGCGTGGTCGAGCACTAAAACGCGCCGTCCCATCTTCCCCGCCACGCCGGCGTAGAACAGCCCGGCCGCCCCGGCGCCGATCACCACATCGTCGAAGGTCTCGCTCATGGCCGGGATGGATGACGCGAAAGCCGCGCCTGGGCAAGCCGCGTCTGGAGGCGCGCTGCGAACCCGTCCGGTTCGGCCCACAGTCTTGGGGACCAGAAGCCGAACCGGAGCGGGCCACGAGATGAATCGCCTTGGGGGCGGTGCTCCAAATCTGCCTGAGCCGCATGCGCCCGGCGATCCCCTCGATCAGGAGGGATGGGCGGTGTCGAGCTCGGGGTAGTGTCTGAACACTCCGTGCGTATTGAAGTCCTGACGCCGGTCCGACCGGAGATACGCTTCGATGCGCGGCCGCTCCATCACCGCCCGGCGCAGATTGGCCACCCGTTCGGCGCGCTCCAGAGCCTGGTCCATGGCGTTGGGAAAGGCGTAGCAGAGCCCGTCGACGCAATGCGACAGCGCGATGTCGGCGTGGCTCAGCCGGTCGCCGGCGAGCTGGCCGGCCCCATGGGGATTGTTGGCCAGGATTTGCTCGAACCAGTCCAGAAACTTCGGGATTCTGCGACCGCGGAACACCTCCGCAGCCCGCCGCGCCGCGTCTTTCTGGTCCTCGTAGTAGAGCATGCCCGAGATCGGGTGGTGCACGTCATGGGCCTCCACCACCAGATCGGCGATGGTGAGAGCGCACTGCAGCGCGAAGCGCTGCTCGGCCTCGTAATCGGGCGCGAGGTCGAGGCGCTGAGCGAGATAGTCGCAGATCAGCGGGGTCTGCGCGATCAGCGTTTCGCCATGCTGCAGGAAGGGCGGCGCGAAGGGGCTGTGATGCAGGCTCGCATCCTCCAGCACGTCGGAGAGATCGGGCGCATCCTCAGGCGCGCCGTCCAGCGCCACGTCGGTCCAGTCCGCAGCACCCTCGGCCAGGACCAGGCGAACGAACTCGCCGCGCCCAGGCAGGCCGGGCCAGTAATAGAGGAGATACTCGCTCAAGATCGGCTCCGCTTACGGCTTGGCGGGTCAACCCGCGCCAGCCGGGCGGTGTTCCCCTAGAGGCAGCCGTAGGCCGCCTCGATCAGAGCCTTGGCGCGTGCATCGCCAACCAGCACGTCCATCTGGCGGTTCATGACGTAAGCCCCTGAAAACCCGCGCTCAGGATCGGCGAAGCCGCAAGAGCCGCCGAAGCCGTAATGGCCCACCGCGGCCGGTTCCGGGCCGAAGGCGCCGCTGTCGCGATTGATCATCACTCCGGCCGCGAACGCCAGATCGAAGGGCAGCACGCGGTCCTCGCCCGCGACGCGCGGCTTCATGGCCTCAGCCATCACGCCCGGCGAAAGGAAGGCCTCCCCGTCGAGCTTTCCGCCGGTGGCGAAGGCCGCCATCAGGCGCGCCACCGCGCGCGCTGAACCATGGCCATTGGCGGCGGGAAGCTCGGCCGAGCGCCACGCCGCAGCCCCGCGCCGCCCCGGCGAGGACCAGGGTTTCAGGAAGGCGAGCTCTTTCTCCCGATTGATCTTTCCGAGATCGGGCGCGCGCGGCGGAAGCACATGCTCGGCGGCGCGCGCGTGATCGGCCTCATCGACTCCGATGTGAAAATCGATCCCTCGGGGCCCGCAGATCTCCTCGCGCAGGATCGCGCCCACGGTGCGCGCATTTTCGTCCGCGCGCCGCACGATCGCATCGGCGAGCACCCCATAGCTGATCGGGTGATAGCCCGAGCCCTCGCCCAGCGGCCAGAGCGGCGCCATGGCCGCGAAGCGCGCTTCCATCGTCTCGCGGTCGAACCAGTCCGACGGATCCATCTCCCGGTCATACCCAGGCAATCCGGCCTGGTGAGACAGGGCCTGGGCGAGCGTCACGCCGCCCTTGCCCGCCGCGGAAAACTCCGGCCAGACCGCCGCAACCGGGGCGTCGTAATCGAGCCGGCCCTGATCCACGAGCCAGGCGACGACGAGCGCGGTGACCGCCTTGCCGGTGGAGAAGACGGGAACGATCGTGTCTTCACCCCAGGCGCGGGTTCTCTTGCGGTCGGCGTGGCCGCCGCGCAAATCCACCAGGACCTCGCCGTCGCGAAGCAAAGCGAACGCCGCGCCGATCTCGCCGCGGTCTGCGAAGTTCTCTTCGAAGGCCTGGCGCACCGGTTCGAAGCCGGCGGCGGTCTGGCCGAAAATGGGAGTGCTCATGGGGGCGGGATACGCGTTCGCGCAAACCGGTTCAAGCGCCTCGGCGGCGTCCGGCCGAACGGCTCACGCGAAGATCGCCATGCGCAGCCCGCGGCCGTCGCGGGGCGGCTCGCCGTCTGGCAGCTGGAGATTGGTCCCCGCTGCGATGCGCCGGGCGGCCAGCGCGCACAGACCGGCGTCCACAAGATCGTCCGGCGCGCAGATCTTCCGCGCGAAGCGATGCGGCTCGAACAGATCGCGCGGCAGGCCATGGGCGGTAAGCAGATCGAGCCGCTCGGCGCGGCCTTGCGGCGTCCGCTTGGCGTGCGCGGCCGGCGCCCCGGACACCGCGGCGAACACAAGTTCGGGGTGCACCTCAAACACGACGCCTTCGAGCTGCGGGGTCATCACCGCATCAACCTCGCGCAGCTTCGGAAACAGATGCCAGGCCTGCTTTGAAAGTCCCTGGCCGCCGGCCGCGCGGTTGGCGGCGATGGCCTCGCGGTAGCTCGCCGAGTCGAGCGCGGACCTCAAGGGCGTGGAGAAGACGCTCGAGCGCCGGGCGCCGAGAAGAGTGCGCGCCGCCCGTTCGCAGGCCCGCCCGGCGCCGGAGGGGGCGTCTTCAAAGCCGATGGGCATGTCCACCGCAATGATCTGGGCGCGGGTGGCGAGGATCGCCTCGAAGCGCTCGAAAACCTGCGCGTGAGGGGGCTGGGAACCGTAAAGCTCGATGCTCACCGCCGCCCAGCCGCCCGGCGCGCCGTCGACCCCGGTCACCCAGACCGGCTGCACGTCGCTCACCGCGGTGCGGCGGATTTCAGCGCGCGCCGGAACCGCGATGTCGCCCCGCGCGAGGATCAGCTCGCCGGCGCCGGCCTCACGCGCCCCGTCGAGAGCCGCCCAAACGCGCGATACGGCGGCTTCGGCGGCGTCTGGCCAGAGCGCGCCGGACAAGTGGCGCGCCAGCGCGGTTGCGGCGAACAGATCGCCGGTGCCGTTGGGCGCAGGCTCGACGCGCGCCGCGGCGACGCGCCAGACCTGGCCGGGCGTGACCACCAGAGCGCCCACGCGCGCCGGCGTGTTGCGCGCCGAGGTGACGAGCGCGGCCGGCGCCAGGGCGCGCGCCGCCTCGGTCATGGCCGCCTCGTCGTCGAGCGTGCGCCCGCTCATCCAGGACAGCTCGTAGAGATTCGGCGTGATCACGTCGGCGAGCGGGGTGAGCCGGTCCTTGATCGCCGCTGCTGTGGATCCGGGAATGTAGAGCCGTCCCGAGATCCCGTCGCCGTCGCCGAGAATGGGATCGACCAGAACGGTGAGGCGCGGGTTGCGCCGCCGCGCCGCCGCGATGAAGTCGGCCGCTGCGGCGACCTGATCGGGTTCGCGAAAATACCCGGTCAGGATCGCGCACGCGGCTTCGGCGCGGCCCTGATCGAGCATGGCTTGCAGCGTCGAGGCCATCGTTCGCGCGTCCACCGGTCCGCCGCCCGGGGCGCCCTGGCCGGGGTGGCGGCCCATGATCACGGTGGGGACCAGCTCGGCGCGCCAGCCGTCACGCTCCAGCGCCGCGCAGGACAGCCCGCCCCCGACGCGCGCGCCGGAGACGAGCGAGCTGATGACGATCACGGAGCGGTCGCTGGTCTTGAGCATGGCGGTCTTGTA
>JBKHAZ010000203.1:0-5093 GCA_046542605.1 Oceanicaulis sp. | reverse complement strand
GTGATCGACGCGCGGCCGGCCGCCTGGCGGCTTTATCCGCGCTGGGGGATGGCGGCGCTGAAGCTCGGCGCCGATCCGGAGTCGCATTTCAGCTTCGAAGACCTGACCGAACTAAGCGCCAAACAGCTCTACGCCATGCTCGTCAAGCTCCAGCCGGTCGAGACGGCCCGGCTTGATGCGCCGATCGAGACCCTCGACAGCGTCCTGCTCTAGCAGCGCCGCGCCGGCCACGCCTTGACCTTCACGCAAGCAGGGAGTACCGCCGCTGGTCCGTGCGCCCGTTCCGGCGCGCGTCTTCCCGCTTCGCCGCGCGCCGACGCGCTACAGGGCCGGCTCTCCGGTGAAGCGCCTTGATGTTCGACGAGGATTATGATGGCCGCCGCTTCCACCAAGACGCCGCGCTTTGCAAAAGCGCCCGCTCCCGCTGAGCTGCCGAAGGTGGACCAGGAGATTCTGGCGTTCTGGAAGGCCGACGACACCTTCAAGGCCTCGATCGCGCAACGCCCCGAGGACGATCAGTTCGTCTTTTATGACGGCCCGCCCTTCGCCAACGGGCTTCCCCATTACGGCCACCTCCTGACCGGTTTCGCCAAGGACGTGATCCCGCGCTATCAGACCATGAAGGGCAAGCGCGTGGAGCGCCGCTTCGGCTGGGACACGCACGGGCTGCCCGCCGAGCTCGCCGCGGAGAAGACGCTGGGCGTTTCAGGGCGCAAGGCCGTGCTCGACATGGGCATCGGCACATTCAACGCGGCGGCCCGGGCTGAGGTGATGAAGTACGCGTCGGAGTGGGAGGATTATGTCACCCGCCAGGCGCGCTGGGTCGATTTCGAGAACGATTACAAAACTCTAGACATCACCTTCATGGAGAGCTGCCTGTGGGCGTTCAAGCAGCTCTGGGACAAGGGGCTGGTCTATAAGGACTACCGCGTCGTTCCCTATTCCTGGGCGGTGGAGAGCCCGCTGTCCAACTTCGAAACCCGGCTGGACAATTCCTACCGCAACCGCACCGACCCGGCGGTGACGGTGAAGTTCGAGCTGAAGGCGGGTCAGGGCGAGCTCTCCGGCGCGAAATTCCTGATCTGGACGACGACGCCCTGGACGCTGCCGTCCAACCTCGCCTGCGCGGCCGGCGCGGAAATCACCTACGCGATCCTTGAAAAGGACGGCGAGCGGCTGATCCTGTCGGCGAACGCGCTGGAGAAATACAAGAAGCAGCTTGACGGCTATGAGCGCGCCGGCGAGGTCATGGGCCGTGATCTGGAAGGCCTGACATACCACCCGCCGTTCGATTATTTCACAGGCCGCGAGAACGCGCACCAGATCCTGATCGAGGGTTTCGTCACCGACGAGGACGGCACGGGCCTGGTGCACATGGCGCCCGGCTTCGGCGAGGACGACCTCAACGCCTGCCGCAAGGCGGGCATCGCGGTCGTCGTGCCGGTGGATCAGGCGGGCAGGTACACCGGCGAAATCCCCGATTATGAGGGGATGCTGGTCTTCGAGGCGAACAAGCCGATCACGGACCGTCTCAAGGCCGAAGGCAAGCTCTTCCGCCATGACACGTACGATCACAATTATCCCCATTGCTGGCGCACCGACGAGCCGCTGATCTACAAGGCGGTGGACAGCTGGTATTTGCGCGTCTCCGACTTCCGCGAACGGATGGTGGAGCTCAATCAGCAGATCAACTGGGCGCCGGGCCATGTGAAGGACGGGATTTTCGGCAACTGGCTCGCCGGCGCGCAGGACTGGAACATCTCCCGCTCGCGCTTCTGGGGCACGCCGATCCCGGTCTGGGTCAGCGACGATCCGAACTATCCGCGCACCGACGTTTATGGCTCCATCGAAGAGCTGGAGCGCGATTTCGGCGTCACGGTCGACGATCTTCACCGGCCCCATATCGATCGGCTGACGCGGCCGAACCCGGACGATCCCACGGGCAAGTCCATGATGCGCCGGGTCGAGGACGTGTTCGACGTCTGGTTTGACTCCGGCTCCATGCCCTACGCCCAGGTCCACTACCCGTTCGAGAACAAGGACTGGTTCGAGGCGAACTTCCCGGCGGATTTCATCGTCGAATACGTCGCCCAGACGCGCGGCTGGTTCTACACGCTGATGGTTCTGTCCACGATGCTGTTCGACCGGCCGCCGTTCAAGAACGCGATCTGCCACGGCGTGGTGCTGGACGAAAACCGGCAAAAGCTCTCCAAGCGCCTGCGCAATTATCCAGACCCGCTCGGCTTCTTCAACGAGTACGGTTCCGACGTCATGCGCTGGTTCCTGATCTCGGCGCCGGTGCTCAATGGCGGTGATCTTCTGGTGCCCGAGGAAAGCCGCGAGATCGCAGCGGTGCAGCGCGAAGCCATCGCGCCGCTGATGAACGCGTATTCCTTCTTCTCGCTCTATGCGAATCTGGAGGAGCGCGCCCCTGAGATCATCACGCACGCAGACGATCCGCTGGACCGCTACATCCTCACCAAGACCGGCGAGCTGGCGCGCGACGTGGGCGCGGCGCTGGACGCCTACGATATCCCGCGCGCCTGCCGGGAGACGGTGAATTATTTCGACGCGCTGACGAACTGGTATATCCGCCGCTCGCGCGCGCGGTTCTGGGGCTCTGAAGACGAGACCGCGAAGAACGCCGCCTTCGATACGCTGTATACGGTGCTTGTGAAGGCGTGCCGCGTGCTGGCCCCGCTCCTGCCCATCGTCACCGAGAAGCTTTACAAGGCGCTCACGGGCGAACGCTCCGTGCACCTGTCGCGCTGGCCGGACGCGAACGAGTTTCCCCAGGACCATGATCTGGTGCGCGCCATGGATCTGGTGCGCGATGCGGCGTCTGCGGCGCTGGCCGTGCGCGAGCGGGCGCGCCTGCGCGTCCGCCTGCCGCTAAAGACGCTCACCGTGGTGCATGCCGAGAGCGCCGGGCTGAAACCCTACGCCGATCTCCTCGCCGACGAGGTGAACGTGCGCGAGATCGCTTTCTCCACCGATCTCGACGCCTACGGCACGGTGCAGCTCAAACCCGATCCGCGCATCGGCAAGCGTCTGGGCAAGGCGATGAAGGACGTGATGGCGGCCGCGCGCTCCGGAGACTTCACCCTGAACGCCGACGGCACGGCCACGGTGGCCGGCGAGACGCTGGCCGAAGACGAGTTTCAGCTCGCCATGGTCGCCGAGGACGGCAGCGCGGCCGAGCCGTTCGCGGGCACCGGCGCGATCGTGCTGGACATCTCCGTGGATGAGGATCAGGAGCGCGAAGGCCACGCCCGCGATCTCATCCGCGCCATTCAGTCCGCCCGCAAGGACGCCGGGCTTGAAGTCTCGGACCGCATCGATCTGGGGCTTTCGGGCGGTGAGAAAACCAAAGCCGCGGTCGACGCGCACGGCGACTTCATCAAGAGTGAGACCCTGGCGGTGTCGCTTTCAGAAGCCGGCGGCGGCGCGAGGAGCGAGACCGAGATCGGCGGCGAGACCGTGACGATCAGGGTGGAGAAGGCTTAGCGGTGTACTCACACCACCCCGGCTTTCTCCTCGAGGGAAGGGCCGGAGTTGGGGGCGCCGCAGACATTTCACCCCGACAGATAAGCGCCAGACAAGGGTGGGACCGGGACCGAACGCATGACCGAGCAGAGCTACGATTTCACCGCGCTGGAAACCAAATGGCGCGATTTCTGGGACACGCACGGCGTCAACAAGACGCCCGACCCGGCGCCCGGCGACAAGACCTTCTACGTGCTGGACATGTTTCCCTACCCGTCCGGAGCGGGGCTGCATGTGGGCCATCCGGTGGGCTATCTCGCGACCGATATCGTGGCGCGTTACAAGAAGATGGCCGGCTACACCGTGCTGCACCCCATGGGCTGGGACAGTTTCGGCCTGCCCGCCGAACGTTACGCCGAACGCACCGGCGTCCATCCGGCGGTGTCCACCGAGAAGAATATCGGGACCTATAAGCGTCAGATGCGGCTTCTGGGCCTGGGATATGACTGGACGCGCGAAATCGCCACCTCCAAGCCGGACTATTACAAATGGACGCAGTTCATTTTCACCCGGCTGTACAACGCGTTCTACGACGCGGACGCCGGGCGTGCGCGCCCCATCGACGCGCTTGAGATCCCCGAGGACGTGAAGGCCGGCGGCAAGCTGGCGGTGCAGGAGTATCAGGACGCCCGGCGCCTGGTGTACTACGAGACCGCGCCGGTGAACTGGTGTCCGGAGCTGGGCACGATCCTCGCCAATGAAGAGGTGTTCGACGGCAAGTCCGAGCAGGGCTACGAGGTCGTGCGCGTGCCGCTGCGCCAGGTGAAGATGCGCATCACGGCGTATGCGGAGCGCCTGCTGCAGGACCTGGACGGCCTCGACTGGCCGGAAGGCATCAAGGAAAGTCAGCGCAACTGGATCGGCAAGTCGGAGGGCGTCACGCTCGCCTTCCCCGTCGCCGGATCGCCGCACCGCGTTGAAACCTTCACCACCCGCGTCGACACGCTGGGCGGGGTGACCTTCCTGGCCCTGGCGCCGGAGCATCCGCTGGTGGGCGAGCTTACAGCGCCTGAACACCGCGAAGGCGTCGAAGCCTATATCGAGGCCGCCGCGCGCAAATCCGATCTTGATCGCACCGTGGACGCGGAGAAGACCGGCGTGTTCACCGGCGCGGAGGCGGAAAACCCCGTCACCGGCAAGCGGGTGAAGATCTTCGTCGCCGACTACGTGCTGCCCGATTACGGAACCGGCGCGGTGATGGGCGTGCCCGCCCACGACGTGCGCGATTTCGCGTTTGCGACCAAGTACGGCCTCGACATCACGCCCGTCATCGATCCGGGTGCGGATCATCCAGACCGCGAGGCCGTGCTGGCCGGCGCGAAATGCTGGACCGAGGACGGGGTTATGCTGGCGCCGCCGGGCGACAGCCCGCTCTACCAGGCCGGCGTGCGCTGGCGCGACGCGCGCGAGGCGGTCGCCGATCATCTGGAGGAGAAGGGCCTCGGCCACCGGGTGACGAGTTATAATTTGCGTGACTGGATCTTCGCCCGTCAGCGCTATTGGGGCGAGCCCATCCCCATCGTGCACTGGGAGGACGGCACGCGCAC
>JBKHAZ010000202.1:0-5121 GCA_046542605.1 Oceanicaulis sp. | reverse complement strand
CAGGCCGGAGAGGCGCGCCTCGGCTTTGAAGCGAGCGCGCAGGTGCGCGCCCATGTGCGCCGCGCCGGCGCCGAGCGTCTGGCCGCGCGCGGGCCCGCCTTCGCCGAGCGGACGGACTCAGGCGAGACCGCGTCCGCCCTGATCGACGGAGTGGAGAAGCTCGACGGCTATTTCGGCCGCTACCGCCCGCTGATGCCGGTGGTGGCTTTAGCGCCGCTGGCCATGCTCATCGCCGCCTACAGCCAGTCCTGGGTGGTGGGCACGATCTTTCTGGTCACCGCGCCGTCGCTGATCGTCTTCATGGCGCTGGTCGGCGCGGGCGCGGCGGCGGCCAGCAAGGACCAGCTCTCCACCCTGCGCCGCCTGGCGGGCCGGTTCAACGACAGGCTCCAGGCTCTCGAGACGCTCAACGCCTTCAACGCCGCGCGCCGCGAGCGCGAAGGCCTCGCCTCCGCCAGCGAGGATTTCAGAAAGCGCACCATGAAGGTGCTGTCGCTCGCCTTCCTGTCCTCGGCGGTGCTGGAATTCTTCGCCGCGATCGCGGTGGCGGGAACCGCCGTCTATATCGGCTTTTCGCTTCTGGGCGAATTGCCCTTCGATCCAGGCGAGACGATCACGTTGAAGACCGGCCTCTTCCTGCTGATCTTGGCGCCGGAATACTACATGCCGCTGCGCCGGCTTTCGGCGGCCTATCACGACAAGGCCGACGCCGAGGCCGGGGCCGAAGCGCTGGCGGCTTTTTTCGAGCCGGACGCGCATGCGCCGGCTCCCGCCGCTGCGCTGACAGCCGCGCCGCGCGTGCGCTTTATCGAGGCTGGCTCGATCTACGCCGACGGGCGACGCGGCCTTGAGGGCCTGAATTTCACCGCCGAGGCCGGACGGATCACGGCGCTTTGGGGCGCTTCGGGCGCAGGAAAGTCCACCGCGCTGAAAGTTCTGATGGGCTATGCGCCGCTGAGCGAGGGGCGCGTCGAGATCGACGGCGAGGCGCTGACAGGCCCGCTTATCGGCCAGGCCGCCTGGATCGCCCAGCGCGGCCGCGTCTTCCACGGGACCCTGCGCGACAACATCACGCTGTTCGACGCGGACATTGCGGACGACGCGGTGCGTCACGCCGCCGAGGCCGCCGGCGTCATGGACTTCGCCGCAAGCCTTCCAGACGGACTCGACACGCCGCTGGGCGAGCGCGGCCATGGCCTGTCCGGCGGGCAGGCCCAGCGCGTGGCGCTGGCGCGGGCGCTGGCGGTGGACATGAAGCTCCTCCTGCTTGATGAGCCCACCGCCCATCTGGACGGCGAGGCCGAAGCCCGCTTTCTGGAGGCGCTGAAGATCGCCGCGAAGGGGCGCACCGTGATCATCGCCACCCACAGCCCGGCGGTGCGCGCGGTGTGCGACGCCGTGGTGGATATGGGCGCGCGCGAGCCCGCGCCGGCATGAACGATCTGCGGTTCTTCCTCGCCCTGGCCCGTCCGGACCGGTGGTGGCTGCGTCTCGGCGCGGCGCTCGCCGCGATCACGCTGCTCGCCGGAATTGGACTGTTGTCGCTCTCGGGGTGGTTCATCACCGCCAGCGCGGTGGCCGGGCTGATCGGCGCAGGCCGGGCGTTCAACTATCTCTTCGCCTCCGGCGGGGTGCGCACCTTCGCCATGACCCGCACCGTGGGCCGCTACGCCGAGCGCATGGTCACCCACGACGCCACCTTCCGTGTTCTGGCGCGGCTGCGCCTGTGGGTGTTCGACAAGGCCGCGCCGCTGGCGCCCGGCCGGCTCTCGCAAATGCGCAGCGGCGATCTGCTCTCGCGCGTGACCCAGGACGTGGATGCGCTGGACAATCTTTATCTGCGGCTTGTCACACCGGTCTTCGCCGCGCTCGCCGGCGCGCTTGCAGCCACGGTCCTTCTGGCGATCTTCGTGCCCGCCGCCCTGGGGCCGGTGCTCGCGCTGTTCGTGCTGGCGAGCGTCGTGCTGCCGATGATCGCGGCGCGTAGCGGCGGCGGCGATGGGGAGACCGCCGTGCGCCGGGCCGCGGACGCGCGCGCCGAAGCCGGCGATCTCGCCGCAGGCCTCGCCGAGTTGAAAGCCTACGGCGGCGATGCGCGCCTGATCGCGCGCCTTGATGAGGCCAGCCGCGGCTGGATCGGCGCCCAGCGCCGGCTGGCGCGACTGACCCTGGTGAACGCCGCCCTGCTGTCGCTGGCGGGCCCGGCGAGCTTCGTGGCCGGCGTCGTCGCAGCCGTCCTCGCCGGGGCGCCCGCCCCGCTCGCCGCGCTCGCGGGCTTCGTCGCGTTCGCCTTGTTCGAGGCGGCCGCACCGCTGGTGACGGCGGCCGAACAATACGGCCGGACCGTCACCGCCGCCGGACGCCTGCGCGAGCTTTCAAGCCTCGCCCCCGCCGTCAGCGAGCCGGAGACGCCGTCCCCCGCGCCGGTGCGAAGCGCCGTGGAGGCCCTCGCGGTCACCTTCACCTATCCCGGCGCGCAGGATCCGGCGCTGAAAGACGTGTCGCTGAGCCTGCCCGAAGGCGGACGGCTGGCGCTCGTCGGCGCTTCGGGCTCGGGCAAGTCGAGCCTCATCAAGCTGTTGATGCGCTTCTACGAGGCCGAGGCGGGACGCCTCACGCTGGGCGGAACGCCGATCACGGCGATGAGCGCGGCCGATGTGCGCGCCCGGTTCGCGCTGGTCGATCAGCGCGCCGAGCTTCTCTCCACCACCGTGCGCGCCAATCTGCGCCTGGCCGACCCCGATGCGGACGAGGAGCGGCTGTGGAAGGCGCTGGAGCGGGCGCGCGCGGCCGAGTTCGTGCGCAATATGCCTGAAGGCCTCACCACCTGGATCGGCGAGCAGGGCGGGCTGGTTTCCGGCGGGCAGGCGCGCCGGATCGCGCTGGCGCGCGCCTTCCTGAAAAATGCGCCGGTGCTGTTGCTGGACGAACCCACCGAAGGGCTGGATGAGGACACCGAGGCCGAGTTCCTCGACGCGCTGGACGCCTGGCTGGACGAGGATCCGCGCCGCTCGGTCCTGATCGTCACCCATCGCGCAAAATTGCTGGAGCGGGCGCGCGAGGCCGTGGTGCTCGAAACCGGCCGGGTCGCCGAGGCCGGCCCGGTCACCGATCTCGCCGGCGCAGGCGGCGCCTTCGACCGGTTGTTTCCCGGCTTCAAAGCCTAGGCGTCAGTTCCAGAACCGCCACCAGGGCGCGTCGTCCTCAGGCTGATGAATCCCCAGCCAGGCGCGCGCCTGCTCGATCACCGGGTCGAGCCGTTCCCAGGCCGGTACTTGGCTTTGGATCGCCTCATCGGCCGCCGGCCAGACGATCGAAACAATGAGCGCGCCTGCAAAGACCGTGACCAGGATGGTCAGGATCGGCTTGAACAGATCAGCGATGAATTTCATCTGCGCCCCTCCCGTGTCCGCAGGCTGCGCGGAAATTCTAACCCAAATCAGGCTGAACTGTGCGTGAATTTCGATCAGGCCCGGCCGGCCGCTTTCTCAAGTGATGCACCCCCTTCCGTCGGCGCGCCGTTTGCGCCATAGAGTCCCGGTCACGCGGGCGTGGCGGAATTGGTAGACGCAGGGGACTCAAAATCCCCCGGTTTCACGACCTTGTCGGTTCGAGTCCGACCGCCCGTACCAGCTTTCCGGCATTACGCCTCACCCGCCGACGATCGCGCCCCCATTGGGATGGAGCACCTGGCCGGTCATGAAGGAGCTGTCCTCGCAGGCCAGGAAGAGATGGCTCGGGGCGATCTCGTTGGGCATGCCGGGCCGGCCCATCTCGCTGCCCGCACCGAAGCCGGCGACCTGATCCTTCGAAAAGCTCGCCGGGATCAAAGGCGTCCAGACCGGGCCCGGCGCCACGCCGTTCACGCGGACGCCCCGCTTGGAGAGCTGTTTGGCCAAAGCCCGCGTCAGGCCCACCGTGGCGGCGCGCGAGGCGGAATAGTCCACCAGCACCGGCATGCCGCGATAGGCGGTGACCGAGACTGTGTTCACGATGGCGCAGCCCTCGTCCATATGCGGCAGGCAGTGCCGGACCATCAGGAAATAGCTGCGCACATTGGTCTTGAAGGTGCGGTCGAACTGCTCTGCGCTGATCTCCTCCACATGGCTCTGGACGTGCTGTTCGCCCGCGTTGTTCACCAGCACGTCGATCCCGCCCAGTCTGTCGATCGCGGTCTGGACAAAGGAAAGCACGGTCTTCTCCTCACCCAGATCGCCCTTGTGCGCGTAAACCTCTGCGCCCTCGGCCTCGCACAGGCGCCTGGTCTCTTGCGCATCCTCATCTTCATCAAGATAGGCGAACGCAATGTCCGCGCCCTCTCGCGCAAACAGCACCGCCACCGCCCGGCCGATGCCGGAATCCGCGCCGGTGATGAGGGCGCGCTTGCCTTTCAGACGCCCGGACCCGGGATAGCGCGGCGCGTAATCGGGTTTGGGATCCATCTCGCTTTCCCGGCCGGGCTGGACGGGCTGGTCCTGGGCGGGCGGGCCGCCTTGAAGATCGTCGCGCGACATGGGGCGCTCCTTCTTGCTGCTCCGGCCAACCCGCGGCGCGGCGCGCCGGTTCCTGCGGTGGCGCAGCGGCGGCGAACGCGGCATAAGGCGCGCGAAATCCGAGTCCTGAAGGAGCTTTTCATGGCCGATATCCGCCCCGTCTTCGTGCTTCACGGCGGCGCCGGCGTGCTCGCCGAGCGCAGCTACGAGCCTGACATGGCCCATATGCGCCAGGTGGCCGAGGTGGCGCGCGCGGCGCTTTGCGGCGGGGCGAGCGCGCTGGACGCCGTGTGCGAGGCGGTGCGCGCGCTTGAAGCCAGCGGGCTTTTCGTGGCCGGCAAGGGCGCCAGCCCGAACCGGGCCGGGCGTTACGAACTCGACGCCGCGATCATGGACGGGTCCACCCGCAACGCCGGCGCGGTGAGCGCGCTGGAAGGCTATGTCAGCCCGGTCACCGCGGCGCGCCGCGTGCTGGAGACGACGCCCCATGTCCTGCTCGCCGGCGCGGGCGCGGCGCATTTCGCCTATGAACAGGATCTGGAAAAGGTGCTCGACGCGCCGAGCTATTACACGCCGGCCGCCGCCCCGGACGATCGCGCCATCCCCACCGGAACGGTGGGCGCGGTGG
>JBKHAZ010000201.1:0-5199 GCA_046542605.1 Oceanicaulis sp. | reverse complement strand
CGATCCAGGACCCGGCCCAGTCGGCGTGTTTGAGCGCGGGCACGCAGGCGTATGTCATCGATTGCGGACAGCACACCCCGGCGTCGGCCTGGCCCATGAGGATCAAAAGCGCGGAATGCAGCGTGTGCGGCGCGGCGTCGGTGCGCCAGGCCGCAGCCGAGACGCCGTTCGAGAGTCCCAGCTCCATGAGCGCGTGATAGGCGGGGTGGAACTCCACCTCGTCGATGCGCCGGCCGAAGCGGTCGAAAGGCTTGAACTTGGGCGGGTTCTCATTGGCGATGCGGGCGAGGTCCTGCACCGTTTCAGAGCCCACCGCCTCGCCGAAGGCGGAAAGATGGGCGTCATGGCCCGCCCCGCCGTTGCGCTCGACGGCCGATGTCAGCATGGCGTCGCCGGAATACCAGTTCACGCCGGTCAGCGGCTCGGACTGGTTGACGACGTCGTGGGTGGAGAGCTCGGTGCGGGGCGCGTGATGTTTCATGGCCGCCAAGATGCCTTCGACGCGCCGCCTGTGTCGAGAGGGGGGCGCTGCAACCCGCCTTTTGAAGAATTCATGCTGCAGTCATCCCGCCGAGGGGTGGGCGCGCGCAGGGTGCGTCCAGACAGCGCCTTGCGCGCATCAAGGATGCAGACCGTCATTTGGGAGACCCCGCCATGAGCGTCACAGCCCTTCTCGCCGCCGCCGCGCTTCAGGCCGGCCCCGGCGTCGATATCGAGAATTTCGTCGGCGAGATACGCATCGTCGAAGGCGCACGCCTCTCCGCGACGCTAATCCGCAGTGGAACCGGTCACGCTCCGGACACGCAGCTGGAGGGCGGCGTGTTGCGCGTCGACGGCGGACTAAACGTGCGCAACTGGCGTTGCCGGTCGCACCGGGGGGGCGAAGTTCGTCTCGGCCCGCGCCGCGGCGAGCTTCGCGCGCTGGAGGAATACCCGCTGCTGGAGATCACCGCCCCGGCCGGGGCGGGGCTCGAGCTGTCGGACTCCATCGTCTTCGGGCAGGCCGGCGCGCTGGGCGAAGTAAACCTAGAGATCAGCGCTTGCGGTGAATTCGACATCGTTTCGGTGGACGGCGACGCGCGCGTCGGGGTCTCTGGCGGGGGCGACATCTCCATGGGCCCGGTCTCCGGTCAGGTCCGGCTGAGCATCTCCGGCTCCGGCGGCGTGGCCTTCGCCTCCGCGGCCGGCCTCGACGCTTCGGTGTCCGGCTCCGGCGATATCGAGGGCGGCGACGTCTTTGGACCGGCCGAGCTTGATATTTCCGGTTCGGGCGATGTGGTGCTGGGTGATGTCGCCCGGCTCGCGCTCGACGCCAGCGGTTCAGCTGAAGTCCGGATCGCGGCTGCGCCGCAAGGTGTACGCGCACGTATCTCCGGGTCCGGCGAACTCGGCTTTGAGCGCGCGGGCGGGTTCGACGCCTCGATCTCGGGATCCGGCGATATTGACGGCGAGCGTGTGGACGGCGCCTTCGAAGCGCGCGTGTCGGGTTCGGGCGATATCCGCATCGCCGAGGGCCGCGCGGACCCCTTCGAGGCGGCCTCCGGCGGCTCGGGTGAAATCCGGTTCGGGGGCGTTGCGGTAAACCCGCGTGTCCGCGTCCATGGCGGGGCGGTGCGCCTGGGGGTGGTCGAGGGCGAGGTGGACGTCAACCGCTCCGGCGCGGATGATCTTCATATCGGTGGTTAGGCTTCACCGAATTCGCGGGTCGTGGCGCGAACACTCGTAAAGCGCCACGGCCGCCGCGGCCGAGACGTTGAGGCTTTCCGCTTTCGCGCCCATAGGGATGCGTGCGAGCACGTCGCAATGCTCCGCAACGCGCGGGCGCAGCCCTTCGCCTTCGGCCCCCAGCACCAGAACCAGACCCGGCCCGGCGTTTGCGCCGATCGCGTCGCCGAGCGCGGTGTCCGCCTCGCCCGCGAGCCCGACGCAGAACCGGCCGGCCTTGGCGAAATCAATCAGCGTATCGGCGATATTGGTCACCTGGACAAAGGGCACGGTCTCCGCACAGCCCACCGCCGTCTTGCAAAGCGCGCCGAAAATTGGCGGTGACTTTCTGTCCTGCATGATCACCGCGCGCGCCCCGAACGCCGCGGCGGAGCGGAAAATCGCTCCGACATTCTGAGGGTCGGTGATCTGGTCGAGCACCACCAGAAGGCCATGCGTCGGCTCGCTCACGGCGTTGAGCGATTCCGGCCTGAGCGCCTTCGCCTTTGCCGCAAACCCCTGATGCACCGCGCCCTCGGGAAGACGTGAGGCGATTTCATGGGGCGGCTCGAGGCTGGCGCGCTTGAGATCGGCGTCGGAAAGATCGTCGGCGGCGTTCCGCGTGACGTGCAGAGACAGCACCTCCCGGCGCGGGTTCGCCAGCGCTGCCAGCACGGCGTGCCGCCCCCAGATCCACCCCTCGTCAGGGGCCGATCCGCCTTTGCGTGAAGGCTTTCCGCGCCCGTGTGCAGGGCGGGCTGCATGTGGCTTGCGAGCGGTGTTGCGCCGTGAGGGGGCCATGACTATAGTCCGCGCTCCAAATCGGGGAGCAGCCTCGTTAAAGCCTTCAGCGCACTGGTGCAACGGGCGTTGACGGCGGCTCCATCCCTGGATGCGGACCCGGCGTTTTGATCCATGTCGATCCCGCGCCGCGATCGGACCGATCGACCCTGTGGAGGGGTGGGAGAGTGGTTAAATCCAGCAGACTGTAAATCTGCCCGCTTCGGCGTACGCTGGTTCGAATCCAGCCCCCTCCACCATCTTTCCCGGTCCTCATTCGCGTCCGCTCGGTCGGTCCTCGCTGACGCTGCGGGCGGACGGTCGTCCTTGCGAACCGTTCCGGTTCGAACTTGCTTCGTCCAGCTCCACCATCTTTCCGATCAAACTCGCCCCGCTCGGCCGGGCGCGCCATTTGCGCGCTCACCTTGCCGGGCGGCGGTTTCGTTGCACACGTCGTCGGCCATGGCCGCAGCAGGCGTCGCTCCAAGCCGCGCCGCAAGCGCGCGGCGGTTCGCGGGCGTGCGGTCACTGCGCCTTGCGCCTCGACAAACACCGCCCCGCCCGGTTATCTGATCCTCTTCGCCGCCAAAAGGCTGCGCGGGTGTAGTTCAATGGTAGAACGGCAGCCTTCCAAGCTGCATATGTCGGTTCGATTCCGATCACCCGCTCCATTCCCTGCTTCAGATCGAGTTTTACGACAGGTCTCCCCGGCCAGAGCAGCGGCGGCTCACCGCACGACTTGTCCCGAAGGCCGCCGGAGCCGGGCGGATCGGTTGCACGCGCCGCCCGGGCGGGATTCGCTGCGGCGATCATCAGGCCCGCACTCGACGCGCCGTGGCGGAGCATGGCATGAAGCACGCTTTGATGGGGGAGCGCGATGCTGAAGCTTGACTGGAGCGATGTCGAGGCGATGGCCGGACGGCTCGCCGAAGACATCGCGGCGAAGCACGGCCCCTTCGGGCCCGACGCCGTGCTCGTGGGCGTGTCGCGCGGCGGACTGATCCCGGCCGCGCTGGTGGCCCATCGTCTCGGCGTGCGAAAGGTCGCCGCGCTGGGGCTGATGTCCTACGCGGACGGCCCGGACGGAACGCAGGGTGCGCTTGTTCCCTACGGACCGGCGCCGGACACGGCGGCGATCGTCATCGACGATATCATCGACACGGGGCGGACGCTGGAGGCGGTGCGCGCGCGCTATCCCGGCGCGGTGATCGGCGCGCTTGTGGACAAGACCGGGGGGCGTTCCGGCGCGATCGCGGCGCGTGAGACGCCCGCGGGGCTGTGGGTGGCCTTTCCCTGGGAGCGCGATTAGGGGCCGGATTCAGCCCTCCACCGGCGGCGGTGCGGCCTCCAGGCCGTCCCACTGGCGCGTCATGCGCAAAGCGTCGGTTTCAAACCCTTGCCCGGACAGCCATGTGAGCCGGTCGGCCAGCACCGCTTCCTCCATTTGCGGCGTCCGCGACAGGATCCAGAGAAACCGGCCGCGCGGTTCGGAAACCACCGCCCAGCTGTAATCGTCCGCCAGATCGATCACCCAGTAATCGCCGAAGAAGAACGGGCCGAAGAAGCTCACCTTCAGCTTGGCGCCATTGGAGCCGTCCACGACTCGCGCCCGGCCGGTCACGGTGTCCAGCGCGCCCTCGAGCCCGCCCTTGCGGCACGCGTTGATCACTTCGATCTCGCCGTCGGGCAGGGGGCGGTACTGGGCGGTGACGCCCTCGCAGCCTTCCTGAAAGCTCACGTCATAGCGCGCGATCTCGAACCAGCGCCCGGCATAGCGCTCCAGATCGACCCGGTCGACGACCGGCGGAGGGTCGTCGCCGGCCAGCCGGTCGGGCGGCAGCACGCAGGCGGTCAGGGCGAGCAGAGGCAGGGCGAGCAAAGGCAGGGCGAGAAGGATCGGACGCATCATGGACGGCTCCGCTTGAGGTTCGCCTGGTATAACACGTCTGCGCCGCGTCCGGGTCTAACCGCGCGCCGCGCCGAGCACCGCGTCCACCTCGTCATCGCGCGTGCACCAGCTCGCCACGAAGCGCGCCGAGCCGTCGGGCCAGCCGTAAAAGCCCGCGCCGGCCTCGCGCAGCCGGTCCGCAAGGGCGGGATCAAGCCGAGCGAACACTTCATTGCCGTGACAGGGGTGGGCGAGGCCGGCGCCGGGACTCGCATCGAGACCCGCCGCGAGCTTGCCGCCGGCGGCGTTGGCGCGGCGCGCCAGATCGAGCCACAGCCCGTCTTTCAGCCAGGCGTCCATCTGGGCGGCCACATAGCGCATTTTCGGCAGCATGTGCCCGGCGCGCTTCTGGCGCGCCTGCAAGGCGGGAAAGCGCTCCATGACGGAAGGAAAGAGCACCACGGCCTCAGCCGCGAGCGCGCCGTTCTTCGTGGCGCCCAGGCACAGCGCGTCGACGCCGGCCTTCCAGGTCATCTGCGCGGGCGAACAATTGAGGCGCGCCAGCGCGTTGGCGAAGCGCGCCCCGTCCATATGCACCAGAAGCCCGGCGTCATGGGCGAGACCGGCCAGCGTCTCGATCTCTTCGAGCGAATAGGCGCAGCCTGATTCATTGAGCTGGGAGATCGACAGGACGCTTGGCGGGGTGGTGTGCACGAAATCGCGCGGCCATTCGGCCAGGGCCGAGGCGAGCGTGTCGGCGGGGAAGCTGCGGGCGGCGCGAAGCTTCCTGCGCGGGAACTACCGGCCGATCAAGTCGCGCGGGCGCT
>JBKHAZ010000012.1:0-25832 GCA_046542605.1 Oceanicaulis sp. | reverse complement strand
ACACTGGGCAAGCCGGTGATCATGGGCCGCAAGACCTGGCAGAGCCTGCCGCGAAAGCCGCTTCCGGGCCGGGCGAACATCATCGTCAGCCGGACCATGAGCGCGGCGAGCGGCGCCCAGATCGTCTCCAGCATCGAAGCCGCCCTCGACGCCGGCGCGGCGGCCGCCGCCGAATGCGGAGCGGGAGAAATCTGCCTCATCGGCGGGGCGCGGCTTTACGCCGACATGCTGCCGCGTGTCGACCGCATCTATCTCACCGAAGTCGACCTGGAGCCGGAGGGCGACGCGGTGTTTCCCGCGCTTGCTCCGGCGGAATGGCGCGAGGTGAGCGCCGAGCGCGTCGAGCCCGGAGAGGGCGACGACGCGGGTTTCACCGTTCGGCTGCTGGAGCGGCGGCGCGCAGCCTGAGGCGGCTGCCGACCCTGCCGAGGTGAGACGCCGCGCCGCGCTGGCTCCGGTTTTACTTGAACCGGGGCGCTCAACCCGCCACATACGTCACCGACGCGCAGCAAGCGCATATCCATTGCAGGAGCGGGGAGATACATGCCCTGGAACGATAATTCTGGCGGTGGGGGCCCGTGGGGCTCCGGCGGCGGCGGAAACAACAACAACCCCTGGGGCAACGGCCCGCGCCGCCCCGGCGGCGGCGGACCGGGCAAAGAGCCCGATCTGGAGCAGCTGATCAAGCGCGTCCAGTCCTGGCTGAACGGCGTGTTCGGCGGAAAGGGCTCGGGCGGCGGCTCCGGCGGCGGCGGCAAGGGCGGCGGAAGCGCGCTCGGGCTGGCCGCGCTGATCATCGCGGCGCTGTGGATCGCCTGGCCGGGCTCGGGCTGGTACCAGGTGGGGCCGGGCGAAGCCGGCGTCGTGCTGCGGTTCGGCGAATACAGCCGCACCACCGCAGCGGGCCTGCGATTCAAGCTGCCTTATCCGATTGAGCGCGTGATAATCGAAGACGTGACCAATATCCGCTCTGAATCGCTCGGCAATACGCCCCAGGAAGCGCTTATGGTGACGCGGGACGAGAACATCGTCGATATCAGCTTCACCGTGCAGTGGCAGGTCGACCCCGCCAATGTGCGCGACTACCTGTTCAATGTGCGCGAACAGGAACAGATGGTCCGGACGGTGGCCGAAAGCGCCATGCGCGAGGTGGTCGGCACGTCCGATCTCCAGCCGATCATCGGCGCCGGCCGGGGCGAAGTCGCCCAGCGCGCCGAGGAGATCCTGCAGTCGACCCTCGATCTCTATGCTGCGGGTGTGCGGATCGTCGGCGTACAGCTGCAGGAAGCGGCTCCGCCCGGAGACGTGATCGCGGCCTTCCAGGACGTGATCAGCGCCGAGCAGGACGCCGAACGCAACGCGCTGCAGGCCACCAGCTACGCCAACCGGATCGTTCCCGAGGCGCGCGGCGACGCGGTGCGCTTGCTTGAGGAATCCCGCGGTTACCGCGATCAGGTTGTCGCCGAGGCTGAAGGTCAGGCCGACCGCTTCACCTCGATTTACCAGGAATACGCCGAGGCGCCCGACGTGACGCGGCGGCGGATGTTCCTGGAGACGATGGAGCGCGTGCTGGGACGCTCTGAGCTCATCATTCTGGATCAGCAAGGCAACGGGGCCGTGCCCTATCTGCCGCTGGACCGGCTCGGGGCGGGCCGCGGGCTGCGCTCCGAAGCGGCCGGTTCGGGTCAGGGAGGCTAAATCGTGAAAGTTCTCACCATCATCATCGGCGTGCTTGTCGGAGCCGCCGTCATCGCCTTCGCCACCGCCACCTACACGGTGAGCGAAACCCAGTCGGCCCTAGTGCTGCGCTTCGGCGATCCGGTGCGCGTCACCAACGAGATCGGCGACGACGATCCGGGCCTGCACCTGAAGCTGCCCTGGGAGGACGTGCTCTATTTCGACCGCCGCAATGTGGAGTTCGACATGCGCCCGCAGCAACTGCAGGCCGGCGACCAGGAGCGGCTCGAGGTGGACGCCTTCCTGCGCTACCGGGTCGTCAACCCGCTGCGCTTTTTCCAGACGGTGCGCACCGAGGAGGGCGCCCGGGCGCGCCTGTCCACCATCATGGAGAACGCGCTGCGCGCGGTGGTGGGCTCCACTCCCTCACAGGACGTCATCTCCGGCCAGCGCGCCGAGCTGATGGACCGGGTGGAGGCCAGCGTCGACGCGGCCACCACCCGTGCTGATCTCGGTGTGGAAGTCATCGATGTGCGCATCCTGCGCGCCGACCTTCCCGACGAGGTGGAGGAGCGGGTGTTCCAGCGCATGCGCTCGGAGCGGGAGCAGGAAGCCTCGCGCATCCGCGCCGTGGGCGAGGAACGCGCCCGCGAAATTCGCGCTGCGGCCGATCGCCAAGCGACCGTGATCCTGGCCAACGCCCGCGCCGAAGCCGACCGCATCCGCGGTGAAGGCGATGCGCAGCGGAACCGGATCTACGC
Organism: Oceanicaulis sp.; assembly: GCA_046542605.1. Taxonomy (GTDB): domain Bacteria; phylum Pseudomonadota; class Alphaproteobacteria; order Caulobacterales; family Maricaulaceae; genus Oceanicaulis. The sequence continues at coordinate 23,394 of JBKHAZ010000012.1, read as the reverse complement.
CCAGGCCTATGGTCAGGACGAGGAGTTCTTCCAGTTCTACCGGTCCATGATCGCCTATGAAAACGCGCTGCGCGACGGCACGCCCATCGTGGTGCCGCCCGACAGCGAGTTCTTCCAGTACTTCCGCAGCGAGCGCGGCGGTCAGAACTAGGTCGTGGCCGAAACGCTTCTGCTCGGCCTCGGCGTGGCGCTCGCCCTTGAGGGTGCGCTCTACGCCGCCGCGCCGGGCCTGATGAAACGCATCGCGGCGGCGGCCGGGCTCTCCGAGCCCGGCCGTCTTCGTGTGGCGGGCCTGGCCGCGCTGGCGCTCGGCGTGATGCTGGTGGCTCTTGCGCAGGGCTGAAACGCATCCCCGCCGTGGCGGAGCGCGGCGCGGGCGTGTTAGAGAGTCGGTAATTGCTCATTCGACGTGTCCGGAGCCGCCCATGCGCCTTCTCGCCGGTCTCAGCGCCCTCATTCTGATCGCGGCTGCGGCCCCGCTTGCGTCCGCACAGCCCAATGAAGGGTTCGCCGACCTCAACGACCGGCTGAGCCCGGCTGTGGTCAATATCGCCACCGCCCAGCGGCTCGGCGAAGAGGGCGGCATGCCGGTCTTCCCGCCCGGCTCGCCGCTGGAGCGCTTCAACGATCTTCTGGGCGAAGGCCCGCGCATGGCCCGCTCGTTGGGCTCGGGCTTCGTCATCGATCCCGACGGCGTTGTGGTGACCAACAACCACGTCATCGAGGACGCCGACGAGGTGGAGGTGGTGCTTCAGGACGGCCGGGTCCTGCCCGCCGAGATCATCGGGCGCGACCCGGCCACCGATCTGGCCGTGCTCCAGGTGGATGCGGGCGAGGGCTTTCCCTTTGTGGACTGGGGCGATAGCGATGCGGCGCGCGTCGGCGACTGGGTGGTCGCCATCGGCAACCCGTTCGGGCTCGGAGGTTCGCTGTCGGCCGGCGTGATCAGCGCGCGAGGCCGCGAGATCGGCGGGCGCTATGACGACTATCTGCAAAGCGACGTGGCGATCAATCGCGGCAATTCCGGCGGCCCGCTGTTCAACATGGCCGGCGACGTGGTCGGGGTGAACACAGCCATTTTCTCGCCCACGGGCGCGAGCGTCGGCATTTCGTTCTCGGTGCCCAGCGCGGTGGCCGAACCGGTCATCGCCCAGCTCATCGAGTTCGGCGAGACCCGCCGCGGCTGGCTCGGCGTCAACGTGCAGCCGGTGACCTCGGAAATGGCTGAAGCCATGGGCCTCGCCGAAGCGCGCGGGGCGGTGATCACCCGCATCGATCCGGACGGCCCTGCGGCGGACGCCGGGTTTGAAACCGGTGACGTGGTGCTCGCTTTTGACGGCCGGGCGGTGGCCGACGACCGCGCCTTGCCGCGCATCGTCGCCGACACCGCGCCGGGCCGCGAGGTGGCCGTGGAGGTGTTCCGCCGCGGCGCCCCGGTCGCGCTGACGGTCACGGTGGAACGCCTGGACGAAGGCGGCGCGGCGCGTGCGCCAGCGAGCGCGGACGCGGATGACGCGCCGTCCCCGCCGGCCGGCCAGGACACCTTGTTCGGCATGACGCTGGAACCAATTTCCGACACGCTGCGCCGGCGCTTCCGCATTCATCCCACCGCGGAAGGCCTGGTGGTCACCGATGTCGATCCGGCCGGCGACGCCGCGGGCAAGGTGCGCCCCGGCGACGTGGTGGAGGAGATTTCCTGGACACGTGTGGAGACCGTCGAGGCGGCTTACGATCTTGTCGAACAGGCCGGCGACCGTCCGGTGCTGTTCAGCCTCAACCGCCAGGGCCAGATCGTGCTGGAGACGCTGCAGGGTTAGGCGCGCATGGCCGTCTGAGGGTGCGTACGCAGCCCCGCCCCGCCCGGCCCGAGGCTTCGCCTCGGCCCACCCTCCCCATCAAGGGGAGAGAGACAGACGCCGCAGCGCATCTGTGCTCCCCCTTGATGGGGGAGGCGTTCGGGGTCGAAGATCCGGAGCGAGGAGGGTGGCGGGGAAAACTCATCAAAGCGTGCAAGCGCGGCGTCACGCCGCCCGACCGCGCCTTTCCGCGCGACCACCCTTTCCGCCAAGGGGAGGAAGAAAAACGCCATGTCCCCTGACATGCTCCTGCTCGCCGGGCCGACCGCCAGCGGCAAGACGGCGCTGTCGCTTCATGCGGCGCGGTTGCTGGACGGTGAGATCGTCAACGCGGACTCCATGCAGGTCTACGCCGGCCTCGATGTGATCGCCGCGGCGCCGAACAGCGATGAGCGCGCCGCCGCGCCGCATCATTTGTTCGGCGCGCTGGACCCGGCCGAGCGCTGCTCGGTGGGGCGGTGGTCGCGGCTGGCGATGGAGGCCGTCGCCGACATCACCGGGCGCGGCAAGCGCGCGGTTCTGGTCGGCGGAACGGGGCTTTATTTCAAGGCGCTCACCGAAGGTCTCGCGCCGGCTCCGGACATCCCGGCCGATGTCGCCGCGCAAGTGGAGGCGCTCTACGAGACCGGCGGAATCGACGCTCTGCGCGCCGAAGCCGAGGCCGCTGACCGGGAAGCGGCGGCGAAGGCGCTCGACCCCCAGCGGCTCATGCGCATCATCGCGGTGAAGCGGGCGAGCGGCGAGGCGCTGTCCGAGCTTCAGCGCCAGACCCGGCCGCTGATCGACCCGGCGCGCTGGCGCGGCGTGGTGGTCCGGCCGCCGCGCGCCCTGCTCTATGAGCGCATCGAAGCGCGCTTCGACACCATGGTGGCCGCCGGCGCGCTGGATGAGGCGCGCGCCGTCGCGGCGCGCGGTCTTGATCCCGCCCTGCCGGCGATGAAGGCGGTGGGCCTGCCGCCGCTTCTGGCGCACCTGGCCGGCGAAACCGGTCTCAACGCCGCGGTTGAGACGGCCAAGCGGGACACGCGCCGCTACGCAAAACGGCAATACACCTGGTTTTCAAACCAGCACCCGGACTGGCCGCGCATCGAAAGCCTTGACCCGGAGGGGCAGCGCGAAGAGCTTGCGCGCCTTCTGTCCTCTCATTTCGGAGCGCCGTGATGCCGCTTTACGAGGCCGACATCGATCTTCAGCCGATCCTGACGCGTACGGTGGCGTTGATCGGCTACGGCAATCACGGCCGCTCCCATGCGCTGAATCTGCGCGACTCCGGTGTCGAGGGCGTGCTCGTCGCCCTGCGTGACGGCTCGGGCTCGCGATCCAAGGCCGAAGCCGACGGGTTCGAGGTGGTGAGCCTGGAAGACGCCGCACGGCGCGCCGACGTGCTCTCCATCCTCGCCGCCGATGAAGCGCATAAGGAGATCTGGGAGACCCGGCTCGCCCCGAACGCCCGGGCGGGTCAGTGCCTGATGTTCTGTCACGGCTTTTCGGTCGATTACGGGCTGGTCGATCCGCCCGAAGGCTTCGACGTGGTGCTCGCCGCGGCCAAGGGGCCGGGCGGGGCGGTGCGCACCGCCTATGAAAAGGGCGCCGGGCTGGTCGGCTTCTACGCCGTGCACCGTGACGCCACCGGTGCGGCGGGCGCGATCGCGACCGCCTATCTCAAAGCCCTTGGATGCGCGCGCGCCGGCGTGCACGAGACCAGTTTCGCCGAAGAGGCGCTGGCCGACATCCTCGGAGAACAGGCGGTGCTGGTGGGCGGCATGTGCGCGCTCGCCCGCGAAGGCTACGAACAGCTCACAGCCGCCGGGATCAGCCCGGAAATGGCCTATATCGATACGGTCCACGAACTGAAATACATCGCCGAACTGATCCATGAGCGCGGGATTCACGGCATGTACGCCGCGATCTCCGACACCGCCGAATTCGGCGCGCACGAGGTGGAGGGCCCGATCCGCGAGGCGGTGCGACCGGTCTTTGAGGCCATTGTGAAGGACGTCACCGCGGGCGATTTCGCCCGGCGCTGGGTGGCCGATTATGAGAACGGCCGCGCCCGCCTGCTCGACATGCGCGCGCGGGCGGGCGATCATCCCCTTGAGAGCGCTGGAAACACCATGCGCGGCGCATCGCGCCGGCGCGCCGAACAACCGCCGCAATCAGAGGGCTAATGCCCGCGGCCTGCGGCCCGGAAATTGCTCCGGGCGACATGTCGGATTTGAAGATTTACGAGCCCATGGACGCCTTTCTTCGTTTCATCACCCGGCTTGATTCGCGCGCCGTTCGGGCGGTGTGGATCACGCTCGCCCTGTTCGCGCTGGTGGCTGCGGTCTTCGTCATCGGGCGCTTCGTGCTCGACATCGAGCCGAGCTCGGTGCGCGACTGGTTCTCCAGCGTCTCCAGCGAGTGGTACGCGCTGCCCGTCACCATCGCCCTGTTCACCGCCCTGGCCTTTGTCGGCGCGCCTCAGTTCGCGCTGATCGGCGCGGCGGTGTTCGCGTTCGGCCCGGTCCTCGGCTTCGCCTATTCCTGGGTCGCCACCGTGATCTCGGCGAGCGTCAATTTCTGGCTCGGCCGGTTTCTCGGCGCCGACACGGTGCGACGCTACGGCGGCAAAACAGTCAATCGCATCTCCGCCTTCGTGGGCAAGAACGGGTTCTGGGCGAGCCTGATCGTGCGCATCGTGCCCAGCGCCCCGTTCATCGTGGTCAACATGGCCGCCGGCGTCTCGCGCATGGGCTATCTGCCCTTCGTGGCCGGGCTCGGCGTCGGGGTGATTCCCAAGACCGCCATCATCGCGTTTTTCGGCGGTTCGCTCATGGCGCTGTTCGCCGGCGGCGGGGTCGTCGCCGCGCTGGCGCTGGCGGCCGCGGCGGCCGCCTGGATCGGCTTCATGCTCTACGCTCGCAGGCTTTTGCGCAGTGATGACGGACCGGTGGCGCCGGAGCCGGCTGAGGCGGCTGACGAACAGGGCGATCACGCTGAGCGTGGAGAGGGCGCGCGGCTTGCAATCGAGCCCGCGCCGTCGCACAAGGAACACACTTGAAAATTAAATCCCGCTGGGACGTGAGTCGCCGGCGGGCGGCCGCATGAAACGGGAAAGCGCATGTTCTCAAGCGTGTTCGGGCTTCTTTCTGCTGACATCGCCATCGACCTGGGCACGGCGAACACGCTTGTTTACGTGAAGGGGCGCGGCGTCGTCCTCAACGAGCCCTCCGTCGTGGCCTTCAAGGTGGAGAAGGGCCGCAAGCACGTCCAGGCGGTGGGCGCGGAAGCCAAGCTGATGCTCGGCAAGACCCCCGGTAATGTCGAGGCGATCCGTCCCATGCGCGACGGCGTCATCGCCGATTTCGACGTCGCCGAAGAGATGATCAAGCACTTCATCCGCAAGGTGCATAACCGCCAGACCTTCGTCAGCCCGCAAGTGGTGATCTGCGTGCCGTCGGGCGCCACGGCGGTGGAGCGCCGTGCGATCCACGAAAGCGCCGCCCACGCCGGTGCGCGCAAGGTCTATCTCATCGACGAGCCCATGGCCGCCGCGGTCGGCGCCGGTCTGCCCATCGACGAGCCCACCGGCTCGATGATCGTCGACATCGGCGGCGGCACCACCGAGGTCGCCGTCATGAGCCTGTCAGGCATCGTGTATTCGCGCTCCGTGCGCGTCGGCGGCGACAAGATGGACGAGGCGATCATCAACTATATCCGCCGCTCGGCGAACCTTCTGATCGGTGAAACCAGCGCCGAGCGCATCAAGAAGGAGATCGGCTCGGCCACGCCGCCGCCCAAGGGCGAGGGGCTGACCCTGGAGATCAAGGGGCGTGACCTGATGAACGGGGTCCCGCGCGAGATCGTGGTCACCGAGGCGATGATCGCCGATGCGCTGTCGGAGCCGGTCGAGCAGATCGTCGAAGCGGTCAAGCAGGCCCTGGAGGCCACCCCGCCGGAACTGGCCGCGGACATCGTCGACAAGGGCATCGTGCTCACCGGCGGCGGGGCGCTTCTGCGCAATCTCGACACCGAGCTGCGCGACCGCACCGGGCTTCCGGTGAGCCTGGCCGACGAGCCGCTGTCCTGCGTGGTGCTGGGCTGCGGCAAGGCGGTGGAGAATCTGCGCATGTGGCGGCCGATCCTGGCCGAAGCGGTCTAGGCCGCGCCTTAGGAGGAACGCGCGACCGTGGCCATACGACCAGGGCGCCGACATTCGGACGACGGCGTACGCTTTCCCTGGCCGCTGACCGGGATCTGCGTGCTGATCGCCGCGATTTTGCTCTGGCTTGACCGGCCCGATAGCCGCATCGAACCGTTGAGCGAGGCGCGCGCCGGCTTCAACGATGCGGTCCTTCCCCTGCTTGCGCTCGCCGGCCAGCCCCTTCGCGGGCTGGAAAACATGGGCCCGTGGTGGCGCCGCCAGATGGAGCTCGCCGAAGAAAATCGCACGCTTCGCCTGCAGGCCGCCGAGCTGCGCGCCTGGCGCGACGTCGCGCTGTCCTTGCAGGAGCGCAACCGGCGCTATGAAGACATGCTCAACGTGCACGGCCCCGATGTCGGCGCGCGCATCTCCGCCTGGACGGTGGCCGACCAGTCCACCGACTTCGTGCGCTCGCGCCTGGTCGCCGCCGGCCGCGAGCAAGGCGTGGAGCCGGGCTATCCGGCGGTGAACATTTACGGATTAATCGGGCGAACGGTGGACGTGGGCGCGCGCAGCTCGCGCATCCTCCTGCTCACCGACTTCAACAGCCGCGTCGCGGTGATGAGCGATCGCTCCAACGCGCGCGCGCTGCTGGTCGGCGACAACACCGATTTTCCCCGGCTCGATTATCTCGGCCGCGATCCCGACCTCGCGGAGGGCGACCGCGTCGTCACCTCCGGCGACGATAATGTGATGCCGCGCGGCCTGCCCGTGGGCGAGGCGGTGCGCGACCGTGACGGGCGCTGGCGCGTGGCGCTGTATTCGCGCGCCGCGCCCATCGATCTGGTGTGGATCTGGCCGTTCGACCCGGTCGACGCGCCCGGTTCGGCGCTGGAGGAGGGGCAGGTCCCGCTGGCCGGCGCGGGCGACGCGCCGACCGGGACCGATCCAGATCCCGATCCCGATCCCGATCCCGATCCCACCATCGTCCCTCCGGCGCCGCGGACCGGCGAGACGGCGCCGTCCGCGGAGGAGGGCCGCTGATGCGCGCGCCGCTCGATAGTCGTCCGGTCTGGCCGGGGCTCGTCGCGTTCTCGCTGAGCGTTCTCGTCGCGCTTCTGGCCTATGCGGTGCTCGGCCGGGCTGCAGCGGCCGCCCCGGTGCTCGTCAACTTCCCGCTCATCGCGCTGTTCATCTGGTCGCTGCGGCGGCCCTGGTTCGTTTCCCCGCCGGTGCTGTTCATCGTCGGACTGTTGCAGGATCTGATGATCGGCGCCCCGCTCGGCGTGTGGGCGATCGCCTATCTCGCCGCCTTCACGGTGGCGCGCGACCGCGTGGCGGACGGATCGGGCGGCGATGTGGGCCCGCTCGCAGCGCGCTTCGCCGCGCTCGCCGGGCTCGCGTTTTTCGCCGCCTGGGGCGCGGGAAGCGCAGCCATCGGCGCCCCGGCCGCGGTTGGAGCGTTGATTAGCGAGGGATTGCTCACCATCCTTCTGTTTCCGGTGTTCGCCTGGGTCTTCGCCCGGCGAAAGGAACGCTCGGCGTTTTCTTAACGGCGCGCGGGCCAATATCGGGCGAGTGGGTACAGCGACAGCGAGGCGCGATGCAGCGCGACAAGCAGGAAAGCCAGGCCCGGTTCAACCGGCGCGCCCTTTTGATGGGCGTCGCGGGCGCGGCCGTGTTCGGCGGGCTCGGCGCGCGCCTGTATTCGCTGCAGATCCTCGAGCAGGAGCGCTACCGCACCCTGTCCGACGACAATCAATTCAATTACCGCCTGCAGCCGCCCACCCGCGGCCGGCTTCTCGACCGGTTCGACCAGCCCATCGCGGAGAACCGCGACAGCTATCGTCTGATGATCGTGCCCGAGCAGGCCGGCGATCCGCGCGCCGCGCTGGAGCGGCTGTCGCGCTTCATGCCCATGAGCGAGGCGCACATCGACCGTCTGGTGCGTGAAATCCAGCGCTCGCCGCGCTTCCAGCCCGTCACCATTGCAGAAGATCTCGACTGGGAGACCTTCACCCGGATCAATCTGCACCTGCCCGAGCTGTCGGGCATCACCCCGGATGTGGGCGAGGTGCGCACCTATCCCCACCCCCAGGCCTTCGCCCATGTGACCGGTTATGTGCAGTCCGCGCCGGCCAATCAGGCCGAGGACGACCCGCTCCTGGTGCACCCCGGCTTCCGGATCGGACGCGCGGGCGTGGAGGCTTACGCCGAGGACACGCTGCGCGGCGAGGCCGGCCAGCTCAAAGTCGAGGTGAACGCCTTCGGCCGCGTGATCCGAGAGCTTCACGGCCAGTCGGTCCCCGCCGTGCCCGGACGCGACGTGCGCCTGACGGTGGATCTGCGCGCCCAGCGCGCCGCCATGGAGGCGCTCGACGGCGAGGCCGCCGCGGCGGTGGCCATCGACGTGACCAATGGCGAAATCCTCGCGCTGGTCTCCTCTCCGAGCTTCGATCCCAACGCCTTCGTCCTGGGCATCGGCCAGGACGATTTCGACGCGCTGAACACGAACCCCTACCGGCCATTGTTCAACAAGGCGACGACGGGGCTCTACGCGCCGGCCTCCACGGTGAAGGGCATGGTCGCGCTCGCGGCGCTGCAGGATGGCGCGTTCGACCCCGAGGAGCGGGTCTTCTGCGGCGGCTCCATCCGGCTGGGCAATCGCACCTACCACTGCTGGCGGCGCGAAGGCCACGGCCATGTGAACTATCACGACGCGGTGAAGACCAGCTGCGACATCTATTTCTACGAGGCCGCCGCGCGCCTGGGCATCGAGCGCTGGCGCGAGATGGCGATCCAGTGCGGCATGGGCCAGCTGTTCGATATCGGCCTGTCCATCCCCCGGCGCGCCGAGGGCCTGGTGCCGAGCCCGGCCTGGAAGCGGGCGCGACGCGGCGCGCCGTGGACCACCGGGGACATGTACAATGTCGGTATCGGGCAGGGCGATCTTCTGGTGTCTCCGCTGCAGCTGGCGGTGATGACCGCGCGCGTGGCCACCGGAAGGGCGGTGACGCCGACCCTGTTTCCGCGCGGGCTTGAGGTGAGCTTTGAAGATCTCGGCTTCGACCCGGCCGTGCGCGAGCGGGTGCATCAGGCCCTGCGCGCCGTCGTGCACGAGCCGGGCGGCACGTCCTACTGGACGCTGGACGCCGGGCGCGGGCTCGGCATCGAAGGCGTCGAGATGTGCGGCAAGACCGGCACCGCCCAGGTCTATTCCATCTCCGCCGAGGAGCGCGCGGCCGGCGTGCGTGATCAGGAGGACCTGCCCTGGCGCTTGCGCAATCACGGCCTGTTCATCGGCTACGCCCCGGCCGCGGCGCCGCGCTACGCCGTCGCGGTGGTGGTCGAGCACGGCGGCGGCGGATCCACCGCGGCCGCACGGCCGGCGCGCGACATCCTGCGCGATCTGGTGGCGCGCGATCCGGCGTCCCGGCCGGTCGGGCCCATCGCCGAGGTGCGCCCCGCCAACGACGCCGGAGAGGGCTGAGCGATGGCGGTGTTCACGCAATCGGTTCCGCGCGGGTTTCGCGAGAAGCTGTTCGAGGTCAACTGGGCGTTCGTGCTGCTGATCCTTCTGATCGGCGGCATCGGCGTCGGCATGCTTTACTCGGTGGAAGGCGGGGCCTGGGATCCGTACGCCTCGCGCCACGCCCTGCGCTTCACCGTCGGGCTCATGGCGATGATCGTGGTGGCGCTGTTCCCGCCGCGCTTCTGGATGGGGGTCGCCTATCCGGCCTATTTCGGCGCGCTGATCCTGCTGGTCGGGGTGGAGCTGTTCGGCGTCACCGCCATGGGCGCGCAGCGCTGGCTCGATCTCGGCCCGATCCGCCTGCAGCCTTCCGAGCTGATGAAGGTGGCGCTCGTGCTCGCGCTGGCCCGCTATTATCACGACCTGCCCGAGGAACGGGTCTCCAGTCTTGGCGGGCTGATGATCCCGGCCGCCATGATCGGCGCGCCCATGGCGCTGATCGTCATGCAACCCGACCTTGGCACCTCGGTGCTTCTGGCCGCCACGGGCGCGGCGATCGTCTTCATGGCGGGGTTGTCGTTCAAGGTGATCCTGGGCGCGCTCGGCTTCGCGCTGGCCGGCGCCTGGGTCTACCTGCAGTATTTCATCGCGCCCTATCAGCTGGCGCGCATCCGCACCTTCCTCGACCCAGAAGCCGATCCCATGGGCGAGGGCTATCAGATCCTGCAGTCGAAGATCGCGCTGGGCTCGGGCGGCGCCACCGGCAAGGGGTATATGCAAGGCAGCCAGGCGCACCTGAACTTCCTGCCGGAAAAGCAGACCGATTTCATCTTCACCATGCTGGGCGAGGAGTTCGGCTTCGTCGGCGGTCTGTTCGTGCTGGGCCTTTACGCGCTGGTTCTGGCCAATTGCGTCCTTATCGCAGCCTCATGCCGGTCGACCTTCCTGCGCCTGACGGTGATGGGCGTGGCGACGACGTTTGCGCTCTACGTCTTCATTAATGTCGGCATGGTGACGGGGCTACTGCCCGTGGTCGGCGTGCCGCTTCCCATCATCTCCTATGGCGGCTCGGTGATGATGACCGTGCTGTTCGGACTCGGCCTCATCCTCGGCGCCCACGTGCACCGCGGCGCCGAACCGCCCAAGGGCGCCGGCCTGTTCGGCTGAGCCGCCCGCTGCGGGGGCTGCCGGCCCGTTGGCGCGCTTCAATCGATCCCCGGATCGATTGATCGGCTGAAGCCGACCGCGGCTCACCTCCCGATCTGGCTTGCATGCTTGATCTTTCGGGCGGATTCGCCCACGCTCCGCGCCAATCCGCCGCATCTCGCCGTGCGGTGTTTTGAGGTGCGCGCGAAGGGCGACGCGCCCGGGGAGGGGAGAACATCACATGGCGGGTCCTGCGGCGCACGGCACCTGGAATACACGCTTCGGCTTTCTGATGGCGGCCATCGGATCCTCGGTGGGCCTTGGGAATTTCTGGCGCTTTCCCTATACCGCCGGTGAGAACGGCGGCGCGGCCTTCGTTCTGGTCTATCTGATCTGCGTCGCGCTGATCGCCTTCCCGATCCTGCTCGCCGAACTGTCGGTCGGCCGGCACGCCCGCGCCAGCGCCGTGGGCTCGACGCGCAGGATGGCGTTCGACGCCGGCGCCTCCGAGCTCTGGTCCATCGCCGGCTGGGTCGGCATGGCCGGGGGCGTTCTGATCCTGTGCTTTTACTCCGTCGTCGCCGGCTGGGTCGCCGCTTACGTCTTCCAGATGATCCAGGGCGTCTTCGTCGCGATGGACCCGGCCACCGCAGCCGAACAATTCAGCCTGCTGACCGGCGACACCAACACCGTGATCATGTGGCACGCCGGCTTCATGCTGGTGACGATCGGCATCGTGTGCCTGGGCGTCACCGCAGGCATCGAGCGCGCCGTGACCATCCTCATGCCGCTCTTCTTCATCATGCTGGTGGGCATGGTGGTCTACGCCGGCGTCGCAGGCGATTTCGGCGCGGCGGCCACCTATCTGTTCGCCGTGGACTTCTCCGAGATCCGGCCCACCACCGTGCTTGAGGCGCTGGGCCAGGCCTTCTTCTCCATCGGGGTCGGCTCGGCGATCATGATCACCTACGGCTCCTATCTGAAGCGTGAAGACAATCTGCCCCAGTCCTCCACCATCATCGCCGGCGCCGACACGCTGGTGGCGATCATCGCGGGCTTTGCGATCTTCCCCTTCGTGTTCGCCTTCGGCTTCGATCCCAGCGCCGGGCCGGGCCTGTTCTTCCAGACCCTGCCGGCCGCCTTCGCCCAGATGCCGGGCGGGCAGTGGGTCGGCACGGCCTTCTTCGCACTCGCCTTCATCGCCGCGCTGACCAGCTCGATCTCGCTTCTGCAGGTGATCGTGGCCTTCGGCGAGGAGCATACGGACTTCGGCCGGGTCGGCTCGGCGGTGTTCTTCGGCGCGATCATCTTCCTTCTGGGCATCGCGGCGGCCATGTCGGGCAGCTTCTTCAACCTGCTGGACGTGATCTCCGGCAAGTTCCTGCTGCCGCTGGGCGGTCTGCTGATCGCGCTGTTCACCGGCTGGGTGGTTTCCAGGGCGCTGATGCGCAAGGAGCTGGAGGAGGCCTCCAACGGCTTCTTCGCCTACTGGCGCTTCACCATCCGCTATCTGGCGCCGATCGCGGTGAGCCTGATCATCATCGCAGGTCTCGCCGACACGTTCGGCCTGTCGCTGCCCGTCCTCGGCGAGCCGGAGGTGAGCGGCGGCTAGGCGGTCACACCTGTCCAATCGAGCGACGGCCCCGCAGCGATACGGGGCCGTTTTCGTTCGGGCGTCCGGCGCTCCGCCGCGAAGATGAACGGTTTCAACACCGAGGCGGCCCGCGCGAACACCAAAAGCCCGGCCTCAACCGAAAATCTACGGTAGCGGGCTACTTCAAAAACGCCCCCAACTCGGCCTCGCCGCGGCGCAGCCCATCCGGCGCCGGGCCGAGATTTGCGTGGAGATCGTCGAGAAAATCGGCGGATTTCTCCGACAGCGCCACCACCCGGGGATGAATATAGCTCGCACGTGAAATAGCCGGCGTGTTCTGAAGCCGCTCCGCCGCCGCCTCGCTCATCTGCTTGATCGTGGCCGGCCGGGCTTGCAACGCGGTGAGGTAGGCGGCGTGGGTGCCGTGCCAGGTGCGCAGGGTCTTGGCCGTGACGCCCGCGCCGCACACGCGCTCCAGCACGCCGTTGAGGGCTTCGGAGCGCACCCGGCGGGGCGTCTCTTCGCTGTCAAGCCAGGTCAGGAGCTCCGCGCCGGGCAGGTCTGCGCTTTCCTCAAGCACCTCGGCCAGGCGCTCGCCATGGAGCCGGCGCGTAACCGCGCGCCCGCCCTTGGCGGTGTAGTCCAGCCGGATGCGCGAGCCGTTCACGCGCACATGCTCCTCGCGCAGAGTGGTCGCGCCGTAACTCTCGTTCTCTTCGGCGTATTGCGGCGTGCCCGCCCGCATGGCGCCGCGGTCGATCAGGGCCAGCGCCGCGGCGAGCGCGGTCTCCTTCTCGCCCACATCCCCGCGCAGCCGGTCAGCGATCCAGCGGCGCAAGCTCGGCAGGCTGTAGCCGAATTCGGCCAGCCGCTCGTATTTCGTCGCGGCGCGCGCCGCGGTCCAATCGGGGTGGTAGCGATACTGCTTGCGCGCCTTGGCGTCGCGGCCCGTGGCCTGCAGGTGCCCGTTCGCCAGCGGGCTCATCCAGACCTGGTCATAGGCCGGCGGCACCGCCAGCGCCTTCAACCGCTTGCGCTCGCCCGCATCGGTGATGCGCACGCCGTCGGGGTCAAAGAAGGTGAACCCCGTCCCGCACCGCCGCCGCGTGATGCCCGGCCGGTCGTCCGGGTAGTAGATGAGGGTCATGGAGGATCGAACGGGGCGGGGCGAAAGGCGGTTCCTCGCTGAACCCGGTCAAATAGATATGAAGTCCCGGGCAAGGCTCCAGCCCTTGGCCGGAGCCGTTGACCCGGGACCTCGTGCAGACCTGGCGCAAGGTCCCGGCTCGCCGCCCCGGAGAGGCTTGGCCGGGAGTTCATGCGAATGAGTGTCGATTAAGCCGCGTCGTGCTTACCCAACAACCCGATCAACTCCACCGCGCTGTCCGCGATCACGGTGCCGGGAGGATACACCGCCGCGGCGCCCATCTGTTTGAGAACAGGCACGTCTTCGGGCGGGATCACCCCGCCGACGACGATGAGCATGTCGCCGCGCCCCTGCGCCTCCAGCTCCCTTTTCAATTCAGGCACCAGGGTGAGGTGGCCGGCGGCCAGCGATGAGGCGGCGACGACGTGGACGTCGTTCTCCACCGCTTGGCGCGCGGCCTCTTCGGGCGTCTGGAAGAGCGGGCCGATATCCACGTCCCAGCCGATATCGGCGAAGGCGGAGGCCACCACTTTCTGGCCGCGGTCATGGCCGTCCTGGCCCATTTTCGCGATCAGGATGCGCGGCCGGCGCCCCTCGGCCTCAGCGAATTCGTCCGCCGCCGCCAGGGCCTTTTTGACTTTTGCGTCATCGCCTGAGGCTTTCAAGAACACCCCCTGAACCGATCTGATCTCGGCCTTGTGGCGGCCGAAGACCTTTTCCATGGCGTCGCTCATCTCGCCCACCGTGGCGCGGGCGCGGGCCGCCTCCACACAGGCGGCGAGCAGGTTGCCGTCCCCGGCCGCGGCGCTGGTGAGCGCGTCGAGCGCGGCGTCCGTGGCGGCCTGGTCGCGCTCGGCGCGCAGGCGATCGAGCTTGGCGAGCTGCTGCTCGCGGACCTTCTTGTTGTCCACCTTCAGGACCGGCACGTCCTCGGGCTCGGTGAGGCGGAATTTGTTCACGCCGACAATGGTCTGCAGCCCGGAGTCGATCTTCGCCTGGGTGCGCGCGGCGGCTTCCTCGATGCGCAGTTTCGGCACGCCTTCCTCGATGGCCCTGGCCATGCCGCCAAGCTCGTCGATTTCCTGGATGTGGGAGAGCGCGCGCACGGCGAGATCGTGGGTGAGCCGCTCCACGTAATAGGAGCCGCCCCAGGGATCGATGGCGTCGGTGAGGTGGGCCTCGGTCTCCAGCACCAGCTGGGTGTTGCGCGCGATGCGGGCCGAGAAATCGGTCGGCAGGGCAAGGGCCTCGTCGAGACTATTCGTATGCAAACTTTGCGTGTGCCCGTCCACCGCCGCCATGGCCTCCACGGCGGTGCGGGCGACATTGTTGTAGACGTCCTGCGCGGTCAGCGACCAGCCGGAGGTCTGGCAATGGGTGCGCAGGCTCAGGGACTTGGTGTTCTTCGGGCCGAAGCGGTCGCGCACCAGGTTCGCCCAGAGCAGGCGGGCGGCGCGTAGCTTGGCCACCTCCATGAAATAATTCATGGACACGCCCCAGAAGAAGGACAGGCGCGGCGCGAACGCATCCACCTCGAGCCCGGCCTCTGTTCCGGCACGGATATAATCAAGCCCGTCGGCGATGGTGTAGGCCAGCTCGATATCCGCCGGGGCGCCCGCCTCCTGCATGTGATAGCCGGAGATGGAGATCGAGTTGAAGCGCGGCATCTCCTTGGCGGTGAACGCGAAAATGTCGGAGATGATGCGCATGGAGGGCTGCGGCGGGTAGATATAGGTGTTGCGCACCATGAACTCTTTCAGGATGTCGTTCTGGATCGTTCCTGAAAGCTTCGCAGGCGAAACACCTTGCTCTTCGGCAGCCACGATATAGAGCGCCATGACCGGCAGCACCGCGCCGTTCATGGTCATCGACACGCTCATCTGATCGAGCGGAATGCCGTCGAAGAGCTGCTGCATGTCGAGGAGGGAGTCGATGGCCACCCCGGCCATGCCCACATCGCCGATCACGCGCGGATTGTCGGAGTCGTAACCGCGGTGGGTGGCGAGGTCGAAGGCCACCGAAAGCCCTTTCTGGCCGGCCGCGAGATTGCGCCGGTAGAAGGCGTTGGACTCCGCCGCGGTCGAAAAGCCGGCGTATTGGCGCACCGTCCAGGGGCGCTGCACGTACATGGTGGGGTAGGGGCCGCGGTGAAACGGCGCAAGGCCCGGCATGGCGTCGACAAAATCGAGGCGGTCGCGGTCGCACGCGGCGTAGGCGGCCTTGACCGGGATTTCCTCGGCCGGCGTCCAAACCGTTTCGGCGGACGTCTCCGCATCGCCGCTTTGAAGCGGGCCGAGCTCCAGCGTGGTGAAATCGGGATGGCTCATGCCTTCACCCCCGTGACGGCGTGGGCGCGGCGCCCATCATCCAGCGCATCGCTTCGCATGTGAATATAATGATCGGCGGCGGCCCGGCCGCCGGGCTTGCCGGCGATCCAGACCTCCACCGCGCCGGCCGCTTTCAAGAGCTTGGCCAGCGCTTCGCCCTGTTCCTCATAGGCGTCGTCGGTTCCGCAGATCACCGCCAGCCGCGCGCCGGAGGCGGCGAAAGCCTCGGCGCAGGCCTCCAGGTCGTCATGGACCTGCGGCTCCAGCGCCTCGAGGCCGGCCACGGCGAGCCGGTTTCTGGTGAAGCCCGCCCGGGCGTTGAACGCCGCCAGCGGACCGAGCGTCGCCAGGAAGGCGCGCGGGCGCGCACCGGTCTTTTCGGCGAAAGCGTCGGCGTCGTCGCGCAGGGCTTCGAACGGGGCGGCCAGCCGCACCGGCTCGATCGGCGTCCAGGCGGGTTCGGGCAGGTCGAGCACGCGCACCTGCGCGCCGCGCCGCGCCGCCGTTACTTTATCTGCGAAGGATTGCGGTGCGATCACCGCGTCGTCGAGCGCGGGCGGGGCGTAAGCAAGCGGCGCGGTCTCGACCGGGCGTGCGTCGAGTTCGGGATAGGCCGATACGCCGATCAAGCTGTCCTGGCCCACCGCATAGCGCGCCAGGCGCTGGGTGCGCACCTCGGCGATTTCCCGGGCGAGCCAGCCGGATTTCACCGTCTCGAACAAGCCGCCGCGCCGTTCGATCTCCTGAAACAGGGACCAGCCGGCGTGCGCCAGGCGCGCGCCCAGCGTCTCGTGGAGATATCCGCCGCCGGCCGGGTCGGCGACCTTGCCGAGATGGCTCTCCTCCATGAGCATGACCTGAAGATTGCGCGCCAGGCGCCGGGCGAAGCGTGTGGGCGCGCCGATCGCGTCGGTGAAGGGCCGTACGCTGAGGGTGTCGGCGCCGCCCGCAGCCGCGGCGAGGCCGGCGCAGGCGTTGCGGATCAGGTTCGTATAAGGGTCTTTCGCGCTGAGCATGCGCGCGCTGGTGACCGCCTGCAGCGCCATGGCGCGCGCCCCCTCGCTGACGCCGAAGGCCTCGAGCACCCGCGTCCAGGTGCGCCGGGCCGCGCGCAGCTTGGCGACGCCCAGATGCACGTCGGCGTCCATGGCGAAGGCGAATTCCAGCGAGGCCGCGGCCTGATCCGGGCTGAGGCCGTGATCGATGAAGGCGCGCATATAACTCGCCCCGCCCGCACATGCGAAGGCGATCTCCTGGGCTTCCGATCCGCCCGCCTCGTGGGGCGCGGTGGCGGTGATCGACACGGTCTTCACGCCGGGAAAACGCTCCGCGCAATAGGCGGCGGCCTCCGCGGTGCGTTGCAGGCGTTCGGGCAGGTCGGCCGCCCCGCCGCCGGCGAGCGATTTCTGACCGATGGGCGACAGGCCGAGTCCGCCGCGCACCTCATCGCCGGACAGGCCCTCGCTTTCGTAAAGCGCCAGAAGCAGCGCGGCGTGCTGCGGCGCCATGCGGCTCGGCGCCAAATGAATGGGCGCGAGATCCAGCATCACCCCGTCCAGCGCGATTTTCAGCTCATCGAGCGTGCGGGCCGCACACCCGCTTTCGCCCAACGGATCGAGGCGCAGCGTGATCTCGCTCACCCCGCCGCTCAGATCGTCAAGGATCGCGCGGTTGGCCGCTTTGGGATCGGGATCGGTGACGGTCTGACGGATCGCCCAGGGCAGGTGGGCGTCACGCGCCGCGCTGCGGCCGCGAATGAACGGCGCCGCGCCCGGCGCGCCGGTCTCGCCGGCCTCAGCGAGGTCGTCGCGGGTGAACAGCGGGCCGCGTTCAACCCCGTCGAGGGTTCTGCGCACCAGCCGGTCCAGGCTCGCGCCCTTCAGCGCGGCTTCGGCTTCAGCGCGCCATTGCGCCTTGTCTGCAGCCGGAAATCCCCCGGCGAAGGTGTGGAGAGTCTCGGTCATGGCGCTCTGTCTAAACCGCGCGCGCACGCGAGGGAAGGCGGGGATATCACGCGTCCGAGGGACCGGCTTATCCAACCCCGCCCGCGGCGGGCTTAGCCTTCATAGCAAGGCCGCGTCCGCCGTTGGGGCGCATTGCAGGAGGACGCATCGATGACCGACACCACGCCCCGCCTCGGCTTGCCCTGGCTGATGCCGGCCCAGGCCCAGAAGCACGTGACC
Source organism: Oceanicaulis sp. (assembly GCA_046542605.1). GTDB lineage: Bacteria > Pseudomonadota > Alphaproteobacteria > Caulobacterales > Maricaulaceae > Oceanicaulis. The sequence continues at coordinate 5,543 of JBKHAZ010000012.1, read as the reverse complement.
GTCAACGATGCGCTCGGCCGGCTGGACGCGCTGGTGTGCGCTTCTGTGGAGAGCGCCTCCACCGCCGCCCCGCCCGCGACGCCCGGCGAGGGCGAGGCCTATATCCTGCCCGCCGCGCCGACCGGCGCCGATTGGGAAAGCTTCGAAGAACACGATCTCGTCTGGTTCCAGGACGGCGCCTGGCGGCGGGCCGCGCCGCGCCGGGGGCTTCTGGTCCATGTGGCCGACGCCGCCGGCTTCATGATGTGGACGGGAAGCGGCTGGGCCGATCTGTTCACCTTGGCCGACCGGCTGGAGAATCTGTCCGCGCTGGGCGTCGGCACGGCGCCGGATGCGGCCAACCCGTTCGCAGCCAAGCTCAATAGTGCGCTGTGGACTGCGCGTTTCGCCGCCGAAGGGGGCACCGGCGATCTGCGCTACACGCTCAACAAGGAAACAGCCGGCGACACCGCCGCGGTGCTGTTCCAGTCCGGCTGGTCGGGCCGGGCCGAGCTGGGCCTCGCCGGCGATGACGATTTCTCGTTGAAAGTCTCCGCCGACGGTGCGGCATGGACCACCGCGCTGACCGCCTCGGCTGACGGATCCGGCGTGACGGTTCAGACCTTGCGCGCCGGCGCGGGTGCAGCCGCTGCGCCGGGACTGGCCTTTTCCGATGCGCCGGACACGGGGCTGTTTCACCCCGGATCGGACGTGGCGATTTCGGTGACCGGCGCGGAGCGGGCGCGCTTCACCAGCGCCGGCGCGTTTGGCGTCGGGACCGAGAGTCCCACCAGCCGGCTTCATGTGCGCCAGGATCACGCCTCCTCGACCGATATCGAGGTGGAGAACGGCGAGCCCGGCGGTTCGGCCGGGCTGACGCTGGACGTGGGGACCTACACCTCGCGGTTCTACGCCTTCACCACGAACGGGAACACCTGGCTGGTCTCCGACGGAGATCTGACGCTGCGCACCGACGCCGCCGAACCGATCGTCTTCCAGGTCGACGGCGGCGAAGCCATGCGCCTGGCGGCGGACGGCGCGCTGGGTCTCGGCACAAGCGCGCCGGGCGAAAAGCTGGACGTGAACGCCGACGCGGTGCGCCTGCGGCAGGCGCGGACTCCCGCCAGCGCAAGCGCAACCGGCGCGCCCGGCACGATCTGCTGGGACGGCGACCACGTCTATGTCTGCGTCGCCGCCGACACCTGGAAACGCGCCGCGCTCAGCACCTGGTGAGGCGGCGCGGCAAGCGTCGCTTGTGCGCCGCTGAACCCGCGCTTGCCGAAGAACGCGCCGAGCGCGTGACCGGCCTTGGCGCCGCTGTCGGCGCCTTCTGGATCGATCGCCCCGACCATCGCTCCAGCTTTCGCACCGGTCAGCGCTCCTGTTGCCGCCATGACCGCACGATCCTTGGCCGATTTACCGACAGCCGTGCACCTCGACAGCTTGGTTATCAATTATGATAATACTATAGATATCATCGCAACTTTTGCGTTTGCAGTCGGCCCGGCGTGTCGGCTTTCCGATCCATGTGCGTAATTGCAGTTGCGGCGAAGCGTACGCCACCGACAAAAAGCAACGGGGCCGTAATGGAATGGCGCCCTCGTCTGCGCCCCGCGGACACTAGCGCCTCGCCTGCAATCACACACCGCTATGGATTCGGAAAAATAATGGTGCCGCTAGAGTGAATTGAACACTCGACCTCTCCCTTACCAAGGGAACGCTCTACCCCTGAGCTATAGCGGCGCTGGCGGGTCGGGCCGGGCCCGTCACGTCAGAGCGGGGGCTATACCCCATCATCGTCGCGCCGCCAAGGGCGGGCTTGACGCTTGTTGCAGACGATTGCACTTGATCGGGCATGAGCGAAAACCAGCCGCGAAAGCCCAAGCCCGCCGAGACGCAGAGCGAGCGCGAGAAGCGCCTCGCAGAAGCGTTGCGCGCCAATCTCAAACGCCGCAAAGCTGCAAAAAAACCTGAAAAGGACGATCAATCGCCCTGATCTCGCCGCACGCACCGCTTGGCTTTTGCGTTATGACCCGAAGGCGCGTCGCGCGCATTTGATTTGCAGGAAAAGGTGTTTCATGGATCGCATCGTGATTCGCGGCGGGCCTCGCCTGAACGGCCGCATCGACATTTCCGGGGCGAAGAATTCCGCGTTGAAGCTCATGGCCGCTTCGTTGCTCACCCATGAGACATTGATCCTGACGCGCATGCCGCGCCTGGCCGACACCAAATTTCTCGGCAAGCTGCTCGACCATCTTGGCGTCGATGTGCGCGAGGAGGAGCCGTCCCGCCTGGTGTTGAAGGTGGGCGAGATCCCCGACCCGTACGCCCCTTACGATCTTGTGCGCAAAATGCGCGCGAGCTTCAACGTGCTCGGGCCCCTGGTGGCGCGCGAGGGCCGGGCCAAGGTCTCGCTGCCGGGCGGCTGCGCCATCGGCGCGCGCCCGGTAAATCTTCATCTGGAGGCGCTTGAGGCGCTGGGCGCCGAAATCGAGGTCAGCGAAGGGTATGTGAATGCGAAAGCGCCCTCGGGCGGGCTGCGCGGGGCGAAGGTGACCTTCCCCATGGTTTCGGTGGGCGCCACCGAGCACGCCATGCTCATGGCGGTGCTGGCCAAGGGCGAGACGGTGCTTGAAAACTGCGCGCGCGAGCCGGAGATCGCCGACCTCGCCGGCTGTCTCAACCAGATGGGGGCGAAAATCGAAGGCGCCGGCGACAGCGTGATCCGGATCCAGGGCGTCGATGCGCTGTCGGGGACCGAATGGGCGGTGTGTCCGGATCGTATCGAGACCGGGACCTATGCGATGGCGGCGGCGGCCACTTCAGGCAAGGTGACGCTGGACGGGGCGGTGCACGATCATAACGGCGCGCTGTGGCACGCACTGGCGCGGGCCGGCGCGAAAGTGACCCTGGAGGAGGGCGCGGTGACGGTGGAGCGCGAGCCCGGCCCGATCAAGCCGGTGGACATCCAGACCGCCCCCTATCCCGGCTTCCCGACGGATCTGCAAGCCCAGTTCATGGCGCTGATGGCGCTGGCGGACGGGGCGAGCGTGATTCGTGAGACGATCTTCGAAAATCGGTTCATGCACGCGCCGGAACTGGCGCGGCTGGGCGCCAACATACAGGTGCGCGGCAATGAGGCGATCGTGCGCGGGCCGGCGACGCTGAAGGGGGCGCCGGTCATGGCCACCGATCTGCGCGCTTCGGTCAGCCTTGTCATCGCGGGTCTGTGCGCGGAAGGTGAGACTCATGTGAACCGAATCTATCACCTCGACCGCGGGTTCGAGCGTCTGGAGGAGAAGCTTTCGGCGTGCGGCGCCGACATTCGGCGCGAGCGTGAGAAGGAGAGCGCCTGACATGGGCGAGGCCAAGCCGTTGCGACTGATCGCGCAGGACCCCGGCGAGGTCACCGCCCTGTCCGCCGCGCTTCAGGATGCGGTCGGCAAGATCGGCGACTTTCTCTATGAGCCGGCGAAGGCCCGCTTCACCCTGGCGCTCAACCGCTATCGCTGGGAGGCGGGCGAGGCCGGCCGCGGCCAGCGGGTGCGCGCCGCTGTTCAGGCCGGATCGGTGACCGCGGCGAAGGCGCGCCGGCTCAAGCAGGGCGCCGACGAGGCCGTCGTCTGCCTTCTGTCGGTCGGGTTCGAGGCCGGCGATGCGCCCGGCGGTGCGCTGGTCTTCAATTTCGCCGGCGGGGGCGAGCTGCGCCTTGAGGTGGAGTGCGTGGACATGGTTCTGGCCGATATATCCGAGCCCTGGCGCGCGGTGCGCCGGCCGGCCCATCCCGACGGCGAGGCGGCCGCGGACGAAAACGCTGCGGGGCGCGCGAAACGATGAGCGATCAGCATCTGGTCTCGGTCGAGCTTGATCAGACCACCATCGGCAAGGCCGACGAGAATGTCGAACACGAGCGCCGCGTGGCGATCGCCGATCTTCTGGAAAGCAATGTCTTCAAGCCCGCCGGCTCGCAGTCGGGGCCTTACGCCCTGCGTCTCGCGATCGAGGATCAGCGCCTGGTCTTCGACGTGAAGAAGGCCGACGGCGCGCCGGTGCGCGTCTTCGTATTCTCGCTGGGCCCGCTCCGGCGCATCATCAAGGACTATTTTTTGATGTGCGAGAGCTATTACGCGGCCGTGCGCGACGCCCCGCTGGGCCAGATCGAGGCGATCGACATGGGCCGGCGCGGCGTCCACAACGAAGGCTCCTCGCTGCTGCGCGAACGCCTTGAAGGCAAGATCGAGGTGGATTTCGACACCGCACGGCGCCTGTTCACCCTGATCTGCGCGCTGCATCGCCGGGGCGCGTGATCATGCCGCCGCCGGCCGTCATTTTCGTGTGTGCGCGCAACGCCGTGCGCTCGCCCATGGCCGAGGCGTTATGGCGGGCGCGGTTCGGCGCGCGCGCGCGGGCGGTTTCGTGCGGCGTGGCGCCCGCCAGCCTTCCCGACGGACACATGATCGCGGTGATGGATGAGAAGGGTCATGACCTTTCCAGCTATGTATGCCGGGACATGGATGATGTGGCCGGCGAACCGGTCGACCTTGTCGTGTGCCTGTCCGAGGACGCCGACGCCCAAGCGCGCCGGTTCGCGCGCGCGCGCAGCGCTCGATACCAGCTGTGGCCGGTGGCCGAGCCCGTCGGCGGCCGGGACCGGTTCTTGACCCTGGCGGCCTATCGCGCCGTACGCGACGCCATCGAGGCGCGCATTCTCGCTTTCGACCCGGAATCAGCGGCTGATTAGCCTTCAGGCGCGCGGCGCGCTCGACGCAGGCCGGGGTTCGCGCCTATATAGCGCCCGGAACAAGCCCCGGCCGTGCGCGCGTTACCGCTGCGCCGGGCTTTGACGCGTTTAGACATTGAGCTTAGGACGAGGAGCCGTATGGCGAAGGAAGAGCTTCTGGAGTTTCCCGGCGAGGTCGTGGAACTGCTTCCCAACGCGACCTTCAAGGTCAAGCTGGAGAACGACCACGAAATTATCGCCCACACCGCGGGCAAGATGCGCAAGAACCGCATCCGCGTGCTGGCCGGCGACAAAGTGCTGGTCGAGATGACGCCCTATGACCTGACCAAGGGGCGCATCACCTATCGCTTCAAGTAAGGTGGCGCCGGACGAGCCGCGCGCGCCGCTGGTTCTGGCGAGCGCCTCACCGCGCCGAAGCGCGCTGCTGGCGCAGATCGGCGCTCCGCCCGACCGAATCGCGCCGACAGATATCGATGAGGCCGAACGGCCCGGCGAGACGCCGCGCGCGCTGGCGCTGCGGTTGGCGCAGGACAAGCTCGCGGCCGCTCTTCATCCCGAATGCTACGTGCTGGCCAGCGATACGGTGGTCGGGGTCGGGCGTCGCATTCTTCCCAAGACCGAGACGCGCGAGGCGGCCGAGACCTGCCTTCGTCTGATCAGCGGGCGCAATCACCGGGTCTTCACCGGTGTCGCCGCCCGCGCGCCGGACGGACGCGAGGCGAGCCGGGTGGTGGAGACGCGCGTGGCGTTCAAGCGTCTCGATGAAGCGGAAATCCGCGCCTATCTCGACAGCGAAGAGTGGAGGGGCAAGGCGGGCGGATAC
>JBKHAZ010000011.1:0-26002 GCA_046542605.1 Oceanicaulis sp. | reverse complement strand
GGCCACGAGGCCTTCCACCATGCGCTTCACGCTGGCCTGATCGGTGGCGTTGTCCAGTTGGCCGGAGGCGCCGGCGAGGGCCTCGCCATAAGCGGCGGTGTCGCGTTCGGCCGCTTCAAGCGTCTTCACGACGGCGCCGAGCTCCCGGCTCATGGCGCCGCCCACGTCCATCACCGCATCCTGGATACGGCGGAAGGTGAAGTGGCGGTCGTAGAGATCGTCGAGCGCGTCCTGCGCCATCGGTCCGCCGCGGTCGATGACGGACTGGAGGTCCGCGCAAAGCTCGGGGCTGGTGTCTGAGACATAGGCGGTGAACACCGCATAGTTTTGCGGGCTCGGCGCCAGTTCATGGCGAGCGATCAGCTCAAGCGCCTTGCGCGCGAGTTCGATCCCTTCAGCGGTTTGCAAGCGTCCGTTCACCCGAGTTCCCCGATACGCCGACGGCGCGTTTTGCGCCGCCAAGTCGAGCCGACCCTAAGCCCCATTATGGAAAGATGAGGTAAACGCGACGGTCTAAAGCGCGGGGCGGAGCAAAAAATCGGGCACGTGTTCGCCAAATCCGGGCGCGCTGCGGTTTTCCAGCTCGGGCAGGGCGCGCGCGGCGCGGGCCGGTTCGCGGGCCGGAGCGTCGTTCGCCGCCGCATCGGTGCTTTCGGACGTCCGCGCACCGCCTTCGGGCCGGCGGCGCCGGCCGCCCCGGCGCGAGGCGGGCTTCTTCTCAGCGCGGGGTTCCGGCGCGGCCTCGGCGGGTTCGGCCGCTTCGGCTTTGCTCCGAGGCGCCTCGGATGCGGGCGTCTCGGCCTCAGGTCCGGCGCTGGAGGGCGCACCTTCCACGTCGAGGGTGTCCGGCTCGCCGCCGATCAGGTTGACGACTTTCGCCAGCGCCTTTTTGTCCTCCGGGGTGACGATGGTCACCGCTTCGCCCTTCATGCCGGCCCGGCCGGTGCGCCCGATACGGTGCACATAGTCGTCGGCGTGGCGGGGAATGTCGACGTTGAACACGTGGCTCACCGCCGGGATGTCGAGACCGCGCGCGGCGACATCGGAGGCGACGAGCAGGCGCAACTCGCCCGATTTGAACTGCGCCAGCGTTTTCATCCGCTGGGACTGGTCGAGATCGCCGTGAATCGGCGCGGCGGAAAAGCCGTGGCGCTGCAGCGAGCGCGCCACGATGTCCACGTCGCGCTTGCGATTGCAGAAGATGATGCCGTTTTTAACGCCTTCGCGGTTGATCGCCTTGCGCAGCGCATCGCGCTTGGTTTTCGGCTGACCGTCCTTGGTGCGCACGATGAGCTGCGTGATCGTCTCCGCGGCCGAGGCGGGGCGCGAGACCTCCACGCGCTCGGGGTCCTTCAGGAAGGTGTCCACGAGGCGCTGGATCTCCTTGGGCATGGTCGCGGAGAAGAACAGGGTCTGGCGCCGCGCCGGGAGGAGTTTCAGGATCCGTTCGATATCGGGAATGAAGCCCATGTCGAGCATCCGGTCGGCTTCGTCGATGACCAGAATTTCGATGCCCATGAGCATCAGACCGCCGCGCTCGACCAGATCCAGCAGTCTGCCCGGAGTCGCGATGAGGATGTCCACGCCCTGATCGATCAGGCGCTTTTGAGGCTCGAAGGCCACGCCGCCGATAAGCAGCGCCATCGTGAGCTTGGAGTTCTTCGTGTAGGTCTTGACGTTGTCGGCGACCTGATCGGCGAGCTCGCGCGTCGGCGCAAGGATCAGAGAGCGCGGCATGCGCGCCTTGGCCCGGCCGCGCGACAGGCGCTCGATCATCGGCAGGGTGAAGCCCGCCGTCTTGCCGGTGCCGGTCTGGGCGATGCCGAGAACGTCCCGCCCTGTGAGCGCGACTGGGATCGCGCCGGCCTGGATCGGGGTCGGCGTGTCGTAACCGGCGTCGGCGATGGCCGAGAGCAGGTTGGGGCTGAGCCCAAGGTCGTTGAAGGTCATGCGCCTCGCTAAGGGTGTGACAGCTGTTCTAAAGCGGCGTAACGGATTTCACCGGTGCGCCGTTTCGAGGCGCGTGCGTTTGATCGCGAACATAAGTAGCCCGGCCGCGCTGTCAACGCGGCCGGGCTCTTAAGCACTGACAATAAAGGCCGGTGTGGCCGGTATGTCTCTAGTGGCGATAGGCCTGGGCGCCTTCGCGGATCACCTGCGCATAGCGGTCGCGCAGGCGTGTCTGGCGGGTCTCCATGGACTGGACTTCCCCGTCGATCACGACCGCCATCGGCGCGCTCATCACTTCCAGCGGGTCGCCGTCCCAGACCACCACGTCGCCGGCATAGCCCGGCGCCAGGGCGCCGAAGCGGTCGCTGACGCCGAAAAGCTCCGCAGGCGTCAGGGTGATGGCGCGAAACGCGTCGGCCCAGTCGGCCCCGTGCGCCACCGCAATGGCGGCGTGCTGGGGCAGCAGGCGCGCGTTGAAGTAAAGGTCCGAACCGGCGGTCGTGTAGGCCACCTGCACGCCCGCCTCATGCAGGAGAGAGGCGGCTTGCGTGGTCGAGGCCAGCCGGTCGAAGCTGTCGGGCAGATTGCGCATGGGGTCATAGATCACCGGGATGTCCGCCGCCGCCAGATCATCGGCGACGAGATGGGCCTCGGCGGCGCCGGCGATGATGATGCGGATCGCCGGGTATTGCGCCGCGAAGGAGAGGGCGCGGCGAATATCGCTCGCGCGGTCCATCATCATGACGATGGGAATCTCCCCGCGCACCGCGCTGACCATGGCCTGGGCGTCATACCGGTCGATGGCGTCGCCTTCATGGTGGGCCATGAAGCGTCCGGGATAGAAGCGGGCGTCCTCGATGGCCGCGCGCAGGAAGGCCCAGGCCGCCGAGCGAGCGCCGCCTGCGGTCGCCGCGCCGGAGCTGGACAGGTCCACCACCAGGAAGCGGCGCGACGCGAACAGGCTGTCGAACGCGCCGGTGCTGTCGGCCAGAGCCCCGCGCCCGGCGATGATCGCCGAGCCGGTGGAGGGATAGACCGCAAAGCGCGTCACGCCCTCGGTGCGCGCCTCGTCGATATGGGTGCCTTGCGGGTTGAAGCCGTCAGCCACGTCCAGGGCGGCGGTGAAATGGCTTTCATCGGCCGCGTCGTCGCGCGTGGAGCCTTCAGCGCCCACCTCGATCAAGCCGAGCTCGCTATGGGGGTGGAAGAGGCCCGGCGTGATCCAGCCGCCTTCAGCATCAATGACGCGCACGCCGTCGGGCACGGCGATGTCGGCGGCGACATCGACCACCACGCCGTCGCGGACCACGACCGTGCCGTTCTCGATGATTCCCGCGTCTGTGTTGGTGACGACCCGGCCATTGGTCACCGCGATGTCCTGGGCGAGCGCCGGCGCGGCCAGTGCGGCCGCGGCGGCGAGTGAAGTCAGGAGCTTTTTCATATCAGTAGTCTCCTTCGCCGGGCTGGCCGAGCATGAAGTCGCGAATCGTGCGCCGCTCCGGGTCCTCCCGGTCGAACATCAACGCCCCGTCCACATAGACCTGGTCGGCGAGTGCGTAGCTGGAGAAGGGATGATCCGACCAGATCACCAGATCGGCGCGCTTGCCGTCCTCCAGCGAGCCGGTCTGATCGGCGATGCCCAGCGCTTCGGCCGGACGCGAGGTGAACCAGGCCACAGCGTCCGCATCGGAGATTTCAAGCCCCATGCGCCGGCCGTCGGACAGCGCCTTCGCGACTTCCTGGTTGAGGCGCTGGATTCCGAGATCGGAATCGGAGTGGATCATGGCGCAGGCGCCCCCGGCGTGGGTCAGGGCGAGGTTTTCGGGGATGGAGTCGTAGGCCTCCATCTTGAACCCGCCCCAGTCGGCCCACACCGCGGCGCACGCGCCGTGATCGGCGAGAAGATCGGGGATTTTGTAGGCTTCCACCGCGTGGTGGAAAGTCGTGACTTCGTAGCCGAACTCCTCGGCCATATCCATGATCTGGGCCATCTCATCGGCCCGGTAGCAGTGCATCTGCACCAGGATTTCGCCGTTTAGGACGCCCATAAGCGTATCGAGCTCAAGATTGCGCGCCGGCGGCGTCACGTCTGCGCCTGCTTCGGCGTCTTCCCAGTAGTCCTCCCAGGAGCGGCGATACTCCACCGCGCGCTGCCAGGCTTCGCGATAGCCCGCCACATTACCCATGCGCGAGCCGGGCGCCTGGCCGCGATTGCCATAGACGCGCTTCGGGTTCTCCCCGCACGCCATCTTCAGCGTGTAGGGCGCGTCGGGAAACTTCATGCCCTGCACCGTGCGCGACGGCACGTTGCGCAAGGTCACGCCGCGCCCGCCGAACAGGTTCGCCGAACCGGGCAGGACGTGCAGCGTGGTGACGCCGCCCGCCAGAGCGGTGTCGAAGCCGGGATCCTGCGGCCAGACGCCGTGCTCGGCCCAAACCTCGGCGGTCACCGGGCTGGTCACCTCGTTGCCGTCATTGTGCGCGTTCACCGCCGGGGAGGGGTAGACGCCCAGATGGGAATGAATGTCGATGACGCCCGGCGTGATGTAGCGCCCGGCCGCGTCGATCACTTCGGCGCCGTCGGGCGCTTCGAGGCCCTGACCGACTTGCGCGATGCGCCCGTCGCGCACCAGCACGTCGGCGTTTTCAAGCGCGCCGCCCAAGCCGTCGAACACCGTCGCGCCGGTGATCAGCGTCACCTCGCTGTCGAAGGGTTCGTAAGTGGACGGAAACGGGTTCTGGTTGATGCGAACGACTTCGGCGCCGCCCGAGCCGGAGCGGGTCTCCGCGTCTTCGCTCTGACCGTTCGTGTCGGCGCAGCCGGCCAGCGCAACCACGGACAGCGCCGCGATCGAGGCCGGCAGCCCCTTGATGGTTCTCTTCAATGCTCTCTCCCCGGAAGGTCCGCGCACCAATCATGCGGCGCGCTCCGTAGCCGACGGAGAGGGTGGCGAAATTCGCCTCAGCTGAAAAGGGGTTATTGTATTACGCTCAAGGCGATGCGAGGCGGACGCTAGAGATCCACCTCGCCCACGAACGGCGCGTGCTCCTGGATGTACTGGAAGCGCAGCTCCGGCTTCTTGCCCATGAGGGTCTCCACCAGCTGGTCGGCGACGGCGCGCATCTCCTCGGTGACGGTCACCCGGGCGAGCGAGCGCGTTTGCTTGTTCATGGTGGTGGATTTCAGCTGCGGCGGGGTCATTTCGCCCAGGCCCTTGAAGCGGCCGACCTCCACCTTGCCCTTCTTGAAATCGGTCTCGATGAGCCGGTCCTTCTCCTCGTCGGTGTCGGCGTAGATCGTCTTGCCGCCCTGCGTGAGGCGATAGAGCGGGGGCTGGGCCATGTAGAGCCGGCCCGACTCAATGAGGCCGGGCAGGAAGCGGTAGAAGAAGGTCGCCAGAAGCGCGGCGATATGGGCGCCGTCCACGTCGGCGTCGCACATGATGATGACGCGCTCATAGCGCAGATCGTCGATGTGGAATTTCTTTCCCGGCTGCACGCCCAACGCCAGCAGAAGATCGGAGATCTCCTGATTCGCCGCGATCTTGTCGGCGGTGGCCGAGGCGACGTTCAAAATCTTGCCGCGCAAGGGCAGGATGGCCTGCGTCTTGCGGTCGCGCGCCTGCTTGGCCGAGCCGCCGGCGGAATCGCCCTCCACAAGGAAGATCTCCGTGCCGTCCGAATTGCTCTGCGAGCAGTCGGCGAGCTTGCCGGGCAGGCGCAGGCGGCGCGTGGCGCTCTGGCGTTTGACTTCCTTTTCGCGCTTGCGCTTGAGACGGTCCTCGGCGCGCTCCACGGCCCATTCCACCAGGCGCGAGGCGTCCTTGGGCCGGGCGGCGAGCCAGTGATCGAACTGGTCGCGGATCGCCTGCTCCACCAGGCGCTGGGCCTCGCTGGTGGAGAGCCGGTCTTTCGTTTGGCCCTGGAACTCGGGATCCTTGATGAACACCGAGAGCAGGGCGCCCGCGCCGCCCATCACGTCGTCGGCGGTGATCTGGTTGGCTTTCTTCAGCCCGATCAACTCGCCATGGGCGCGAAGCCCCTTGCTGAGCGCGGACCGGAAGCCCTGTTCGTGGGTGCCGCCCATGGGCGTCGGCACGGTGTTGCAGAAGCTCTGGCAGAAGCCGTCATGCTCTCCGAAGCCGTTGTCGGAGAAAGCCACCGCCCATTCCACCGCGCCCATGCGCCCGTCGCGCTCCACCCGGCCGGAGAAGGCGTCGGTGACCAGCTGCGCATTCCCCTGCATCTCCGCCAGCCGGTCGGCGAGCCCGCCGGGGAAGGAGAGCACGGTCTCGTGCGGGATGTCGGCGCCTTCCACCAGATGGGCCGAGCACTTCCAGCGAATCTCCACGCCCCGGCGAAGGAACGCCTTGGCGCGCGCCATGGCGAACAGGCGCGCCGCCTTGATCATCCGGCCGCCGAAGATCTCGTGGTCGGGCTTGAAGCGCACCGACGTGCCGCGCCGGTTGTTCACCGCGCCCAGATTCTCGATCGGGCCCTGGGGCAGGCCGCGGGCGTAGACCTGACGCCAGAGCGTGCGGTCGCGGGCGACCTCGACGACGAGCTCTTCAGACAACGCGTTCACCACCGAGACGCCCACCCCGTGCAGGCCGCCGGCGGTCTGATAGGCCTTGTCGGAGAACTTGCCCCCGGCGTGGAGCGTCGTGAGCACCACTTCCAGCGCCGACTTGTCTGGAAATTTCGGATGCGGGTCGACGGGGATGCCGCGCCCGTTGTCGGTCACCGTGACATAGCCTTCGTCATCAAGGCTCACCTCGATGCGGTCGGCGTGCCCGGCCACCGCCTCGTCCATGGAGTTGTCCAGGACTTCGGCGAAGAGATGGTGCAGGGCGCGCTCGTCGGTGCCGCCGATATACATGCCGGGGCGCTTGCGCACCGGCTCCAGGCCTTCAAGCACCTCGATGGAGGCGGCGTCGTACCCCGCACCCTGCGCGCCGCCGGGGGCAGCGGCCGGAGCGGCCGGTTTCGGTGAGGGCTTGGGCGAAGCCTTGGGAGCGGGCGCAGCAGAGGGCTTCGGCGTGTCGGCCTTCGTCTCGCTTACAGGCGCAGGCGTGCTCGGCGCAGGCGTGCTCGGCGCAGCCGGCTTTTGCGGCTTCGGTCCGGGCGAGGCGGAGAACAGGTCGTCTTGCGAATCGTCAGCCATGGTAAGCTCCACAGTGCACGTTCGCGCGGTGTTCTGGAAAGGGCGGCCTTCAGCAGGCCGCACGCTTATCTACAGAAACGGCAGCCAGCCGCGATCGAGGCGGCGCTCGCAGCGATCGATCTGGGCGTCGTAGCGGCGCGCGTCGGCCTCCACCTCGCGTGCGGCCCGGTGGAGCCAGGCCTTGCTGCGCCACGTGCCGCGGGTGAACCCGCCATGGCCCTCGTGGTAAGCGAGGTAGAGATTGTAGGGATCGTGGGTGGGGACGCCGGCGAGGCGGTGGCTCATGGAATTGTACCAGCCGATGAAATCCACCGCGTCGCCGAAGTCGTCACGGTCCGCGCCGCGCCGGCCGGCCTCCTCGCGGTACCAGTCCCAGGTGCTGTCCAGCGCCTGAGCATAGCCGTAAGCCGAGGACGGGCGCGTCCAGGGCACGATCCCCAGAAGCCGCTGGCGCGCCGGGCGAGCGTCGTGGCGGAAGCTGGATTCCCGCTTCAGAAAGGCCAGCTGAACGCCTGGAGACACGCCGTAGCGGCGTTCGACCCGTTTCAGGTCGCGCCACCAGGCGCGATTGTCTTCCAGGATCAGACACGCGTCATGGACCTGGTCCGGGGGCGGAGTCGCGCACCCGTTCGCCAAAACCGCCGCGCCAAGCGCTGGAAGCAGCATGCGTTTGAGCATGCCGGCGAGCTTGAGGCGCTGTGGTTAAGCGCCGGTGAACGGATTGCGCGCCGAGGCGAGAGTGGGACCGGCGCATCTGCGCGTGCGCCGGTCCCTTGTCTTCGCCGTCAGCATGGGGTCAGGACAGGGAAGACCGGGCCACCCTATCGCGCTCCCCCTTCGCGCGCAATGTGTACACGTTAGAATGTAAGACGGATCACCAGGCGGGCGACGTGCCGCACGAAATCATCACGGATGTCGGCGTCGTAGGCGAAGGAGAAGGTCGAGTAGTTCGACCCCGCGCTCAGCCCGAAGCCCAAAAGCGCGCCCGAGCCCGCCGGCGTGGTGGAGCGCAGGGTGAAGGGCGAGCCGGCCTCGCCGAAGCGCGCCGTCGTTTCGGTGTCTTCGCTCAGGAAGTCGCCGCGATAGCCAACGCTCAGCGACGGCGCCCACCAGGAATTGTCCGTGCCGAACCGGCGCGACGCTGTCAGCGTCGCCGCGCCGAGCAGCGCCGCGCTCTCGCGATCGTCGACGATCAGAGCGAGCGGGTCGTTGGCCGTGTCTTCGGTGTTCTCGGTATAGCCGCTTTCAAACAGCGAGAGGTAGGTGAGGCTCGCCTCAGGGCGGACGACCCACTTGTTGAATGTGAAGTCGCGGCCCGCTTGCGCGCTCGCCGACACATGCCAGCCGGTCCAGTCGGCGGTGTTCGTCGTGGCGTACTGGCCGATCAGGATGTTGCGCTCGGTCTCGAAATAGTCGTAGCCCAGGCTCACCGCGCCCGACAGGTCGAGCCCGCCGAGATCGATGCCGGCATAGGTCCCGACCTGGCCGGTCAGTGCGACCATGGGCTCGTCGAACCCGTCGATTTCTTCAACCTCGCTGGCCGCGCCGAGCACGTTGAAGCCCATCGCGTAGAACGGGCCCACGGGACGGTCGAGCCCGATGGCCAGACCGACGCCCTGGCCGCGATAGCCCGGCCCGAAGGCGCTCGCCGAACGGTCGGCGTAATACCCGAACTCTTGCGCCCAGACCCCAGCGAGATCGTCCGGCGCCAGGCGGGCGTTCGCCAGGCGCACCGAGAGCGCGCCGGCGGCGGCGTCGTTCGAGGCGAGCGCAAACTGCAGCGCGCTGGTGGCGTATTCGGGCAGCAGCTGATTGTAGGCGTTGAAGAAATCCTGCTGCGTGCGCACCCCGGCGAAGGCCGCGCCGAGCGCGTCGATCGCTTCGAATGCGGCGAGCGCTTCGTCGTAGGCGGCGGCGCGCGACTCGTCGAGGCCGACTTCCTCAGCCGATTTTTGCCGCAAGGACAGGACCAGCGTATTCGGGTCCGTGCTCGAACGCTCCAGCGTCGCGTTGTAGAGGAACGGCGCATCGGTGGCGTCGAGCACCGTGTCGTCCTCGATTGTCAGCGACCCGGCGGTCGTTCCCGCCGTAAGAATCTCGATGTCCTGGCCTGCGCCGACGAGATTGGCCAGCGAAACGCTCAAATCGGACCCGGCCTGGAAGGTGACGTCCCCGCTGGCGCTCAAGAAAGCCGCGGCGCGGTCGGTGGTGCTGACTTCAAGTTCCAGCACCGCGCCGTCGCCGAACATCGCTTCGCTCAGTTCCAGCGTGTCCTCGCCGGTCAGCACCAGGCGCCCGTCGGAGACGTCGACGGTCAGCCCGCCGGAATTGGTCAGACCGCCGGTCAGCACCGCGTTCTCGATGACCAGCGCGTCATCGCCGTCGCCGAAATCGACATCGCCGTTCACGGTTCCGCCGCGCAGTTCGAGAACGTCGTCGCCGGCGCCGAAAAGGATGTCGCCGGTGATGGCGGCCTCGCCGTCGCCGTCAAGCGTTTCGGTTTGCACCACCCGCAGGCCGTCGGTCATGGCGCGCGCATCGATGGCGATGAGTTCGATAAGATCGGCGTTGCGCTCGAATTCGTCTTGCAGGCCGCTCGCCTCGGCCCGGATGACGCCGGAGTTCTCGATGATGTCGGTCGCGTCGCTTTCCACGAGAATGGCGGTCGCGCCGGCCCCGCCGCCGGAGACGCGCGCGATGATCGCGCCTTCCTCATTGAGAATGCGGCGTAGCTCGGACTCAGCCGCCAGGACGATGCCGAAGGCCGATCCCAATCCGTAGGCGCCCTCCAAGTCCGGTGTGTTCGGATCGTCGTCGGCGAAGCCGTCCTCTTCATAGCCAAGCGCGCTCACGGCGATGATGTCGCCTTGGTTGGCGAGCGTATCGCCGGCTGACTGCGCTCCGAACACCACGCCGCGCGCGATGCCGTCATAGGCTGTCGCCGTGATCAGGTTGCGGTTCAGCATGCCTCCGGCTTCAAGCACGACCATGCGCATGGCGCCGCCGTCATCGCGTCCGGCGATGAAGAACGCCGTGGCGTCGCGGCCGTCGTACAGGCTGCGCGCGGCGACTTCGCCTTCGTTGACGAGGGCGTAGCCTTCCGCCTCGGGATCGGAATCCTCGTCCGCCTCGGTGTTGTTGAAATCGTCAGGCAGCAGCACTTCGCCAAGCGTGACGTCCGCGTCCTCGGCCCGTATCTCGACCGCCGCGCCGGAGCCGGAGGTCAGACCCACCGTGCCGCCCTCCGCGATGAACACGCCGTTCGCCACATTCCCGGCGATGACCACGGCCGAGCCCGCATCGATATCGTCGTCGCCGTCGTCGAGCAGTTCGAACGCCAGCTGGGTCAGGCGCGCATCGATCCGGTAGCCGTTCACATCGATGGCGCCGGTCAGGCGCAGCCCGCCGCCGATATTTCCGTCGATGACCGCTCCGTGGCCTTCGGGCGTGGCGGCGCTGACGGCGCGGATTTCGACATCCCCGCCGACATCGGCCTCCACCGACACCCCGGTGGAGCGTTCTCCGCGAATATTGACCGCGCCGCCGGCGATAAGGTCGCCGCTCAGCGCCGCAACCGAGCGGATGCCGTAACTGTCCTGACCGGCGACCGACACCAGCGAGTCGTCGCCGAACGTGCCCGAGCCGTCGATGCCGGCCTGGCCGGCGACGGCGTCGTAATCGGCGTCCACCTCGCCGAACAGCACGCCGGTCTTGTTCGTGTCGAGCGCAAACGGCCCGTCGGCTTCGCCATCGGGATCAAGGTCGCCGTCTTCGTCGAAGTCGCGATTGTCGTCATTCCCATCGTCGGTCGCGGTGTACCCGTCCGACAGAAAGATCGCGCCGTTGTGCTCCAGATCGCCGGTGACGCCGGAATTCACCTGCACGCCCGTCGCGCCGTCGATCTCGACATCGTCGCCGTCGGCGTCGACGCCGGTCACCTCGATGCGCGCGCCGGTCGCGATTTCGACCGAGTTGTCGGAGTCGATGAGAACAGCCGGGCCGAGATCTCCCGCCGCGCCGTCCAGGATCACCCGTCCGTTCGCGCCGATGACGATGTCGGACGGCGTACCGCTCTCACCTGCAGTCGAGGTTTGCACCTGCGCGTTGACTTCTTCGTCGATCTCGGCGGCGTCCTGCGCCCAGCTGTTGGCGGCGGTAAGAGCGGCGAGCGAAGCGGCGGCGAGAAGGCTGCGGCGCATGGACAAGTCTCCGGTTCGGCGCGATCGGACTTGGTTGATCGGACCTTAAGCGTCGGATCAAACTTCTAGACCATGGTTTCGCGCGCGTCGACATCGGCGCGAGCCTTCCGCGCAGCGCCTGAAAACCGTTGCAGACATGAAACGGCCGGCCCGGAGGGATCCGGGCCGGCCGCCATCGGGTTCGAAGACGCCGCTAGACCTTGTAGTAAAGGTCGAACTCCACCGGGTGAGGGTGGTGTTCGATGCGGGTGACCTCTTCCATCTTCAGATCGATGTAGGCGTCGATCTGGTCGTCGTCCATCACTCCGCCCTTCTTCAGGAAGTCGCGGTCGGCGTCGAGCGATTCCAGCGCCTCGCGCAGAGTGCGGCAGACGGTGGGGATGTCCTTCAGCTCTTCGGCCGGCAGATCGTACAGGTCCTTGTCCATGGCGTCGCCGGGGTGGATCTGGTTCTCGACGCCGTCGAGGCCCGCCATCAAAAGCGCGGTGAAGGTCAGGTAGGGATTGCCCGCCGCATCCGGGAATCGGGTCTCCAGGCGCTTGGCCTTCGGCGAAGAGACGTGCGGGATGCGGATCGAGGCCGACCGGTTGCGCGCCGAGTAGGCGAGCAGAACCGGCGCTTCAAAGCCCGGCACCAGGCGCTTGTAGGAGTTCGTCGAGGCGTTGGCAAACGCGTTGATGGCGCGCGCGTGCTTGATGACGCCGCCGATATAGTAAAGGCAGGTCTCGGAAAGATCGGCGTATTTGTCGCCTGCGAACAGCGGCTCGCCGCCTTTCCAGATCGACTGGTGCACATGCATGCCCGAGCCGTTATCGGCGTAGACCGGCTTGGGCATGAAGGTGGCCGACTTGCCATAGGCGTGGGCCACATTGTGCACGATGTACTTATAATACTGCATGTTGTCGGCCATCTTCAGAAGCGTGGCGAACTTCATGCCGAGCTCGTGCTGGCTGGGCGCGACTTCGTGGTGGTGTTTTTCCGGATTGAGACCGAGCTCGGTCATCACCGAAAGCATCTCCGAGCGCATGTCCTGGCCGGTATCGATCGGGTTCACCGGGAAATAGCCGCCCTTCGGACCGGGCCGGTGGCCCAGATTGCCGCCTTCCATCGCGTTGCCCGAGTTATACGGGCCTTCCTCGGAATCGAGCTTGTAGAAGGTGTCGTTCTGCGCGGTGGACCAGCGCACGTCGTCGAACACGAAGAATTCCGCCTCCGGGCCGAAATAGGCGGTGTCGCCGATGCCGGAGGAGGCGAGGAACTTCTCGGCCTTCTTCGCGGTCGTGCGCGGGTCGCGATTATAGGGCTGCATGGTGGACGGCTCGAGGACGTCGCACAGGATCGCCAGCGTGGTCTGCTGGTAGAACGGATCGATCAGGGCGCTGTCCGGATCGGGCATCAGCACCATGTCGGATTCGTTGATCGCTTTCCAGCCGTTGATCGACGAGCCGTCGAACATCTGGCCGGTCTCGAAAAAGTCGTCGTCGACCATCGACTTGTCGAAGGTGACGTGCTGCAGCTTGCCGCGCGGGTCGGTGAAGCGCAGGTCGACGAATTCGATGTCCTCGTCCTGGATTTGCTTGAGAATCTTGTCCGACATGAGTCTGCCTCTTTGAGGTGGTCTATGGGGTGGGCCGGGCCGGCGCGTCAGAGCGCGTCGTCGCCGGTTTCGCCGGTGCGGATCCGGATCGCGGACTCCACCGGCGTGACGAAGATCTTGCCGTCGCCGATGCGCCCGGTGCGCGCGGCGGTCTGGATGGCCTCCACGGCCGCATCCACCCGGCTATCAGAAACCACAAGCTCGATCTTGATCTTCGGAAGGAAGTCGACGACGTATTCCGCCCCGCGATAGAGTTCGGTATGGCCCTTTTGACGTCCGAACCCTTTCGCCTCGGTCACCGTCAAACCCTGAAGGCCGATCTCCTGAAGCGCCTCCTTCACGTCGTCCAGCTTGAACGGTTTGATGATCGCTTCGATTTTTTTCATGACATTGGGCCTCCGTTCACGCGGGCACGCTAAGCGGGGCGTCGCGCCGGACAAGCTGAACCGGCGCCGCGCCGATCGAGTTTCCGTGCGGCGCCCGTCTTTGAGGCGCCCATGCACGGCGCTTGGGCGCCGCACCGCTTTCAGGGAGACTGCATGACCGATCCTCGCCACGCCGTCTTGAGCGTCGACGCCATGGGTAAGGCCGACCGCTACGCCATGGACCATGGGCGTAGCGGCGCCGCCTTGATGGACGCCGCCGGCGCCGCGCTCGCCGAGGCGATCGCGGCGCGCTGGAGCCCGCGTGCGATCGCCGTGCTGTGCGGACCGGGCAATAACGGCGGCGACGGCTGGGAGGCCGCGGTGCGGCTGAGGGCGAAGGGCTGGCCGGTGGAGGTCTTCGCCATGAAGACGCCCGGCGCGCTCAAGGGCGACGCCGCGTGCGCCGCTGCAAAATGGGACGGGCCGGTGCAGGGGCTGGACGCCTGCGACCCGGCGCGATTCGTGCTCGTGCTCGACGCCCTGTTCGGCGCCGGGCTGTCGCGGCCTCTGGACGGCGAGCCGGCGCGGCTGGCCGAGGCGTGCGCCGACAAGACCGTCATCGCCGCGGACGTGCCGAGCGGCGTGCTCGGCGACGCCGCGTGCAGCAACGGCCCGGCCTTCAACGCCGCGCTCACCGTCACTTTCCACCGCTTCAAGCCGGTCCACCTGCTCCATCCGGGCCGGGCGGCGTGCGGAGAAATCGTGCTCGCCGATATCGGCGTGCCGGACGGCTGGAGGACCGCGGCGGACCCGGTCGCCGAGCAGAACGACCCGGACCTGTGGACGGCGCCGGGGCTCGACATCGAAACCGGCGCCCACAAGCATCAGCGTGGGCGATTGTGCGTGCTCTCCGGCGGCCAGGGCGCCTCGGGCGCCGCCCGGCTCGCCGCCCGAGCCGGGCTGCGCGGCGGCGCCGGGTTCGTGACTCTGCTCTGCCCGCCCGACGCGCTGAGCGAATGCGCCGCCTCCCTGCAGGCCGTGGTGACGCGCGCATTCGATCCGGAGGCGGACTTTGGCGAAATACTGGGCGGACATCGGGCGCAGGCCGCCGTGCTGGGGCCGGGCGCGGGCAAGGACGCGGAGACCAGGCGGCGCGTTCTGCAGGCGCTGGGGCAGGGGGCGTCCCTGGTGCTCGACGCCGACGCCTTGACGGCGTTCGAGGGCGATCAGACCACATTCTTAAACGCGCTGCACGATCGCTGCGTGCTCACCCCGCACGCGGGTGAGTTCGCCAGAGTGTTTCCCGATCTTGCAGACGCCGACGCCAACAAGATCGAGGTCGCGCAAGCCGCGGCGAAGCGTGCCGGAGCGGTCGTCGCCCTGAAAGGACCCGACACCGTCATCGCCGCCCCCGACGGCCGGATTCGCGTGAACGCCCACGCTTCGCCGCGGCTGTCGACTGCGGGGACGGGCGACGTGCTCGCCGGGCTGATCGCCGCGTTCCTGGCTCAGGGCGCGGACGCGTTCGATGCGGCGAGCGCCGCGGTCTGGGTTCACGGCGAGGCGGGCCGGCGCATGGGGCCGGGCGACACCGCCGCCCAGCTGATCGAGCATCTGCCCGCGGCCTTGCGCCATGTGCAGGGCCTGCAATCGCGCAGGGCCGCCTTGCGCCGCCTGATCCAGCCGCGGCGCTAGCCGAAGCGCTCCGCGTTGCGTATAGCCGGGCGCGACCCCCGCCTCGCGTTCAAGGACCGTGATGTCTGACGAAATCAAGCTGTCGAAGACCGATGAAGAAGCGCTCGCCTTTCACAGGGCGGCCCCGGCCGGCAAGATTGCGCTGAAAGCCACCAAGCCCATGGCGACGCAGCGCGATCTGGCGCTCGCCTACTCGCCGGGTGTGGCCGCGCCGGTGCGCGCGATCCACGCCGATCCCGATGCAGTCTACGATTACACCTCCAAGGGCAACACCGTGGCGGTGGTTTCCAACGGCACGGCGATTCTGGGGCTGGGAAATCTCGGACCCGCGGCGTCCAAACCGGTGATGGAGGGCAAGGCGGTATTGTTCAAACGCTTCGCCGACATCGACGCCTTCGACCTCGAGATCAAGTACACCGATCCCGACCGCTTCATCGATTGCGTGGCCGGGTTCGGCGACACGTTCGGCGGGATCAATCTGGAGGACATCAAGAGCCCGGACTGCTTTGAGATCGAGCAGCGCTTGCGCGAAGAGCTCGATATTCCCGTCTTCCACGATGACCAGCACGGCACTGCGATCATCGCGGCGGCCGGTCTGATGAACGCCTGCCACCTGACCGACCGCAAGCTGGAGGACGTCAAAGTCGTGCTCATCGGCGCAGGCGCGGCGGGGCTGTCGGTGCTGGAGCTCATCAAGTCGCTGGGCGTCGCCGACGACAACGTCACCATCGTCGACGTGAAGGGCGTGGTGCACGATCAGCGCAACGATCTGCACGACAAGCTGCGCGCCCATGCGCGCCGTACTGACCTGCGCACGCTGGAAGAGGCGATGGTGGACGCCGATGTGATGCTGGGCCTGTCCGCCGGCGGCATCGTGAAGCCGTCCATGGTCAAGACCATGGCGCGCGATCCCATCATCTTCGCCATGGCGAACCCGACCCCGGAGATCATGCCCAACCTGGTGCGCGAGGTGCGCTCGGACGCCATCATGGCCACCGGCCGGTCCGATTTTCCGAACCAGGTCAACAATGTACTGGGCTTTCCCTACATCTTCCGCGGTGCGCTCGACGTGCGCGCCAAGACCATCAACGAGGAGATGAAGCTCGCCGCCGCCCGCGCGCTCGCAGACCTCGCGCGCCAGGACGTGCCCGATGAGGTGAGCGCGGCGAACAAGTCCGAAGGCCTGAAATTCGGGCGCGACTATATCATCCCCTCGCCCTTCGACCCGCGCCTGATCAGCTTCGTGCCGCCCTATGTGGCCCAGGCCGCGGTCGAGACCGGCGTGGCGCGCATTCCGGTCGAGGACGAGCACACCTATCGCCGCCGGCTCGCCCGGCGCCTGGATCCCACCGCCGCCCTGCAGCAGCGCGTCACCGACGCCATCAAGGGCTCGGACAAGCGCATCGTGTTCGCCGAGGGCGAGGAGCCGCAGGTCATCCGCGCCGCCCACGCCTTCCAGAGCCAGGGCCTGGGCAAGGCCGTACTGGTCGCCCGCGAGGATGTGGCGCGCGCCAATATGCGCGACCTTGGGCTGCCTGACGGCGAGCTTGAAATCTGGAACGCACGGCTGTCGGACCGCAATTCCGACTACGCCGACTGGCTCTATAAGCGCCTGCAGCGCAAGGGCTATCTGCGCCGAGACGTGCAGCGCCTGGTCAACAATGACCGCAATGTTTTCTCCGCCTGCATGCTGAAATTTTGCGATGCGGACGGCATGGTGACCGGGGTCACCCGCCACTTCACCAACACGCTCACCGACGTGCGGCTGGTGCTGGACCAAGCGCCGGGCAAGACGGTTATGGGGCTCTCGGTCGCCATCGCGCGCGGGCGCATGCTGGTGATCGCCGACACCAATGTGACCGAGTTTCCCGATGCGTCCGATCTGGCCGATATCGCCCAGGGCGCGGCCCATGCCGCGGCGCGGCTGGGGCTCAGCCCGCGCGTGGCCTTCATGAGCTATTCCACCTTCGGCAACCCGCCGGGCGACCGGACGGAGAAGGTGCAGGCTGCGGTCAAGCTGCTCGACGCGCGTGGCGCAGACTTTGAATACGAAGGCGAAATGGCCGTGGACGTGGCGCTCGATCCAAACCACCACGCCGTTTATCCGTTCTCGCGGCTTTCGGACGCGGCCAACGTGCTGGTGATGCCGGCGGTGCATTCGGCCTCCATCGCCACGCGGCTCTTGAAGGCTGCGGGCGGGGCGACGGTGATCGAGGGCCTGCTCATCGGGCTCGAGAAGTCGGTTCAGGTGGCGCGCGTCGGCGCCAGCGTGTCCGATATCGTCAACCTCGCCGGCATGGCGAGCTACGATCTCACCGCCGCAAGGACAGCCGGGGAGTAATCCCCGTTTTTTCCCGCTCAAACGCCTCCGGCGGTGCTGAAAGACCCGGCCTTGAGCCCGAAGCCGTTCATCTTCGCGGCGCCGGACGCTGCGTCTTTCCGCCCCCGCCATGGCCGAGCGGCGCGGATCGGCCTAGCTTGAGCGCCGAGCCGCGAAAGGAGTCCGTATGGCCGCCGGCCGATCTTCACGCGATCTCACTCAGGGCGATGTGTTCGGCCACATCGTGCGCATGGTCGCGCCCATGAGCTTCGGCATCGTCGCCATGTTCCTGGTGGGCGTGGTGGACAGCTACTGGGTGGGCAAGCTCGGAACGGCTCAGCAGGCCGCGGTGCAATTCGTATTTCCCGTCACCATGATGGTGATGAGCGTCGCCATCGGGCTCGGCGCCGGAGCCGTCTCAGTCGTCGCGCGCGCCGCCGGGCGGGGTGACGGCGAGCGCACGCGGCGCGTCGCCACCGACGCTGTGACGCTCTCCTTTTTCATCGTCGCGGTCGTCTCGGCCATCGGCGTCGCGCTCATCGATCCGCTGTTCCGGGCCATGGGCGCGACGCAGGAGATGATGCCCCACGTGCGCGATTACATGCTGATCTGGTTTGCAGGCATCGTTTTCGTGGTCGGGCCCATGGTGGCGAGCAATATTCTGCGCGCGCTCGGCGACGCCATCCTGCCGGCGGCGATCATGGTCGTCGCCGCGATCATCAATATGGGCCTCACCCCGGTCTTCATCTTCGGTTGGGGCCCGGTGCCCGAGATGGCGGTGCAGGGCGCCGCGTTGTCGTCGCTGATTTCCAACTTCATCGTCTTCCTGATCGCCATCGCGCTATTGATCTTTCGCGAGAACCTGCTCGATCTGTCCTGGCCCGGCTTTCACGAAATTTTCTGGAACTGGCGCGAAATCCTGCGCGTCGGCGCGCCGGCGGCGGGCTCGAACTTGATCGGCCCGGCCGCCAACGCCATCGTGCTCGCCTCGGTCGCGCGGTTCGGCGAGGCGGCGGTGGCCGGTTTCGGCGTCGCCATGCGGGTGGAGGCGTTCTTCATCATTCCGCTGTTTGCGCTGTCGGGCGCGATCGGCCCCATCACCGGCCAGAACGGCGGGGCGGGGCTGACGGACCGCGTGCGCGAAGCTTTCTTCAAGAGCTTCGCCTTCTGCCTGGCCTGGGGCACGGTGATGGCGGTGATCCTGTTTTTCGCCGGCGAGCACCTGGCGCCGCTCTTTCTGCCCAGCGAGGACGGCCAGCGCGTCGCCGGGGTGTTCTGGGACATCGCCCCCTTCGCCGTGTTCGGCTACGGCGTCGCCATGGCGGCCTCGGCGGGTTTCAACGGCCTTGGCCGGCCGCTCTACGGGGTGGCGGTGAACGCGGCGCGCGGCTTCGTCCTGATCGCCCCGCTCGCCTGGCTCGGCGGCACGCTGGGCGGGGCCACGGGCGCCGTCTGGGGCCTGTTCGCCGGCAACCTGATCATTGGTGTGGGCGCCGCCGTCTACGTGCTGCGGTTCGCGCCGCTCACGGCCGAAGACGGCGGGCGAGGGCGCCCCGCTCCGAAGCCGGCCCCGAACGCCGCTGCGAGCTACGCGCAAGGGTCAGGCGCGACCTCCTCGGACGGCCAGGCGGTGACGGCCTCCAAGGACCGGGCGGAGGGCCTTTAGGGCCCGCCGAGGATCGCCTGCTCCGCCGTCTTCAACTCGCCGAATGATGGCCGGGCAAGGCCTGCGTGGCGCCGCCCTGTTTCGGCGTTGACAGTGTGCACTGCAGCGAAGACAGTAAAGAACACAGTTCGCTGACGGTCTCGAATGCATCGAGACGCGGCGTGCATTGAGGTCTGCGCCGCATCGGCGGGCCGGGCCGTAGAAATTATGGGGTCACCGAACGGGCGTATTCGCCTGTGCGCGCCTGTTATTTGAGGAAGAAAACCTATGAAAAAAGCCATGTGGGCTCCGGCGCTGCTGACCGCCGGCCTCGTCCTGGCCGCGTGCCAGACCAATCAATCCACTGCGGAATCCGGTTCGATGAGCAACACCGCCGAGGCCCGGTCCGGCGATCTGGTCTGCCGCACCCAGCAGGTGACCGGCAGCCGCATGGGTCAGCGGGTCTGCATGACGAGCGACCAGTGGAACGACGTGGCGGAATCCGGCCGCGAATCGACCCGCGAGTTGCAGCGCTCGCCGGCCGCCGGCCCGGATAACCAGGGCGGCGCCTATTGCAACCCGGTCGATTCCGGCTGCTGAGCGCGCCTGCTCTGAGCGATCAGGAACCCCGCCGCCCGTTTGGGCGGCGGGGTTCTTTGTCACCGGCGTCGCCGGAAGCGACCGGCCCGCGTGGCGATGGCGATCGCGCTTTGAAGGCCGTCGTAGACCCGTAATGTCGGCGCGAGGCCCGCATCACCGGGAGGGAAGGCGACGACGATCCGATATTACGAGCAGAACAGGTTGATGGCGGAGCCCGAACGGGCCGCCAGCGGCCATCTGCGCTATGACGGGGCGGCGTTGGAGCGGCTGGGCTTCATCCGACAGGCGCGCGAGCTGGACTTCGATCTGTCCTTGATCCGCGCGTTGCTCGATCTCGCCGCCGATCCGGACCGGCCGTGCGCGGCGGTCGATACGATCGCCCAGCGCCATGTGGACGCCATCGCGGGCAGGATCGCGCGCGTGACGGCGCTGAAAGGCGCGCTGGAACGCGTGCTGCACGCCTGCGCCGGCGAGCGGGTCGGGGACCGCCGCGTGCTGTAGTCGATGTCGGAACGCAGGGCGGAGTGAGCGCCAGGCCTACTCCAGCTCCACGGCTTCCACGCGTCCGTTCTCCAGCACCAGGGCGATCTCGCCGCGTTTCAGCTTGAGGGCTTCCTCGCCGAAGACCTGGCGGCGCCAACCCCGCAGGGCCTCGATATCGGCGTCATCGTCGGCGGCGAGCAGTTCGAGGTCGGGTACGGTGGCGATCAGTCGGGCGGCGACGCCCTCCTGTTCGGCGACGACTTTCAGAAAGACCTTCAGCAGCTCCACCACCGGGCCGATATTGGTCGGCGGGGGGGCGCGCTTTTCGACTTCGGGCGCATGCGCCTTGGGGTCGGCGAGGGCGGTCGCCATCATCTCCAGGAGGCGTTCGGCGGGCTTGGACCGTTCAAAACCGCGCGGCACGGCGCGCATGCCGGCGAGGTCGCCGGCGCTGGTGGGCGCGGTCTGGGCGAGTTCGTAGATTCCGTCATCCTTCATGATGCGGTTTCGTGGAATGTCGCGGGTCTGGGCTTCGCGCTCGCGCCACTCTGCGGCGGCTTTCAGCGCGGCGAGCCATTTCGGCGTGGTCTTTCTGAGTTTCAGGCGCTTCCAGGCGTCTTCCGGGTCCATCTTGTAGGTGGCCGGATTGGACAGGAGCTTCATCTCCTCCTGCAGCCAGGGGCCGCGGCCGGCCTCCTCCAGTTTTTGCGAGAGGATGGGGAAGAGGTCGCGCAGGAAGGTGACGTCGGCCAGCGCATAGACCTTCTGCTTGTCGGACAGAGGCCGGCGCGACCAGTCGGTGAAGCGCGACCCCTTGTCCACGTTCTCGCCAAGCAGCGCGCGCACCAGATTGTCGTAGCTGATGGAATCGCCGAGCCCCACCGCCATCGCGGCCACCTGGCTGTCGAACAGGGGCGCTGGGATCAGCCCGCCGCCCATATGGTAGAAGATTTCAAGATCCTGGCGGCAGGCGTGGAAGACCTTCAGCACCGTTTCGTTTTTCAGCAGGTCCCAGAACGGGGCGAGATCGATCCCCTCGGCGAGCGGGTCGATCAGAACCTCGCGCTCGGCCCCGGCCGCCTGGATCAGGCAGAGCTGGGGCCAGAAGGTGCTTTCGCGCATGAACTCGGTGTCCACGGCGACGAAGTCCGCCCGGGCGAGGTCGTCACAGGCGGCTTGAAGAGACGGGGTGTCGGCGATCCATTCCATGGCGCGCGTGCATAGACCTATCCGGGCCGTTTGGCGAGGCTCGCTTTCACGCCGCCGCCTGTCTTTTGCGGACGATGATGCGCCAGGCGAAAAACAGCGCCATGAAGCCCGAGCCCGCCGCGACGAACCAGAAGGCGGCCTGTACGGGGAGCCCCAGCCGGGCGAGCACGAACAGAACGAAGGGCCCGATTGTCGCAGCCGCGCCGTTGAGGATGCTGGCGGCGGCGAGCAGCCGGCCCCGGCGTTCGGGATCGGCCCGGCGCTGGGTCATCGCCTGAAGCGGCACGAGAAACAGCCCGCCCGACACCGCTGCGCCGAACAGGTCGATCAGCACGCGCCGGTTCGCCGGATCGGTGATGAAGGCGCTCACCCCCATCAGATCGCCGGTCGGGTCGGCGCCGTGGGTGTAGATCGCCAGATCGATGGAAAACGCTGCAAGGCCGATTCCGCCGATCACGGTGAACAAAAGCGCGTCCTCACCGCGATTGAGCACGCCGGTGGCGAGCGCGCCCAGCATGGCGCCGAGCGTGAACAACACCTGGAACACCGCCACGACGCTTTCATCGGCGCCCAGGGCGTTGCGTGCGAAAAGCGGCAGCACCGTGAGCACGGCCGCGCTCATCATCCAGAACCACGCCACGCCCAGCGCCGGACGGAAGACGTCGCGCGCGGTGTAGAGATAGCCCAGCATGCGTCCGGTCTCCCAGACGATGTTCAGGCTCACCTTCAGCGATGGGTCGTAGGCCGGCGCCGGCGCCCCCTGGCGCATGCCCAGCCAGCCCAGGATCGCCACCGTCCCCAGGATCGCGCCGACGATCAGCGGACCTCCGGCCTGTGCGATCAGCAGGGTGGCGCCGATCGCCCCGCCCAGGATCGCCACGTTGATCGCGCCGGACATGACCGCATTGGCGGTCACCAGCTCGCTCGGCTCCAGCAGGGTCGGCATGGCCGCGGTTCGCGCCGGGATGAAGAAGGCGGTCTGCACCCCCATCATGAAAAGCACGAAAAGCAGAATGAAGGGCTGGTTCAGAACGAAGCCGATACCGGCCGCGAGCATCAGCCAGATTTCCGCGAACTTCAGCACGCGCATGATCTTCGTGCGGTCGAAGCGGTCGGCGGCCTGACCAGCGACGGCGGAGAACAGAAAGATCGGCAAGGTGAAGACCGTCGCCGCGATCGGCGTCATCTGATCGGGCGGCAGGTCGAAGACGGTGAGCCCCTGGTAGGTCGCGAGCACCACCAGCGACCAGCGGAAGAGATTGTCATTGAAGGCGCCGAAAACCTGGCCGATCCACATCGGCAGATAGCGGCGCTGCCCCATCAGGGAGGCGGCGAGTTTCAGGCTCATCTAGCGGCCCTCCGCCACCAGCGCTTCGGTGCGCGCTTCGATCCGGGCTTCAAGCTCCTGCATGAACGCCTCCTTGTCCATGCCGGGCGCGATGGGATCGAGGAACTCCAGCACCACGCGACCCTTGCGCTTGATGAAGCCCTGCCGGTCCCAGCCAAGGCCCAGGCTCGTGGCCACCGGCGCGCAGGGCCGGTCCAGACCTTCGTAAAGCCGCCAGACGCCGGTGCGATAGCGATGCTTTTCGCCTGGCGCGGAGAGGCGGCCTTCAGGATAGATCAAAACGTCGCGCGGATCGGCCTGCAACTCCTCGATGCCGGTCTTCAGCCGGGCCCCGGCCTCCGCGCCGCCCTGGTTGGACAGGCAGATGGCGCCGGCCTTTTTCAGGATATGCGGCACGAGGGGGAATTTCAGGAGATGGTCGCCGGCCACGAAGGCGATGCGCGCAACCTGGCTGAGCATCACGAAGCCGTCGCCCCAGCTTTGATGCTTGGCGGCGATCACGGCGGGCTCCTTCGGCAGTCGCTCGCGGCCGCGAATCTCCACATCGATTCCGGCGACGTGTTTCATTGCTGCGACCTGGGCCGAGCCGTACATCAAAAGGCCCCAGCCCAGCAGCCTGCGGCCGGGGAGGAGGGCGAGGACGGTGCAAAGGATCACGAACACCCCGGTGATCAGCCAATAGGCGATCTCGTAGCCGATGGACCGGATCCAGGTTTCCAGGTCGGGTTTGGCCATGTCGCTCTCCGCTGGCTCGAACCGTGTATCCTCTGTGAAGTCGGTCATGGCTCAGGCCTCCTTCAAGGCGTAAAGAGCTGCGCGGGCGAGCGAGCCGGAGCGGTCTTCCATGAGCATGTCGAAGCGGCCCGCCATGCGGTGGGCGGCTGGTTGCAGCACGACGCCCAGCGCGGCTGCGGCCTTGATCTCGGCGTCCCCTTGCGGGCAGTCGCCGTCGTCCATCGCCTGGCGAATGCGTCCGGCGATCAGGCGGGTGGGGTCGGGCCGACCGGGCGTGTCGGTCCGCCCGAAACGGAACATGTGGGTGATGTGATATTCAAACAGCACCCGGTCTTCGTCGGCGGCCTTGCAATAGGCGGCCACGACCCGGTTGACCGCGTCCTCGAACCCGTCCGCGCCGTCCAATGCGGCTTCCAAAAGGGCGTAGAGCCGGGCGTGGATGGTCTCGAACAGGGCCCGCGCCAGCGCGTCCTTGTTCTTGAAATGACGGTAGATCAGGCCTTCGCTGACACCCGCCGCCGCGGCGATCTCGCGCGTCGTCACGCCGTCGACGCCGTTTGCGGCGAACAGGGTGAGCGCGGCGCGCTCGATCTTCGCCTTGGCGCTGCCGTCCGCCGCTGTCACCCCGCGCACGTCCGCGCCCTGCAAGCTGGTTTCGCTCATGCCGTATCGGGCCATCGCCGCGCTTCCTTTCATTCTCTTTCCCGGGGGCGACCCGCTGCCGGCGCCGAAGGATAAAAGGTAAGTGAACGTTCACTCACATCTGCGACCATGCTCTGATCTGAGATCGGCGTCAAGATCGAGTGAGCGTTCACTTACGCTTTGAGAAGCGCGATGCGGTCGATAAAGCAGAAGCGGCGCGGTTAAGGGCGGACTGTGCGAAGGCGACGCCGCTGGGCTGAAGCCTGTCAGGCGGCGGCGGGGACCACGGCGTACGGTCGAAGTCGGTTTGGCGGTGGAAAAGCCCCTGCGGCGGGGCTGGAGCCGGTCTGGCTGTGCGAACGGGAAAGAAAAAGTTCACGACGCGGTCGGCAAGCGCTGCGCCCCCAGGCCTCTCACGACGCGCTGTCATGTGGACGATATAGAGTGGGTGAGCACTCACTCATGTCTGAGGCCGGCCGCGACGGCGGTTTCGAGCTTATGACCGAATTGGGCCGGATACGGCCGGAACGGCCGCTTGCGGCTTGGTTAAGTGCGGCCTCATCGGCGCTGCGCCTTGGCTTCCGCCTCCAGAGCGCGCGTGCGGGTCTCCACCGCCTGCTCCAGCTCCGCCATGAAAGCGCGGGAGTCTTCGCCCGGTCGCATGGGCGGCAGGTACTCGATCACCGCGACGCCGGGAAGGAGCGCGCGCTCGCGCTCGGGCCAGAAGCATCCAAGATTGGTGGCGGCGGGAATGACCGGCCGGTCCAGCGCCCGCGCCAGCTTCCAGACGCCGCGGCGATAGCGCTTGCCGGTCCCGACTTTCGTCAGCCCGCCTTCAGGGAAGATCAGCGGCTCCCGGTCGTCCTTGGAAAGCCGCTCCACGCCGTCATCGAACGCGCCTGAGGCGCGCCGGCCGGCCGCATCGTCGACCACCACCGCTTCGGCCTTCTTCAGATACAGCCCGACCACGGGAAAGCGCAGCATGTGGTCGCCGATGACATAGGCGAGCGCTGGATCGCGCGCGAGATGACATAGCCCGTCGCCATAGGACTGGTGCTTGGCGGCGAAGACGGCGGGGCCGGCGCGCTCCAGATGCTCCAGCCCGCGATAGACCACGCGCACGCCGCAAACCCGGAGCCAGACGCGAAACAGCTTGGCGAAAATCCCGATGGCGCCCACCGCCGGCGCGCGCCCGGGCAGGGCCTGGGCCGGCAGGCACAGGACCGCCAGCCCGCCCGCCAGCGCCCAGAAGCCGTAAAAGAAGATCGCGCCGCGCATGCGTTCAGTGCTCGCCGTGTTCGCCCGGTTCGGCAAGCGCCGGCCCGCTGCGGCGCAGGCCGGCGCCGCGCGCCCGGGCCGCCTTGACAGACAAGGCGGTTTGATTGCTTTTGCCCGCTCTTCCTACGCCGACCAAATCGAAACGGATTTTCCATGCACGCCTATCGCACCCATACGTGCGGAGCGCTTCGCAAGCCCGACGTGGGCTCCACCGCGCGGCTCTCCGGCTGGATCCACCGCAAGCGCGACCATGGCGGTCTCTTGTTCGTGGATTTGCGCGACCATTACGGCCTCACCCAGTGCGTGCTGGAGCCTGACAATCCCAATTTCGAGACCCTGGAGCGCCTGCGCGTTGAAAGCGTGGTGCAGGTCACCGGCGAAGTGGTCGCGCGCTCGGCCGAGACCGTGAACAAGAACCTGCCCACCGGCGAGGTGGAGCTTCGGGTGAAGGATCTGCACATCCATTCCGCCGCCGAGGAGCTGCCGCTTCCCGTGTTCGGCGAGCCGGACTGGGCCGAAGAAGTGCGCCTGAAGCATCGCTATGTGGATCTGCGCCGCGAGAGCCTGCACCAGCGCATCGTGCTGCGCGCGCAGATCATCGACTCTCTTCGCCGCCGCATGGTGGAGCAGGGCTTTCTTGAGTACCAGACGCCGATCCTGACGGCCTCGAGCCCGGAAGGCGCGCGCGACTTCCTGGTGCCCTCGCGCCTGCATCCGGGCAAGTTCTACGCGCTGCCCCAGGCGCCGCAGCAGTTCAAGCAGCTGATCATGG
>JBKHAZ010000200.1:0-5285 GCA_046542605.1 Oceanicaulis sp. | reverse complement strand
GAAGTCCATAACGCTGATCCCGCCCTGGTACCAGGACTGCACGAAGATGTCGCGGCCGGGCAGCCGGTTCGGCCATCTGAACCGCCTGGAAATGGTGCAGGATCATGTCCTGCATGAAGCGCACATCGGCTTCAGAATATCGGTTCGCCGCAATCTGCGCGGCCTCTTCGGCGCTCAGCCGGCGCGCGGCTTCACCCGGCGCCCTCGGCTGGACGATCGGGGCCGCCTGGGCCGCCGCCGAACCGGTCGTCGACAACGCCGCCAACAGCGTCGCGCCCGCCACGCCTGCATTATATCGGGTCTTCAGCGCCATTTGGTCTCTCCCCGGTTGGATGATCGCGGGAAAGACGTGCGGGCGCCGCTCCAGCGGCAAACCGCATGAACCGCAGCCCGGGCCGCCAACAAAAGAGCCCGGCGCGGAGGCCGGGCTCGATGGCGCGTGTATCAGCGCGAAAAATGGTGGGCGGCACAAGGATCGAACTTGTGACCCCTTCGGTGTGAACGAAGTGCTCTACCGCTGAGCTAGCCGCCCGAAAGAGGAGGCGTGACTTACGCCAGAGCGCCAAGGCGGTCAAGCGCGCCGGGCGCCGGGCGCCACACCTGGTCAAACATGAATATTCGTTCACGAAACACGCGTCGAACGCGTATATATAAATAGTCTGCGGGCGTGTAATAATTTTTTCGCCGTTTAGGCCACGTCACACTTTCGTCAAAGAAAAATTTCACCTATACGGCCACCGAACGCTCGGAACCGTCAGTGGCGAGCGTCCGTTTCCTGACCATAACAAGCCCCGCACATGCGCGCTGGCAGCGCATGGAGCGAAGGAGGTTCTCCCCATGGCCAGCAATGATTTTTGCACTCGCGAAGGCGCGCTCCGACTCAAAGAGCGGATCGAAGCCTACTGGAAAGAGCGCGGCTACGATGTCTCCATCGAGCTGCACGAGGCCGGCTTCATGCCCGCCATGCGTTCGGCGCGCACCGACGTGCGCTCCAACATGGTCAACGGCATGCCCGGTCCGGCCAACGACCGCAGCGCCGAGCGCCGCAGCGCGTAACCACGCGCACGCTTGCTCACGAAGAACCGAGAAGCTCCGCGACAATCGCGGGCAGCTCGCTCCAACGCTTGAAGAGCCGGTCGGCGCCCAGCGCACCGACCGGCTTTTCGCTGTATCCGTCCTCGAACAGGACACACCAGGCCCCGGCCGCCTTCGCCGCAAGCGCGTCCGGCTCGGAATCTCCGATCAGCACTGCGCGCTCGTCCGCTTCGCCGCCGATCGCCGCTGTAAGATGGCGCGGGTCTGGCTTCTTCGCCCGCGCGTCTTCCAGACCGATGATTCGTACGAATCGATTCGACAGATTCAGTGTGTCGAGCAGCGCCACCGCCAGGTGGGTCGGCTTGTTGGTGCACACCGACAGTTCAGCGCCGTTTGCGGCGAACACGTCGAGCGCGTCGACCACGCCGTCGAAGGGCCGCGATTGGTCGGCGATTCCCGATCGGTAGGCGTCCATGAACCGGTCAAGCCGCACGTCGAGCTCGCGTGCGCTCAGCGCCAGTGCGCCGGCGCGCTCATAGGCCCGCTCAATCAGCGCACGCGCGCCGCGGCCAACCATGGCGCGCACCGCCGCGATCGGAATCGGCTCAAGGCCTTCAGGAACCACGGCGGCGTTCAACGCCCGCACCAGATCGGGCGCGGTGTCGACCAACGTGCCGTCGAGATCGAACGCGAGGCGCGCGCCGTTCAAACTGGAGAAGTCCGGGGCCATGGGCGTATCCCTGCCTAAAAATTTGCGCCGCCGACGGTCGCGCGCCGAAGGTCGATAGGCTATAGGCCGCTCACGCGCGTTCAACAGGCCGAACGCACCCCGTCCGCAGGTTTCAGGAGCGCTCGCCAATGCCGCAAAAGCCCCGCGCCGCCGTCATTCTCGCCGCCGGTCACGGCACGCGCATGAAGTCGACTCTGGCCAAGCCCCTGCACAAGGTCGCCGGGCGCTCCATGCTGGACTGGTCGCTGGAGCTCGCCGACGCCGCCGGCGCCGATCGCAAGGTGGTCGTCTGGGGCGCTCATTCGCCCGCCATTCGCGACGCCGCAGACGCCGCCGGCGCCCGGACCGCCCTGCAGGATCCCCCCGAAGGCACCGGCCATGCGGTGCAGCAGGCCCGCGAAGCGCTCGCCGATTTCGAGGGCGACGTCATCGTTCTTTACGCCGACACCCCGCTCATTCGGCCCGAGACCGTGGAGCGGGTGTTCGAGGCGCTGTCCGGCGGGGCGAGCGTCGCGGTGCTGGGCTTCGAGCCCGAAGACCCCGGTCAGTACGGCCGGCTGATCGAGACCGAGAGCGGTGATCTCGACGCCATTGTGGAGGCCAAGGAAGCCAGCCCCGAACAGCTGCAGGTGCGCCTGTGCAATTCCGGGGTCCTGGCCTGTGACAGCCGAGTGTTGTTCAAGCTTCTCTCCAAGATCACCAACGTCAACGCCAAGGGCGAGTATTATCTCACCGACGTGGTCGAACTCGCCCGCAAGCAGGGCCTTTCGGCCAGGGCCGTGCGCGGATCAGAAGACGAGGTGCTGGGCGTGAACTCGCGCGTCGACCTCGCCGAGGCCGAAGCCGCCTGGCAGACCCGCCGGCGCCGCGAGTCGATGGAGGCCGGCGTCACGCTGATCGCGCCGGAAACCGTGATCTTCAGCCACGACACCGTGGTGGAGAACGACGTGATCGTCGAGCCGAACGTGGTCTTCGGCCCGGGCGTCGTGGTGAAATCCGGCGCGATCATACGCGCCTTCTCTCATCTGGAAGGCGCCGTCGTCGCCGGCGGATGCGAGGTCGGCCCGTACGCCCGCCTGCGCCCCGGCGCGGTGCTGGAGACCGGCGCCAAGGTGGGAAATTTCGTCGAGGTGAAGAAGGCCCGCCTTGGCGAAGGCGCCAAGGCGAACCACCTCTCCTATATCGGCGACGGAATTGTCGGGGCCGGCGCGAATATCGGAGCAGGGACGATCTTCTGCAATTATGACGGCTTCTTCAAAAACAAGACCGTCATCGGCGAGGGCGCGTTCATCGGGTCGAACTCTTCGCTCGTGGCGCCGGTGACCATCGGCAAGGGCGCCATGATCGCGTCAGGGACCGTGGTGACGGACAAGGTGCCGGACGACGCCCTGGCGCTGGCGCGCTCCAAGCAGACCGTGAAAGACGGCTGGGCTGCGCGCTTCCGCAAATCGATGCAGGTGAAAAAAGACAAGCAAAAGAAGGATTAGGTCGATGAAGGACGGACTGACCACTCTGGAAGACCGGCTGAAGGACAAAAGCCTTCTTAAAACCGAAAGCTTCATCGGCGGCGCCTGGAAAGGCGGTGATACGACGTTCGAGGTCAAATCGCCCGCCGACCGCTCGCTGGTGAAGAAAGTCTCCGATGTCGGCGAGGCCGGCGCGCGCCAGGCGATCGACGCCGCCGACCGGGCGTTTCAGACATGGAAGAAGACCTCGGTCTATGAGCGCGCCCGCCTGGTTCAGAAATGGCATGACCTGATCCTTGAGAACGTCGCCGACCTTGGTGCGATCATCACCGCGGAGATGGGCAAGCCGCTCGTCGAGGCGCGCGGCGAGGTGGCCTACGGCGCCGGCTTTGTGGAATGGTCGGCGCAGGAGGCCAAGCGGCTGCACGGCGAAACGCTCGCCACGCCGTTTCCCGGCTCGCGCGGCTGGACGATCCATCAGCCCGTGGGCGTCGTTGCCTGCATCACGCCGTGGAATTTCCCCTCCGCCATGATCACCCGCAAGTGCGGCCCGGCCATCGCCGCCGGGTGCACCGTGGTGGTCAAACCCGCGCCGGAGACGCCTCTTTCCGCCCTCGCGCTGGCTGAACTCGCCAAGCGCGCCGGCATTCCGGACGGCGTGTTCAACGTGGTCTGCGGAGCGGCCGACAAGATCGGACCGGTGCTCACGGGCTCCGATGTGGTGCGCATGGTCGGCTTCACCGGCTCCACCGCGGTGGGCAAGCTGTTGATGCGCCAGGCCGCCGACGGGGTGAAGCGCGTGAGTCTGGAGCTCGGCGGCAACGCGCCCTTCCTGATCATGGACGACGCCGATATCGAGGCCGCCGCCGACGGCGTCCTCGCGTCGAAGTTCCGCGCGGCCGGCCAGACCTGCGTGTCGGCCAACCGCATCATCGCCCACGCCCCCATCGCCGATAAGCTGATTGAGGCGATCAAGACCCGCATGGAGAAGCTCAAAGTCGGCAACGGCTTCGAGGATGGCGTGAATTTCGGCCCGCTCATCCATGACGAGGCGGTTGCGCGCGTCGATGAACTCGTCAAAGACGCCAAGGCCAAGGGCGCGAGGATCCATCTGGGCGGCGCTCCGCTGGCCGACGAGCTGGGCGGCGCCTTCTACGCCCCCACCCTCATCGAGGGCGGCGAGGATTTCGAGCTGCAACTGTTCAGGAATGAGATCTTCGGCCCCGTCGCTTCAGTCTACCGCGCCAAGGACGAAGCCGAGATGATCCGCCTCGCCAACGATACGCCCTATGGCCTGGCGGCCTATGTCTACACCCGCGATATCGGCCGGGTGCACCGGCTGTCGGAAGGGCTCGATTTCGGCATGATCGGGGTGAACGCGCCCATGGTCGGCTCGCCCGCCACGCCGTTCGGCGGGGTGAAGGAATCCGGAATCGGCCGCGAGGGCGGCAAGTGGGGCGTCGAGGAGTTCACCGAGCTGAAATTCGTGCTGCTGGGCGGTGTCGACCAATGAGCGCGGCGGCCGAACAGAAAGCCTTCGCCGCCGCCGCGGCGCTGGAGCTGGTCGAGAGCGGCATGACGCTGGGCCTGGGCTCGGGGTCCACCGCGGAGATCTTCGTCAAGCAGCTGGGCGCGCGCCTGCAGTCCGGCGATCTGGAGCGCGTCGTCGGCGTGCCCACCAGCGACGCCACGGCCGAGGCCGCGCGCCTGGCCGGCGTGCCGCTCATCGATGTGGATCACGTGGTGCGCATCGATCTGACCGTGGACGGCGCCGATGAAGTCGACGGCCGCTTCCGCCTGATCAAGGGCGGCGGCGCGTGCCTTCTTCGCGAGAAGATCATCGCGCACGCGTCTGATCTTATGGCGGTCGTGGTGGACGAGACAAAGCTCGTGGAGACGCTGGGCGCCTTCCCCCTGCCGGTGGAGGTCGACCCCTTCGCCTTCACCATCACCGCCAAGACGGTGTTCGACGCGTTGCGCACCGCCGGCGTCGCTCGCCCGGAAGTGTCCCTGCGCCGCCGCGCCGACGGCGGCGAGCCGCTCATCACCGACGG
>JBKHAZ010000199.1:0-5299 GCA_046542605.1 Oceanicaulis sp. | reverse complement strand
GGATCAGTCTTGTTGGT
Source organism: Oceanicaulis sp. (assembly GCA_046542605.1). GTDB lineage: Bacteria > Pseudomonadota > Alphaproteobacteria > Caulobacterales > Maricaulaceae > Oceanicaulis. The sequence continues at coordinate 5,282 of JBKHAZ010000199.1, read as the reverse complement.
TTCCGGCCGGCCGGTTGTCTCCGGCGGTCTTGCCGCGCGCGGCGGCGAAGTCATCCTACTTTTCAAAGCCGCGAGCGGCCGGAAAATTCAAGCTCACATAAGGACGGGCGAGGCGTTCGAGCGCGCGAAACGAACCGGAGAAAATCGGATCATCGGCGCGCCGGCGACCCTGGGTCCGTCCGGCGACAGCGGCGCGCGACCGGCGGGGAAGGCCCGATCCGGTTGCGAAACCGCGCGCGTACCTACTCCAAACACGCCGGTGGAGCAAGCCGGACGGGCGCTTTTACCGGAGTCGCGGGGCGTACTTAGCCGAGCTGGGCGCCCAGCGCCGCCATGTCGTCGAAGAACGCAGGATAGCTGGTGGCGATCATGGCGACGTCGTCGACGCGCACCGGCGCTTTCGCGGCGAGCCCGAAGACGAGGCCCGACATGGCCAGGCGGTGATCGTGATCGGTGACCACCTCGCCCCCGCCCGGCGCGCCCGCGGGGCCGCAGCCGGTCACCGCGAGGCTGTCTTCGCCGAGGGCCACCGCGACGCCGTTGGCTTTGAGCATCGCCGCGCTTGCGGCCAGCCGGTCGCTTTCCTTGGCGCGAAGCTCCTCAAGGCCCAGCATCCGGGTCTCGCCGTGCGCACACGCAGCGACCACCGACAGGATCGGGTATTCGTCGATCATGGAGGGCGCGCGCTCGGGCGGCACGGTGACGCCCTTCAGGGCGGAGAAGCGCGCGCGGATATCGGCCAGCGGCTCGCCGCAGCGCGTTCCCGCCGGGGTGATCGTCAGGTCCGCGCCCATCTCCATCAAGGTTTCATAGAGCCCGAACCGGGCGTCGTTGGTCATGACGCCGGTCACCGTCACGTCCGAACCTTCGGTAATCAGAGCGGCGGCGACGAGGAAGGCGGCGCTGGACGGATCGCCGGGTATCTCCAGGTCGCAGGCGGACAGCGCGCGCCCGCCGCGCACGCGCGCCATCAGCCCGGCGCCGTCGCGCTCCATCGTCATATCGGCGCCGAAGAGCGGCGCCATTTTTTCGGTCTGGGCGCGGGTGGCGCGCGGCTCGATCACCACGGTTTCCCCGTCTGCGCCGAGGCCCGCCAGCAGGATCGCGCTTTTCACCTGCGCGGAGGCCACCGGCGGGGTGTAGGTGATGGGCGTAAGGCGCGCCGAGCCCTTCAGGCGCGCCGGCAGGCGTCCGCCCTCGCGCGCCTGGCTGCGGGCGCCCATTTGCGACAGCGGATCGAGCACCCGGGCCATGGGACGCCGCGACAGGCTTTCGTCGCCGGTGAACATCGCGTCCAGGTCGAAGCGCGCGGCCGCGCCCATCAGAAGCCGCGCTCCGGTGCCGGAATTGCCAAGGTCAAGCGGGCCGGCCGGGCTCCGCCAGGGCGCGCCGGCGATCGTCCAGGCCCCGTCTTCGCCCCGGCGCGCCCGCGCGCCCAGCGCCTGGACCGCACCAAGCGTCGCCATGACGTCGGCGCTTTCCAGAAGCCCGGCGATGCGGCTTTCCCCTTCGGCCAGGCCCGCCAGGATGACCGCGCGATGGCTCGCCGACTTGTCCGGCGCTGCAGAGCGCACGCCGCTCAACGCCTTGCCGGAGCGGGCGGTTCTCGGTCCGCGCGGCGGCGCAGGGCGGTCGGATTTCAAAGCGGTCATGGGGGCTGTCCACGGCGGGGTGTTTCAAAGCGGCGAATAGGGTTTTGACAGCGCGCGGAGAACGTGGCAACTGGCGCGCCGTTTTCCAGATTGGCCCGTCAAGCGCGAGGACCTAAGAGCCGTGCCCAAACCCGACCTTGGCGTAAAGCGCACCTGCCCCGAAACCGGCAAGAAATTCTACGATCTGAACAAGGATCCGATCGTTTCGCCGTTCACCGGGAAGGACTACCCCCTCTCCTATTTCGAGGAGGTGGTCTCAAAAACTCCGAAAAAGCCCTCCAAGCCGGAGGAAGAGGACGAAGTCGAGGCCAAGACCGACGATGAAGCGGTCGAAAGCGACGATGAAGAGGATGATGACGGCCCGGTGCTGGACGAGGAGCCCATCGATCTGGGCGACGACGAAGACAGCGACGACGATGCGCCGAAACCCAAGCGCAAGGCCGCCGCGCCCGACGACGATCTCGAAGGGTTTTCCGACGAAGACGCCGATCTTGACGACGATGACGACGACAGCGGCGTGCTGCTGGACGAGGATGATGACAATATCGGCGACGACATCGCGGTCGGCGACGATGAGGATGACGATTAAGCGCCGCCGAACGCGCTGCATTTGGCGCGCAAAGGGCGCTTGATCGCGATAAAAGCCGGGACTATGTTCCGCGCTCTCGAAACGGCGGGGGCCCCAATCCCCGCCTCCGAAACGAGGTTCGGGGCCATAGCTCAGTTGGGAGAGCGCTTGAATGGCATTCAAGAGGTCGGCGGTTCGATTCCGCCTGGCTCCACCATTTTTCTTGATCCTCCCTCGCGTCCGCTCGGTCGGTCCTCGCTGACGCTGCGGGCGGACGGTCGTGCTTGCGAACCCTGCGGGTTCGATATCGATGCGTCCAGCTCCACCAGATAAACCCCGCGCCGGCGGCGCGGGGTTTTTTGTGTCTGCAGCCCAAAGGTCTAGCGGAAATCGTCCGCGGTCAGGCCCGCCTCACTGAGGAAGGCCTGGCGCGCCGCGGCCACGGCGTCCGCGCCGGGACGCGCCGCGGCGCTCCGCGGCGGCTCTTCAAGCCATTGGCCGGCCACCGGGTCTTCTCCCGCCGCAGCCAGTTCCAGAAGGGCGTAGCCGCGCGCCGGGTCGGCGGGGCCGCCTTCGCCGGTGAGCAGCATGGCGCCGAGGCCGCGCGCGCCGTGCGCGCTGCCGCGCCGCGCGGCCCGGGCGTACCAGTCGCGCGCCGCCGCCGGGTCGGCATCGACGCCTTGACCGGTCGCAAGCATCACCGCGCGCGAAATCATCGCGTCCTCGTATCCCTGCTCGGACGACCAGGCGACATAGCGCCAGGCGTCGGCCGGGTCGCCGCCGTCGCGCAGCACGATCATCGCATAGCGCCACGCCGCCGACGCCGAGCCGCGGCGGGTCGCCTCGTCATACATGCGCAGCGCGTCCTGGACGCCGTCCTCGCGCTGGTTCCAGAAATCGCCGGCCGATTCGATGAGCCAGACTTCGGAGAAGCCGCGCGCCAGCGCGCCGTTGATCAGCGCCTGACCATAAGCAGGGTCGGGCTCGCCGCCGACGCCGACAAGCAGGTCATAGCCCAGGAACGCATCGCGGCGCGCCTTCGCCGGGCCGGCGTCCTCCAGCGCCTGCAGGAGCGCGCGCCCGCGCTCCGGGGTGTCGGACTGCCCGTAATAGGAAAAGGCGAGATCCACGGTGGCCTGTTCGGCGAGGGCGGGCTCGCCGGCCTCGATGGCCCGCTCGAACCAGGTGCGCGCGGTCTCCGGCTGGGCCTCGACATAGCCGGCGATGATGAGCCAGCCGAGCATGTGCATGGCTTGCGCATCGCCCGCCTCGGCCGCGGCGCGCACAGCGTCGAGCGCGGACTGGAATTGCGGGCCCTCGGTCTCGCCGGCCTGGAGACGCTGCTCCAGCGCATCGACCGGATCGGCGCCGGCGGGCTGCGCGGCGAGCGCGGCGGCGATGAACACGCTCTTGATCATGAGACGACTCCGGCGCGCAAAGGCTGTCTCCGCTTGGGTGAGGCGGAAGGCTATGGGCGCGGCGGGCGCCGGTCAATCGGCCCGGACCTTGATCCGCCCGCGCCGGGCGCCCACATCAAAGTCAACGCCAGACACAAGAAGGGCGAAAGACAGATGTCCCAAGCCAATGAACAGATGACACAGCAAGAGACCAGCCCGCTGGTCTATGTGCGCCCGGTGGCCGCCGCGGAAATCATGGATCAGGTCGCGCAAAGCGAAATCGAAATTCCCGGCGACGCCACGCTTTATGCGGTGCACCTGGAAGACGGCACGCGCATGGCGGTGTTCTCCGAGCGCCATGCGGCCTTCGCCGCGGCGCGCTCCCACGGCGCCCGCCCGGTGAGCGTGCACTAGGCCGCGATCGGTTCGCAGCACGGAAAATCCGTCCCGACCCCTCCCCCCCCAAGACGGACGGATGAGGCCCGCCGCGCATGTCCCCGCGCGGCGGGCCTTTTCATGGCGGCCCGCGCTTGCCGCAGGCGGCGGAGCGCCGTAAGCGAAGGGCCATGAAAGGCTATTTCGCAATCGGTGTGGAAGGCGTCTCCAAGGCGCGCAATCTCGGCGCGGTCATGCGCACGGGACACGCCTTCGGGGCCAGCTTCGTGTTCACGGTGGGCGCGGCCAACAAGGCGCGCGAGATGTTCCAGACCGACACCGCCAAGACGGCGCTGAACGTGCCCTATTACGACTGGGCGTCCATCGACGAGATGGTGTTGCCGCGCGCTTGCCAGCTCATCGGGGTCGAGCTCACCAAGGACGCCGTGGAACTCCCGAGCTTCCGCCATCCGCGCGCGGCGGCCTATGTGCTGGGGCGCGAGCGCGGCGATCTGTCTCCCGACATGCTCGCGCGCTGCGCCCATGTGGTGAAGATCCCGACCCGATTCTGTCTCAATCTTTCGGTGGCCGCGGCGATCACGCTTTATGACCGCACGCTCTGCCTCGGCGGCTTCCCCCAGCGCCCGGTCCGGCCCGGCGGCCCACTGGAGGAGAAGGCGCATGTCTGGGGCGCGCCGCGCAAGCGTACGCCGGACTAGAGCCTTGGAATCGGAGCATGGGCGGCTAGTTTCACCGCTCTGCGCCGCCCGAGGACCCTCCATGAACGTCTCGCTCGCCCTGCCATTCATCGCCACCGTGATCGCCGGGGCGGCGGTGAGCCTGCAGCCGGCCTTCAACGGACAGCTCGCCGATCATCTCGGCTCACCTTTCCGCGCCGCGCTTGTGAGCTTTTCAGCGGGCGTGCTCACGCTTTCCGTGGTGGTCGGCCTGATGACGATGCGCGCCGGGCTTCCCAGCTGGGACAAGGTGAACGCGACGCCGCTCCATTTGTGGATCGCCGGCGGCATGCTGGGCGCGCTCTTCGTATCCACGGCGGCCTGGGCGACGCCGAAGATCGGGGCGGGCGCCTTTTTCGCCACGCTGATCGCAGCCCAGCTCGCCGCGGCGCTGATCATCGATCATCTCGGCCTGGTGGGACTGGATATCAAACCGGCCACGCCGGTCCGCGTCGCCGGCGTGATCCTGCTGATCATCGGCGCCTGGATGGTTGTGAAGGGGTGAGCCGCGGTCGGCGAAGCCGATCCATCGATCCAGTGGATCGATTGAAGC
>JBKHAZ010000198.1:0-5363 GCA_046542605.1 Oceanicaulis sp. | reverse complement strand
CCGGCTTCGCCCGCCTGTTCGCCGAGCTGGGCGCGGACATCCCCGCCGACGATCCGACCCGGCTGTTGATCTTCCCGGAAATGGATCCCGACGGCGATCCGCCGGAGATCACCACCGCATGCTGGGACATTCTCGGCAAGGATCCAGGCGGCGTGATGTGCGCCTCAAGCCGCATGGTGGTCAAGCGCCGCGGCGCGAACCGGCCGGTCGTGCTGTCGTGCACTCTCATCCCCTATGACGACGGCTTTCAGATGGGCGAGACGCTGGAGGCGTCGCTGCGGCCGGTGGCGCTGAACCATAAGTTCTGCGCCCAGTTCTGCGTGCTGGGCGGGGCGAGCTGCTCCTAACGGCCGACGCGCACCAACGCCAGCGCAAGATACGACGGTTTTGTAAAATTGAGGCTTTTCATCCGGGTTCGGACATAATACAGTTTTATGACTGTTAGGTGACAGAACCATAACAACAAACCGTCAGGACGGGTTTTGCGGCGCTCACCCTTCCGCATCGCCCGTCCCTCCCGCAAAGGAGACCCTGAAATGAAAGCTCTTTTCTCCCGCGCCGCCGCCGCCGCGACCCTGGCCGCCGCCGCGCTGAGCGCGCCCGCGCTTGCGCAGGACACGCCGGTCTTCGAATTCCGCGTCGAGCGCGCCAGCCTCGTGAGCGGCGCCGGTGTGAGCCGCGCCTATCAGCGGCTTAAAGCTGAAGCCGGCCGCTATTGTCGTGCGCTCGACCTGGAGGACGCGCGCTCGACCGCGCGCTGCCGCTTCGACATCGTCGAAGGCGTGATTGAGGCCGCCGGTCATGACCGGCTCTCGACCTATCATCGCGAACAGCTGCGCGAAGACCGCATGGCCGCCGCCGGTCGATGATCTGCCCGCCGCAGCCTGAAGACGGCTCGTCCGGATTATCCGGGCGGGCCTTTTTCGTGCGCTTCGCCTCGACGGGCGCGCCCGGCGCGCTATGCTGACTTGCCATGATCCGCGCCCTTGTTTTCGCCGTCGTGATGACGCTTACGGCCTGCGTGTCGGCGCCCTCGACCAACCCGGCCACGGCCGGCGCCGGCGCCTGGACGCTGGACCCAGGCCACACCTCGGTGACCTGGCGCGTCCGCCACCTGGGGCTGTCCTGGTACACCGCCCGGTTCGACACCGCCGAGGCGAACCTCGACTTCGATCCGGCGAACCCGGACGCCGCGCAACTCACAGCGATCGTGAAGGCGGGGTCGATCTCCACCGGCGATCCGGAATTCGACTCCACCTTGCGCGGCGCGGGCTGGTTCGACGCCGGAACCCATCCCGACATCGTCTTTCGCTCCACCCGCATCGAGGCGACCGGAGAGACGACCGGGCGCATCCACGGCGAGCTGACGTTGAAGGGGACCAGCCGGCCGGCCGTCCTGGAAACAGAGTTTTACGGCGGGCTCTTCAACCCGCTGGAAGGCCGGCGGGCGCTGGGATTCGGGGCGGATCTGACGATAGACCGCACCGAATTCGGCGTCGGCCGGCTTCCGGGGAACTTTATCGGCGATGAAGTTCAGGTACGAATAGAAGCCGAGTTTCTGGCCTCTGAGGAGTAGCCCCATGTCCGACGCCGTCGCCCCCTCGCCCGCCGCCCCGTCGGGGCGCTATTCGGCCGTGGCCATCGCCTTTCACTGGGTGATCGCCGTGCTTCTGGTCTCCATGGTGTTCTACGGCTGGTGGATGGAAGGTCTGCGCGACCAGCTCTTCGCCGGCGAGGTTTCGGCGGAGACGGTGAGCGGAGCCTACAACTGGCACAAGACCGCGGGCATTCTCATCCTGCTTTTGTCGCTCGCGCGCCTCGCCTGGCGGCTCAGCCACAAGCCGCCGGCCCTGCCCGGCCACATGAAGCCCTGGGAGCGCTATTTCGCCCGCTTCACCCATGTGGCGTTTTATGCGGTGATGATCGGAGTTCCGATCGGCGGCTATGTCACCGCCTCCAGCTTCGGCGACAGCTTCCCGATCCTGTTGTTCAACGAGATCGCGCTGCCCAAGCTGCCGGTGCCGCAGACCGACAGCTTCCAGTCGTTCTCAGGCTCGGCCCACGGCGCGGGCGGCTGGGTGATCCTGGTCCTGCTGGCGCTGCACGCGGGCGGCGCGCTGAAGCATCATCTGCTGGACCGCGACGGCGTGCTGACGCGCATGATCCCGGGTCTCACCATCCCGCCCCAGACCAAGGCCTGAACGTTTTCGCTTCGGAAAGCGGGCGTTTCCGCCTCTGCGGCTTGTTCGCGCGGCGGCGCATCGTATCTATCGGAGCGTTGAAACGATCCCGGAGACCCGCCATGCGCCGCACGCTCACCGCGCTCGCCCTCGCCGCCTCCGCCGCCGCGCCCGCCCTCGCCCAGGACTGGGCGGTGGATGCCGGCGCCAGCTCGGTGGGCTTCGAAGCGAGCGCCTTCGACTCCCCTCTTACAGGCGAGTTTCAGGACTTCAGCGCGCAGATCCGGCTCGATCCGGACAACCTCGCCGAGGCGCGCATCGAGGCGAGCGTGGATACATCGAGCGTTGTTCTTTCAAACAGCCAGTACCGGTCCAACCTCGCCGGCGGCGACGGTCTCGCCGTGGAGACCCACCCGCAGGCGCGCTTCGTGTCCGACGACGTGCGCGCGGTGGACGGCGGTTATGAAGCGGCGGGCGAGCTGACGATCAAGGGCGAGACCCGTGCGCTCACCTTGCCCTTCACGCTGGAGATCGAGAACGGCCGCGCCGTGGCGGACGGATCGTTCACCATCGACCGCTCAAACTTCGGCGTCGGCGGCGGCGCCTGGGGCGATGTGGGCCCGTCGGTGACCGTCTCGGTTCACATTGAAGCCGACGCACAATAGCGGCCGGCCGCCAGGTCCGCCCAAATTTCACGCCTCCCTGGACCGGCGACCCGGTCTGGTTTCGATGCCGAGGATTGATCGAAGCGGGCGCTGAGCCGGTACCGGCCCATGCTCCGCTTCGTCACCGCCGCGGTGAAGGACACGATCGAGACTTATGTCGCCTCGGTCATGCTCAGCGTCCGTCAGTCCTTCGCCCCGAACGGCCATGGGGTGATCGACGGCCAGGACGGCCGGGTGATCCGCCTCACTTCGCCGGCGACCGTGATCGCCCCGGCGCGCGCGGGAACGTACGATCGGCGCGGGCCCGCGGGCGGACACCCGTCCCGATGAGGCGATCCCGCGCCGGGTCGACGCCGAACGGGCCGAAGAGACCGGCGCGGACCTGCTCTCGCAGGACGCGCCGCGCGAGTAGATTTGCTCTTCGCGCGCGCGGCGCCTATTTCGGAGGAAAGCGTAGCGGAGGCGCCCCATGCTGATTCTTCTCTCCCCGGCCAAGCAGCTCGATTTCTCAAAGCGCGGCCAGGCCCCCACAAAGACCCGGCCGGCGCTGATGGAGCGCACGAAGGAGCTTTCGAAAACCACTGCAAAGCTCACCGGCCCTCAACTCGCCGACCTGATGGGGCTGTCCGACGACCTCGCCAGCTTGAACCGGGAACGGTTCAAGGCGTTCGATCCCGACAGCACCGAAGGCCGCCCCGCCGCGCTGGCGTTCAACGGCGAGGTCTATCGCGGCCTCGACGCGCCCTCGATGAGCGCGGAGGACCTGGAATACGCCCAGCAGCGCCTGCGCATCCTGTCCGGGCTTTACGGCGTCCTGCGCCCGCTCGACGCGATCCAGCCCTACAGGCTTGAGATGGGCACGCGGCTCAGAACCAAAAAGGGCGCGAACCTTTACCAGTTCTGGGGCGACGACATCGCCGAGCAGCTCAAGGCCGACCTCTCCGGCCACGCCTCGCAGACAATCGTCAACCTCGCCTCAAACGAATACGCCAAGGCCGCAAAGCTGAAATCGCTCGGCGTTCCGGTGATCAGCGCCGATTTCAAGGAAGAAAAGGACGGCCGTCTTCGCGCCCTCATGGTCTACGCCAAGAAGGCGCGGGGCATGATGGCCCGCTGGATCATCGAAAACCGCATCGAGGATCCCGCAAAACTCAAGGACTTCAATCTGGACGGCTATCGCTACGACGCCGAAGGCTCCAGCGAAGACACCCTTCTGTTCACCCGGCCGCAACCGGCGAGGAAGGGCTAGTGACCCGGCTCCGCCAAGGCGAGCGGGGCGCCCCTTGACCGGCGCACCCGCTTCGGTGTTTCTGCACTGCAGCATAAGCGGTTAGCGGGAGCAGCCCATGGGCGCGGTGCGCGTCGATCTCACCGGCCAGGCGGCCGTCATCACCGGGTCCACCTCCGGCATCGGCGCTGCGCTGGCCGAAGGGCTGGCGGCGAACGGGGCGGACATCATGCTGAACGGCTTCGGCGAGGCGTCCGAGATCGAGGCGTTCCGCAAGCGGCTGGAGGCCGAGTACGCCGTAAAGGCCCGCCATCACGGCGCGGACATGACCAAGCCGGACGAGATCGCCGCACTGATCGAATACGCCCACGCCGAGTTCGGCCGGCTCGACATCCTGGTCAACAACGCCGGCATTCAGCACGTCGCGCCGATCGCGGAGTTTCCCGAAGCCAAATGGGACGCGATCATCGCCATCAACATGTCCAGCGCCTTCCACGCCATGAAGGCGGCGATCCCGCTCATGACGGCGCAGGGGCGCGGGCGGATCGTCAATCTCGCCTCGGTGCACGGCCTGGTCGCCAGCCCGTTCAAGGCCGCCTATGTGGCCGCCAAGCACGGCGTGCACGGCCTGACCAAGACCGCCGCGCTGGAACTGGCCGAGACCGGCGTGACGGTGAACTGTCTCAATCCCGGCTATGTGCAGACCCCGCTGGTCGAGAACCAGATCGCCGATACGGCCCGCGCGCGGGGCATCTCCGAGGACGCGGTGGTGCGCGACGTCATGCTGGCGGCCCAGCCCACAAAGCGGTTCGTCACCTACGACCAGCTGATCGGCGCGCTTTTGTACATGGTCAGCGATGACGGGGCGAACCTGAACGGTTCCACGATCACAGTGGACGGCGGCTGGACGGCGAAATAGCGCGGCAAACAAAAACCCCGGCGCGGCGCGCCGGGGTTTCCTGCGTCGACTCAGCCCGCCCTAGCTGTCCAGGAAGCTCCGCAGCTTCCGGCTCCGGCTCGGGTGTTTCAGCTTCCTGAGCGCCTTGGCTTCGATCTGGCGAATGCGTTCGCGGGTGACGCTGAATTGCTGGCCGACCTCTTCCAGCGTGTGGTCGGTGTTCATGCCGATCCCGAAGCGCATGCGCAGCACGCGCTCTTCGCGCGGAGTGAGCGAGGCCAGCACCAGCGTCGTGGTCTCTCGCAGGTTCGAGTGGATCGCCGCATCGATGGGCAGGACCGCGTTCTTGTCCTCGATGAAGTCGCCGAGATGGCTGTCCTCCTCGTCGCCGA
>JBKHAZ010000197.1:0-5382 GCA_046542605.1 Oceanicaulis sp. | reverse complement strand
CGCCGATATAATGCTCTTCTTCTTCCCAGTCCTCGGTTCCAAGGCTGAAGCGGCGCACCTCGCGGACATAGCCGAGCGAGGCGTAGGCGTGATCGCCCAGCTCCATGGCGAAGCCCAGATGGGTGTCGCCGACCGAGGTCTCCGCGGACACCGGCGCGACGGTGAATTCGCGAAGCCCGCCGGGCGCCACGGCGTAGCTCTCCCGCCCGGCCCCGCCGATGATCCACCAATTGGGCTCGTTCGGACCGGTGGGCGGCGCGTAGGTCAGCTGGACGCCCAGCGCCTCGCCCGACCAGGCCGCGCCCGCGTTCGAACTCGCGCGCGGGGTGACGGCGAGCGCCCCGGCGCCGGACTCGTCGCGCTCGGGTGGGGGCGCGGAAAAACGCGCCACGCGGGTTTCTCGGTTGACCACCGCGGCGGCTACGGCCCGGGAGGACTCGGAAACCCGGATACCGGCGAACTGGGAGGCGTCGACCCGCGGCAACGCAGGCGGCGCGGCCGCCTCGGGCGGGGGCGGGACGGCGCCGGAAAAGGGCGAGGCTCCCGGCGAAAACGCCGCGAAACTCGCGCTTCCCGCGATCAGGCCCGCCAGGGCGATCTCAAACCGTCTCATCGCGCGCACGTGCGTCCCCTGTGCTCGTACACGGGACATTAAGCCGCCGTTAAGGCTGAAAGGCAAGCCGGTCGAGGGCGAATTCGCGCCCCGCCGAACGCTTCTCTAATGGGCGGAGCGGCGCATATTGGCGGCGATTTCATCCATTTCGGCTTGCTCCGCGGCGCGCAGGGAATCCTGGATTCGCGCCAGCCGGCGCTCCTCGAGGAGTTCGAATTTCTTAAGCTCGCCGAACGCCGCCTCCAGGCGTTCGCGCAGAGCGCCGGCCTGGGTGTCCACCTCTTCAAGGCTCGCGCGCAACTTTTCCTTACGCTGGATCACCGAGCGCGCGTAACTGCCATAGGCGAGATACCCGTCCTTGCTCTCGGCGGCCACGGCCTGTTCTTCCGGCACGCTTTCCTCGAGCCGTTCGATCTGGTCGTGGATCGAGCCGCGCACCTGTTCGATGTCGGCCATCTGTTTTTGAAGCTCCTCGACCTTGAACCGGGCCAGCCGGATCAAAGGAGCGTGTGAACGTGTCGCCATGCCTTACCCTCCATCACCCACGATTCCCGCCAGGGCCGCGAAGCTCTCCTCGATCGAGGAGGTTTCGTCTTTTCCCTGAGCCAGGAATGTTTCCAGCGGTTCGTTGACCGCAATCGCCCGGTCCACCTCCGGGTTCGCGCCGGGCGTATAGGCGCCCAGGCGGATCAGCTCCTCCATGTCGGCGTAGGCCGACAGAAGGCCGCGCGCACGCTTGGCCAGGGGCGCCTCTGCGGGCGCATAGACCTCCGGCGCGGTGCGCGAGATTGATTTGAGCACGTCGATCGCAGGAAAGCGGCCGCGCTCGGCGATCTGGCGGCTCATTACGATATGGCCGTCGAGAATGCCGCGCACCGCGTCGGCGATGGGCTCGTTATGGTCGTCGCCGTCCACCAGCACAGTGAACAGGCCGGTGATCGATCCGGTCCCTTCAGGGCCCGGCCCCGCGCGCTCCAGAAGCGCCGGCAGCTCGGCGAACACCGACGGGGTGTAGCCGCGCGTCGTCGGCGGTTCGCCTGCGGCGAGGCCGATCTCGCGCTGGGCCAGCGCGAAACGCGTGACCGAATCCATCAGGCAGAGCACGTTACAGCCCTGGTCCCGGAAATATTCCGCCGTGGTGAGCGTGGTGTAGGCGGCGCGCCGGCGCGCCAGGGCGGAGGAATCGCTGGTTTCGGTGACCACCACCGATTTCGCGCGCCCTTCCGGGCCGAGCACGTCCTCGGCGAATTCGCGCGCCTCCCGGCCCCGCTCGCCGATCAGGCCGATGACGATCACGTCAGCCCCCGATCCGCGCGCCAGCATGGACATGAGCACTGATTTGCCGACGCCTGAGCCGGCGAACACGCCGAGCCGCTGGCCGATGCGCATGGGCGTGAAGATGTTCATCGCCCGCACGCCCAGCTCCAGGCGCTCGCCCAGGCGCTGGCGGGCGTGGGCGCAGGGCGGACGACCCTTGAGCGCATAGGCCGCGTCGCCGCCGGGAAGCGGGCCCAGGCCGTCGCGCGGCCGGCCGAAACTATCGATCACCCGACCGAGCCAGCCTCGCCCGGGACGAATCGCTCCGCCGTCGGGATCGATCACGGCGCGCGCCCCGGGACGCACGCCGGCCAGATCGCCATAGGCCATCATCAAGGCGGTGTCGCCGCGAAAGCCGATGATTTCACATTCCGAAGCCTCCCCCGCCCCGGTGTCGAGATGCACGCCCGCTCCGAGCTTCAGCGCCTGACGGGGCCCTTCGGCCTCGATAAGCAGGCCGTTCACCGCGCTCACGCACCCTTTGAAGGTGCGCGTCTCCAGCGCCTCGATCTCGTCGATCAGCCTGTCCACGCCTGAACATCTCGCAGCTTTGCGGCGCATTTTGCGCCTGGTCGATGAAGGTTTAACCCAAACGCGGTTTCAGCCGCGTAAACGACCGGCCATAATAGTTCGCGTGTTTCGTCAGCAGGATTTCAAGGGGATGAGATGACAAAGGACCGCGGGGCGACGCGCAACATGACGATCCGCACGGCGCGCACGGAGGACCTGGCCGCGGTGGACACGATCGCGCGCAGCCTCACGCTCTGCCGCGAGGACTCGCGCGACAGCTTCCTGGTCCCGCATTTTTCGCGCAGTGATTACGAGACGTTCCTCAAGCACAAGGACGTCACATTCCTGGTCGCCACCGGAGAAGCGGACACGCCCCAGGCGTTTCTGGCGGCCTAGGGCTGCGCCTATGCGCGCACCCTGCCGTCCGACAAGTCCGAGGCGGTGATCCTGGCCGCGGTCGGCGAGGATTGCGACTTTCTGGTGATCAAGCAGGTCGGGGTGCATCCCGATTTCCACGGGGCCGGGCTTGCACGACGGCTCTATCAACGCCTGTTCGCGACGCGCCCGGCCGATTACGCCTTTGCAGCCATCGTCGAACGGCCCTTGCCCAATACCGGCTCGAAGGCGTTTCACGCCAAGCTCGGCTTCACGCCGGTGCTTCAGGCCTCGCCGTCGAACGACAATTACGGCGACGCCATCGTCAATTCGATCTGGTTTCGCCAGCTGCGCCCGCCGGTTCACCTGCCGCCCTCTCCCGAAACGCTGGCGCCGGAGGCCTGGCTTGAGAATCTCGAGCACGTGCGCGCGCTCTACAAACATGAGGACCAGCTGAACTGGACCAAGGTCTCGCTTCTGATCACCATCCTGTTCGCGCTGCTCACCGCGGCGTGGATCCTTCTGTCCGAGCCGCCCGCCCCGGTGCTTCTGGCGGGCAAGGTGATCCTGATCGGGATGGGCTTCGTGGCGCTGCTGGCGGTGCGCGAGAAAATCCGCTCCGGCGCGAAGTTCATGGCCACGCACAAGACCGCCGCGCGCCTCACCGAGGCGGCGCTCGCCATGCGCTTCACCGGCTTCGTGGCCCCGCTCTGGCACGTGCCGCTGACGTCGAGCACCAGCCGCTGGCTGAAACGGCTGCCGGGCATCGCGCTGTTGGTCTGGACGCTGGCCTCCGCGCTGCTGGCCGGAGAAACCGTGATCGCCGCGGCGCGCCAGCTCGGGTTTTAGCGCCTATTCCCGCACCGGGGCCGAGCCGAACCCGCCCGACACCGTCCAGCCGTGATGGACCGGGCCGGCGCCCTTGCCGAAGCCGGGCGCGCGCCGGATCGCTTCGTGCAGATAGTCCCCGCCCTGCTCCACCGCACGGTCGAGACTAAGCCCTTGCGCCACCAGCGCAGAGATCGCGCTCGCCAGCGTGCACCCCGTGCCGTGGGTGTGGCGTGTCTTGATGCGCGGGCGGGTGAACAGGCGCACCCCGTTCCGGGTGGCGAGCAGATCGATCACGTCCCCGCTCTCCATATGCCCGCCCTTCACCAGCACGGCCTTGGCGCCGCGCTCGAGGAGGATTTCGGCGGCCTCGCGCTGACCGTCCATGTCCTCGACCTCCACCCCGGTGAGGGCGGCGGCTTCGGGCATGTTGGGGGTGAGCAGATAGGCGCGCGGGCCGAGCCGGTCGCGGATCGCCGCCAGCGCCGTGTCATCCACCAGCCGGTCGCCGGAGGCCGCAACCATGACCGGGTCGACCACCAGCGGGATCGCCGGGTCGCCGTGTTCATCGAGGGCCTTGAGCACCGTGCCCACCGTCTCGGCCGACCCGAGCATGCCGGTCTTGACCACATCGGCGCCGATATCGGTGAGCACGGCCTCGATCTGACCGGCGAGAATGTCCTGCGGGACCGGGTGGACGGCTTTCACCCCTTCGGTCGACTGAACGGTGATCGCGCTCACCGCCGTGGCCGCATACCCGCCAAGCGCGGTGACCGTCTTGATGTCGGCCTGGATCCCGGCGCCGCCGGAACTGTCGGACCCGGCGACGATAAGCACGCGGCCTTTGGGGTCTTCGCGGTCTGTCAGCGGGCTGTCGTCGAGCTGGACGTCGTCATCGGTCATGGCGGGGCTCCGGTCTGCGTCGAATCTTGAGCTAGACGCGCGGCCGCGCCGCTGCAAGGGCGCATGAAGAAACGGCCGGGCGCGCAGTGCGCCCGGCCGCTCGACCCCATGCCCTGGCGAAGACGCCTAGAAGCGCAGGCGCGCCTCCACGCCCACGGACGGCCCCCGGCGCAGCGTGCCGAAGAAGGCCCGCGGCGCGCCGGTCGAGGCGCCCGCCGGCGCAGTGTTCGGCGCGGCGAAGGAGAAGTAGGGGATCTGCAGCCAGCGCGTGGCCATGACGATGGAGTCCTCGTCGGTCAGGTTCCGGCCCCAGATCTGGAAGCTCGCAGTCTCGTTCTCCACGCCGAGCCGCAGGCCCAGAAGCGTCGCGTCGCCAGTCTCGGCCAGATTGTGCACCTGAATGAATTTCGAGCTTTCATAGGTGACATCGGACTGGACGAACCATTCCCAGCCGCCGCCGAAGGGCTGGCGGATTTCCGCGTTGGCGGCGAACTGGTGCTCGCTGGTCAGCGGCAGTCGGTTGCCGGAAATGTCGCAATTGCCGGTCTGACCGAAGAACTCCGTGCCGGCGCCCGGCGCGGTGTCGACGCCCGCGTCGAGCTCGCCGCCGCCCGAGGTGAGCGTCCACTGGAACTCGTCGCAGCCTTCCGAGAAGGTGGCGTCGGTCCAGGCGTAGGACAGGCCGTACTTGAACCAGTCGGTGGCGGAATGATTCCACTGCAGTTCGACGCCCCAGATCTCTGATGCGCCCTGGTTTGTAGCGATGGAGGTCAGCGCTCCGGTCGTACCGGCCACGGGCGTGGTCAGCTGAACGTTGGTCGCTTCGATGAAATAGG
>JBKHAZ010000196.1:0-5400 GCA_046542605.1 Oceanicaulis sp. | reverse complement strand
TCATGCCCGGCGCGCGCATGTTGAAGATGGTCGTGATGAAGTTGATCGCGCCCAGAATCGAGCTGACGCCGGCGATGTGCAGGGCGAAGATCACCAGGTCGAAGGCCGGCCCGTTATGGCCCGTGGTCGAAAGCGGCGGGTACATCACCCAGCCCCCGCCGAAGCCGTTGTCGCCGCCCACGCCCGGCACGAACATGGAGATCAGGATCAGCGCGAACGAGAACGGCAGCAGCCAAAACGAGATGTTGTTCATGCGCGGGAACGCCATGTCCGGCGCGCCGATCATCAGCGGCACGAACCAGTTGCCGAACCCGCCGATCATGGCGGGCATGACCATGAAGAAGATCATGATCAGGCCGTGCATCGTGGTGATGACGTTGTAATTGTGCTCGTTGCCCCAGAAGCCGTTGTTGAAGACCTGCAGGCCCGGCTCGGCGAGCTCCCAGCGGATGAGGCCGGACATCGCGCCGCCGATCACCCCCGCGAAGATCGCGAAGATGAGGTACATCGTGCCGATGTCCTTGTGGTTGGTCGAATAGACCCACCGCTTCCAGTCCCAGATGCTGGGGGTGTGGTCGTCGTGATGGTGCGTCGCGGTCGCGTCCGTCATCATCGCTCTCCTTAGCGGGCGGCGGCCACGCGGGTCTCACCGCGCAGCGAGTCATAGTGGGCGTAGAGGACGCTGGGCGCCTCGTACGGATCTTCGTTGGCGGCCTCGATCCAGGCGTCGAACACGTCCTGGGGCACCACGTGCACCTCGATGGGCATGAAGGCGTGGCGAAGCCCGCAAAGCTCGGAGCACTGGCCGTAGAACACGCCTGGCTCGTCGACGCGGAACCAGGTCTCGTTCAGACGGCCGGGAATCGCGTCCATCTTGATGCCGAAGGCGGGCATGGCCCAATTGTGGATCACGTCAGACGCCGTCACCTCCATGCGCACGGTCGCGCCGGCAGGCACCACCATGGGCAGATCGGTCGTCAGATTGCGGTGCGCCTCGATCGGCCAGGTCGCCACGTCCTCGTCGGCGATCATGTTGGCGACATACTGGAAGTCGCCGTGATCGGGATACTCGTAGGTCCAGTTCCACTGATTGCCGATGGTCTTGATCGTGAAGTCGGCCTCGGGGATCACGTCCTGGAAATAAAGCAGCCGGAAGCTCGGGATCGCGATGATCACCAGGATCAGGATCGGTGCAGCCGTCCACACCACCTCGATCAGCGTGTTGTGACTGGTCTTGCTGGCTTCGGGACTGGCTTTCCGGTTGTAGCGGATCATCACCCAGACCAGAAGGCCCAGAACCAGAAGCGAGATGCCGATGATGATCCACAAAAGCAGATCGTGGAACCCGTGGATGATCTCCATCACCGGCGTCGCCGCCGGCTGGAGGCCGAGCTGGCCGTCCACCGCATAGTTCGGCGTCGCCGAAGCGGCGGCGGAAAGCGTACAGAACAAGGCGCCGATGGCGCCGAGAGCGGCCGGAAAACGCATGGCTCCCCCGAGGAACTAAAGATTTTCTCGCCGGGCCGGATAGGCCGCCCCGGTCTCGATTGCGGCGGAATATAGAGCCCACCCCATGGACTGTCAGGGGCTATAAGCGCCTTTTTGTCGCGGCGCCCGTAGTTTTTTCACACGCGTGAAACAAAGCGGCGCTTGGCCGGTGATGGGCGGATTTGCTAATGTTTTCTTGTAGCTGCGCCTTGAGGAGGGGATCATGGACAGCCTGACCAAGAAAAAAGCCAACAACCGCAGTGCTTTGACCAAGGCCATCACCGGCGGATTGTGCGGGCTGGGAGCCGCGCTCGCCTTCGCCGGCGCGGCCGCGCTGGCCTTCAGCGCGCCGGTGCTGGGTCAAGCGCCGATGGAGCGGCCCGCCCTCGCCTCGGCGCTGGAGGATTGCGAATCAGGCGCGCGCGACGGGGCGGCCGACGGCCGCGCGCTCGGGGCTTGCGATCTTTTGATGCGCAGCCCCGAATTCGACGATGCGATGCGCGCGCGCGTGCTGATCAATCGCGGCGTCATGGCGCTGGACCGCGGCCTCACACGCGACGCGCGCGCCGATCTCGAACAGGCGGTGCAACTCGCTCCGGACACGCCCGAGGCCTGGCTCAACCTGTCCGCGGCGCGCAGCCGGGCCGGCGCCCACGCCGAGGCCGTGGACGCGGCCCGCCGCGCCCGTTCGCTGGGCGGTGATGAAGCCCTGTCGCGCTTCAACGAGGCGATCGCGCTGGAGCACATGGGCCGCTACGACGAAGCCTATGAGGCCTACGTCGCCGCAGCCGGCGCCGCGCCCGGCGACGCGACGCTGCAAGCCCAGCCTCGCCGCTTCCGGCGCCACCAGGGTTGAGCTGAGCGCGGAGCCGCCGCACGTTCCGTCGCGCCGAACACCCGCCCGGCTCGCATTCGGCGGCTGCAGCGTTTATGTCTGATCGCTCCACCCGCCGACGCCCGGAGCGCCCATGACCGCCGATCCCTTCGCCAGTTTCGAGTTCGACGCCGAAGACGCCGCGCGCGTGCTGGAGAGCGCCCTCGCCGGCGCCGACGACGGCGAGCTGTTTCTCGAAACCAGCGCCAGCGAAAGCCTCGCCTTCGACGACGGCCGGCTGAAAGTGGCCAATTTCGACGCCGAGCGCGGCTTCGGTCTGCGCGGCGTGTTCGGCGAGCGCACCGGATTTGCGCACAGTTCCGATCCCACGCTCGCCGCCCTCATGCGGGCGGGCGAAACCGCAGGCGCGGCGCGCAAGGGCGCCGACGCGGTCATGGCGCCCCCGCCCGTTCGGACCAACCGGCGCCTTTACGAAGACCTGGACGTGATCGGCGCGCCGGGATTTGAAGCCAAGGCGAAGCTGCTGGCGGAAATCGACGCCTATCTGCGCGACCGGGATCCTGAAGTGGTGCAGGTTTCCGCGTCGCTATCAGGCTCGCGCCGGGTGATCGGGATCGTGCGCGCCGGCGGCGATGTGCGCGCCGACGTGCGTCCGCTGGTGCGGCTGAACATCGCGGTGACGTGCGAACGCAAGGGCCGGCGCGAAACCGGCTCGGCGGGTGCGGGCGGCCGGGCCGAGTTCTCCCGCTGGCTGGAGCCGGGCGCGTGGAAAGACCTCGCCGACGAGGCGCTGCGCGTCGCCAAGGTCAATCTGGACGCCGTCGACGCCCCGGCGGGCGAATGGGACCTGGTGCTTGGCCCGGGCTGGCCGGCGGTGTTGCTGCATGAGGCGGTGGGGCACGGCCTCGAAGGCGATTTCAACCGCAAGGGCTCAAGCGCCTTCGCCGGCCGCATCGGCGAGCAGGTCGCCTCAAGAGGCGTGACCGTGGTCGACGACGGCGCCATCGACGAGCGCCGCGGCTCTCTCTCCTTCGACGACGAAGGCACGCCCACCGGGCGCACCGTGCTGATCGAGGACGGCGTGCTCGTCGGCTATATGCAGGATCGCCAGAACGCGCGGCTCATGGGCATGGAGCCCACCGGAAACGGGCGGCGCGAAAGCTACGCCCACCCCACCATGCCGCGCATGACCAACACGATCATGGAAGCCGGAAATCACGACCCGGCCGAGATTCTGGAAAGCCTCGAAGACGGTGTCTACGCGGTGAATTTTGGCGGCGGCCAGGTGGACATCACGTCCGGCAAGTTCGTCTTCCGCTGCACCGAAGCCTACCGGGTGCGCGGCGGCAAGGTGATGGAGCCCATCAAGGGCGCCACCCTCATCGGCGACGGCCCGACCGCGCTCACCAAGATATCCATGATCGGAAACGACATGAAGATGGATCCGGGCGTCGGCACCTGCGGCAAGGCCGGCCAGGGCGTCCCCGTGGGCGTCGGCCAGCCCACGCTGAAGATCAAGGGTCTCACCGTCGGCGGCACGGGATAGGCCGGGCGGCGACCTTACCGGCGGACGGCCCGAATCTGACAAGGCCTAAACTGGCGAACTGCGCGCGGCCCTATCAAACCTATGGCGCGCCGCACCCAGGACGGCGTCCAGCGTTTGGGAGGGCGCCCGCATGTCTCCGGTCCGCAAGCTCGCCTCGGCGAGCGCTATTGCGCTCACCCTCGCCATCGCTCACGGCGGCGCGTTCGCCCAGGCCGAACCCGGCGACGGCCGAACCGTTTTCGACGCCGCCTATTTCGAACAGTTCAACGCGGCGACCGCCCTCGACATGGTCGCGCGCGTTCCGGGTTTCAGCCTCGATAAAGGCGGGGACGAGCGCGGCTTCGGCGGCGCGGTCGGCAATGTGCTCACGCTGGAAACCGGCGCGGAGACCGCGTTCAACTATTTCGGCGCCGACTTCACCCTTGCCGAAGACCAGGGCGCCGGCTTCGAGCCCATCGCCCTGCCTGTGGCCGATACACGCGTGGAGGAGTAGCGCGGCGAGGTGTTCGGGGCCTGGACGCACCGGCCGAACGATCGGCTGACGCTGGAGACCGGGCTGGTGCTTCAATTTGCCCGCATCACCCAGGACGGCGAGGGCGCGCACGAGAACGATTTCCTCCATCCCAAGCCGCACGCGGCCCTCGCCTTTCAGCGCTCTGCGAGCGATCAGTTCACCCTGCTGGTGGAGCGCCGGGTCTCGCAGCTGGATTTTGAGGACTTCGCCACCTCGACCAGCAGACCGGCCGGCTGGTCCGGCTCACCTTGCGCGGGACATTCTGGACGGGGCGCGAAACAGACTTTGCGCTCACAAATTCGTGAAGTTCGTTACGGAGGTTAAACACCTATTCACGATGGGCGGCTTTATGTTGCGCGCCATGAAAAGTGATCATTCCTTCAAAGCCTTGCTGGGTGCGGCCGCGTGCGCGGCCGTATTCGCCTCGCCCGCCGTCGCCGACACCGCCGACGCACTACAAGACGCGCGCAGCGAAGGCGAGGACGCCATCCTCGTCTACGAGCCTGACTTCTTCTCCGATTTCAATCCGCAGAACGCCGCCGACATGGTCGAGCGCGTGCCGGGCTTCTCCATTTCCGGCGGCGGCGGCGGGCGCGGTCTCGCCGGCGGGCTCGGAAACGTGCTGATCGACGGGCGCCGGCCGAGCTCGAAGGACGGCGTTCGCGCCCTGCTTTCGCGCCTGCCCGCCGACACGGTGGAGCGCGTCGAGCTGATCCGCGCCCCGATTCCCGGCATCGACATGGCCGGACAGGATCAGGTGGTCAACGTGATCAGCGATCGCAGCGGCGGCTGGTCGGGCGCCTGGCGCGCGCGCGCCTCGCTGTTTGAATCCGGACGCGTCGTGCCCACCGGCGAAGCGAGCGCCACGCGCGCCACGGCGAACAGCACGCTGACGCTCGGGATCGACCTGTCCGCCCACGCCAACGGCGAGGACCCGGAGCGGATCACCCTGACGCCCGATTTCACGCCTCAGTCGGTGCAGAACGACGAAATTCAGCGCAGCTTCGAGGACTATAC
>JBKHAZ010000195.1:0-5421 GCA_046542605.1 Oceanicaulis sp. | reverse complement strand
GGCAAGACGGTGACCGAGTACGACAATCACCTGTTCACGCTTTTGACGATGAACACTCATCCCATGCATTTCGACGCCGAGTTCGCCGCAGCCAGCGAGTTCAAGAAGAACCTGGTGGTCAGCCCCTACACGCTGGCGCTGGTCATCGGCATGAGCGTCACGGACGTCTCCCAGAAGGCGATCGCCAATCTGGGGATGGACGAGGTGAAGTTCACCGCGCCCGTCTTCGCCGGCGACACGCTCTACGCCGAGAGCGAAGTGCTGGCCAAGCGCGAGAGCAAGTCCCGGCCCGAGCAAGGCATCGTCACCGTGCTCACCCGCGCCCACAACCAGCGCGGCGAGCAGGTCCTGACCTTCAAGCGCAACATGCTGATCCCGAAAACGGGGCATGGCGTGGAAGACAAGGTGGGTAATTACTGAAACAGCGCTGGTGTCCTGAAGTCCCGGCCGAAGGGCCGGGACCTCCCTCGGGATATGGCGCGAGCAGCGGATGCAGGTCCCGGATCGTCGCGCTGCGGGCTCGTCCGGGAATTCATGAAGCGAGAAGGGGGAGACCCGCCATGGCTGTCGCCGAAACCTATCAGATGACCGAGGCCGACGAGCGCCAGATGCTCGACGCGATCGCCAAGT
Organism: Oceanicaulis sp.; assembly: GCA_046542605.1. GTDB lineage: Bacteria > Pseudomonadota > Alphaproteobacteria > Caulobacterales > Maricaulaceae > Oceanicaulis. The sequence continues at coordinate 4,791 of JBKHAZ010000195.1, read as the reverse complement.
GGATCGAGAAGAAGGTCGCGCCCAAGGCCATGGAGTACGAGCATGCCGACCATTGGCCGGCCGATCTCGTCGAGGACATGAAGGAGCTCGGCCTGTTCGGCGCGCTCATCGATCCTGAATATGGCGGGCTGGGGCTTTCGGCGACCACATATTCGAAGATCGTCATGATGATCGCCGAGGAGTGGATGAGCCTCACCGGCATCTTCAACTCCCATCTGATGATGGCCCAGATCGTCCAGAAATTCGGCACCGACCGGCAGAAGGAGTACTGGCTGCCGAAATTCGCCGCCGGCGAGATCCGCGGCGGGCTGGGCCTGACCGAACCGGACGCCGGCACCGACCTTCAGGCGATCCGCACGAGCGCAAAACGAGAAGGCGGCAAGTACGTCGTCAACGGCGCCAAGACCTGGATCTCCAACGCCATCCAGGGTCACGCCTGCGCGCTTCTGGTGAAGACCGATCCCTCCGCCGAGCCGCGCTATAAGGGCATGTCCATGCTCATCGTCTCCAAGATCGATCCGGAGACGGGCGAAGAGCGCAAGGGCATCCGCAACGGCAAGAAGCTGGAAAAGCTCGGATACAAAGGTATCGATTCCGGTGAGTTCGTCTTCGAGGACTATGAATGCGACGCCGAGCTGAGCCTCGTGGGCGGCGAGGAAGGCAAGGGCTTCTTCATGGCCACCGGCGGGCTGGAGATCGGGCGCATCAACATCGCCGCACGCTCGGTGGGCATCGCCAAACGGGCGCTGCGTGAGAGCGTCGCCTACTCCCAGACCCGCAAGACCATGGGCAAGCCGATCTGCGAGCACCAGGCCATCCAGCTCAAACTCGGCGACATGGCCGCGCGCACCCGCGCCGCGGAGCTGCTCGTTGAAGACAGCGCCCGCGCCTACGACACCGGCGCGCGCATCGACATGGAGGCCGGCATGGCGAAGTATTTCGCCTCCGAGACCGCCGTCGAGGTCGCCACCGAGGCCATGCGCATCCATGGCGGCTACGGCTATTCGAAAGAGTACGTGATCGAGCGTCTCTACCGCGACGCCCCGCTCATGTGCATCGGCGAAGGCACCAACGAGATGCAGCGCATCATCATCGCCAAACAGCTGGTGAAACGGAACCCGGTCTAGCGGAGGCGCTGTGCGCGATGTCTCCCCCCGTTCAAGGGGGGAGTGGCCCGAACGGCCGACGGGGGCGCGGCCTTAACGTTTGGGCGGCCCGCTCCGTCCGCTTCGCGGACACCTCCCCTGCAGGCGGGGGAGGACATCAGGCCGGCGCGACTGGAGACGATGAATGCACACACCCCTTTCCGGCCTGCGCATCCTCACCATCGAGCAATACGGCGCGGGGCCGTACGGCACGCAGCTTCTGGCGAGCCTTGGAGCCGAGGTGATCAAGATCGAGAACCCGGCCGTGGGCGGGGATTCGTCGCGCGCCGCCGGGCCGTACTTTCTGGGTGAGGACGACAGCCAGTTCTTCCAGACCTTCAACCGCGGCAAGAAATCCGTGGCGCTGGACCTGAAGGACTCCGGCGGCCGCAAGCTGTTTGAAAAGCTGGTGAAGACCGCCGACGCCGTGGCGAACAATCTGCGCGGCGATCTGCCGGCGAAGCTGAAGGTGGACTACGCCAGCCTGTCGCAGGTCAAGCCGGAGATCGTCTGTGCGCACCTGTCCGCCTACGGACGGGGCAATGCGCGCGAGGCCTGGCCGGGCTATGATTACCTCATGCAGGCCGAAGCCGGCTTTCTCTCGCTTACAGGCGAGCCGGACGGACCGCCGGCGCGGTTCGGGCTGTCCATGGTGGATTTCACGACCGGCACGGTGATGGCGACCGGTTTGCTTTCCGCCGTGATCGGCGCGCAGCGCACCGGCAAGGGCTGCGACGTGGACACGAGCCTCCTGGACACCGCGCTGCATCAGCTTTCCTATCCGGCGACCTGGTTCCTCAATGCGGGCAAGGAGACCACGCGGCTGGAGCGCTCCGCCCACCCGTCCGTCGTGCCGAGCCAGCTGTTCAAGACCGAGGACGGCTGGATCTTCCTGATGTGCCAGCTGCCCAAATTCTGGACGGTGTTCTGCGAGACGGTGGCACGCGGCGATTTGCTGAACAATCCTGATTACGCCGACGTCGCCGCGCGCCGCGCCAACAAGGATCAGCTGCAGGCCGATCTCGACGCTTTCTTCAGTACACGGCCCACCAATGTCTGGGTGGAGATGCTGGGGGGCAAGGTTCCCGTCGCGCCGGTCTATTCGGTCGCCGAAGCGCTCACCGCGCCCACCGCCCAGCACATGATCGAGACCGTGGACCACCCCGACAAGGAGGGCGGCCTTAAACTCCTGCGCGAACCCATCGCAGTGAACGGCGAACGTCCCTCCGGCGCCCGCGCCCCGAAGCTGGGCGAGCATACCGATGAGGTTCTGGGGGCCCTGAAGGATCGGGCGGAGTGAGCTCAGGCGTGATAGGAAAGGGCCATGGATATGGGAAACACCCATCCGCGCATCTCGGTCGATCCGGAGATCATGCTCGGCAAGCCATGCATCAAGGGCGCGCGCATTCCGATCTACCTGATCCTGCGCAAGCTGGCGGCGGGTCAGTCCGAAGCCGACATTCACGAGGCCTATCCGCGCCTGAAGAAAGGCGATGTGCAGGCGGCCCTTGCTTACGCGGCCGGCCATTTCGACGAGCCGGTTGCGGCGGCGGAGTAATGCGCGTCTTCGCCGACGAATGCGTGGGCATGCGCATCGTGCGCGCGCTTGGTGAGGCAGGCCAAGAGGTCCTCGAACCGGAGCACGGCGCACGCGACGCACCCGATACGGGCGTTCTCTCGGCCGCGCGAGGCGGGAAGGCGATCCTTCTGACCGAGGACAGTGATTTCGGCGCGCTTCTGTTTCGCGACGGCTTGAGCGCCGTCGGCGTTTTCTATGTCCGATGCGACGACCCGGACATCTGCGTTCGCGCCGTGCTGGACAATCCAGGCGCGGCCGCCGGGTCCATCGTCGTCGTGTCGGCCCGCGGCGTGCGTGTCAGACCACTCGAAAGAGGACCGTTCTGAATGAAACTCACCGGCCTGAAAGTCATCGACCTCTCCGCCTTCCTGCCCGGGCCGCATCTGACGATGATGATGGCCGATCACGGCGCGGACGTGGTCATGGTCGAGCCCGCCAACGGAACCGGCGAGCCGACGCGCGCGATCGGCTGGAAACACCCCGACGGGGTGTCGGTCTGGTTCCGCAATATCGCGCGGGGCAAGCGCTCGCTGACGCTCAATCTGAAGGACGAGGACGGGCGCAAGCTGCTGCACAGGCTGGTGGAGACCGCCGACGTGGTGGTGGAGGCGTTCCGCCCGGGCGTCGCCAAGCGCCTGGCGGCTGATTACGAGACGCTCTCGGCGATCAATCCGGGGCTCGTCTACTGCTCCATCTCCGCCTTCGGCCAGGACGGCGCCTATGCGCAAAAACCCGCCCACGACCTCACCGTCCAGGCGCTGGCCGGGCTCGTGGACCTCAATCGCGGGCTGGAGGACGGAAAGCCGGCGAGCCCGAACATGCCGGTGGCCGACATGGCCGCCTCCCTCATGGCGCTCTCGGCGATCCTCATGGCGCTTTATCGCCGCCACGAGACGGGCGAGGGCGATTTCATCGACATGGCCATGTATGACGCCGCGCTCGCCTGGACGCCGAACGTCACCGGGCCGGTCTTCGCAGACGACGCTCACCCGCCGGTGAAGGCCATGCGCAGCTTCGGCGGGGCGGGCATGTATCACGTCTATGAGACCGCCGACCAAAAGCATCTGGTGCTCGGCGGGTCGGAGGTGAAGTTCGCGACGAACCTCCTCACCGCGCTCGGCCGCGAAGATCTGATCGACCAGGCGAAAGAGGAGCCCGGCCCGGCGCAGGCCGAGCTGCGCGCGGTCCTGAAGGAGATCTTCGCCAAAGAGCCGCTCGCCCATTGGGAAGACTTTCTTGGACGGCTCGATGTCTGCTGGGCGCCGGTGCGCAGCCTGAAGGACGCGTTCGACGATCCGCATACGCGCGAACGCGGCATGGTGTTCACGGACGAACGGGGAAACCGCCATATCGGCCCGCCGCTGCGCTTTTTGAAAGAGCCCGGCCGTCCCAACCCGGCTGCGCCCGAATTCGGCGAGCACTCCGAAGCGCTGGCGCTGGAGGCCGGCTTCGATCCCGAGAAGATCCGGGCGATGAAGGAGCGGGGGGTGATATGAGCTCCCGTGCGTCCTTCGAGGCTTTTCGCGGCTGCGCAAAGACTCCTCAGGATACGGTTCGTAAGTGCTTGATATCATGATTATCCTGAGGCGCGAGCTCGATTGGGCGAGCCTCGAAGGGCTTTCAGAATGACGCGCCGCTCTGCCTTCCCCGCCATGCGCGCCCATGAGGGCGTCTGGACCGGGACGTACACCCATCTCGATGCGGACGGCGCGATGATCGACCGCCACCAGAGCAAGGTCGTCTGCGAGTTCCCCGCTTCCGGCGCGCCGTTTTACATCCAGCACATCACCTTCACCTGGCCGGACGGACGGGTGAGGCGGGACCGCTTCGACGGCGTCGTCAGCGGCGAGCGCATCGTTTTCGATACGCCCACGTTCACGGGCGCGGCATGGGAGAGCGGCGGGCTGGTGCTGCTCCATCTCGACCGCAAGGACGAGCCCGGCGCCTATTTCGTGGAGGTGATCGCACTGGCCGACGGCGGGCAGACCCGCGCGCGCACCTGGCACTGGTTCAAGGACGGCGCGTTGATCCGGCGCACATTGTGCGACGAGCTGCGCGACAGGTAGT
>JBKHAZ010000194.1:0-5440 GCA_046542605.1 Oceanicaulis sp. | reverse complement strand
CTCAGGACGCTGTATTCAAAGCTCGACGCCTGGCGGAAGACGATGGTCGCCCGCCATCCCGAGCGTCCGCATCTGAAGGACTATATCGAGCACCTGGTCACCGATTTCGAAGAGCTGGCCGGTGACCGGCGCTTCGGCGAGGACCACGCGATCGTCGGCGGGACGGGGCGGCTGAAGGGGCGTCCGGTGGTGCTGATCGGCCATGAGAAGGGCCACGACACCCAGACCCGTCTGAAGCACAATTTCGGCATGGCCCGGCCGGAAGGCTACCGGAAAGCCGTTCGCCTCATGGATCTGGCCGAACGCTTCGAGCTTCCGGTTGTGACCCTGGTGGACACCGCCGGCGCCTATCCGGGGCTCGGCGCGGAGGAGCGCGGCCAGGCCGAAGCCATCGCGCGCTCCACCGAGCGCTGCCTGACGCTGGGCACGCCGCTGATCAGCGTGATCTGCGGGGAGGGCGGGTCCGGCGGTGCGGTGGCGCTGGCGAGCGCGAACACCGTTTTGATGCTCGAGCATTCGATCTATTCGGTGATCAGCCCGGAAGGGTGCGCCTCGATCCTGTGGCGCGACGGCGCGCGGGCCAAGGATGCGGCCATGGCGATGAAGATCACCGCCCAGGACCTCATCGAGCTGAAGATCATCGACTCCATCATCGAGGAGCCCCTCGGCGGCGCGCATCGCAACCGCGACGAAACGATCAAGCGCGTGGGCGCTGCAATCGAGGCGGCGCTCGATTCCTATGACGGCCTGGACGCCGCCGCGTTGAAGAAACAGCGCCGCGAGCGCTTCCTCACCATCGGCCGCAGCCTGCTCGACGCCTAGGGGTCAAACCCGCCGCGCCAGCCCGCCGCCTGGCGCTGATAAAGCGCGATCGGGTCGGCCGCCTCGGGCAAAGGCTCCTACGCCTCCATCTGCGCCCGGATGCGCGCACGCAGAACGTCGATGGGAGCAAGCCCGCCGGCCTGGCGCACGTGCCAGAATGTCCAGCCATTGCAGCTGGGCGCGTTCTGCACATGGGCGCCGACCTGATGAATCGAGCCGGTTTCCGCACCCGCGGCCACCGTGCCGTCCGCGCGCACCCGCGCGGTGCGCCGCCCCTGGCTGCAATAGAGCGTATCGCCGGGTTTCAGGAGCCCCGCCTCCACCAGCGCGCCGAAGGGAATGCGCGGCAGGGCGCGCTTGGACTGGGTGACTTTCAGCGCGTCCGGATCGCCGGGACTGATCGCGGCGATGCGTTTGCGCGCCACTTCGGCGTAATTGGGGTCTGCTTCAAGTCCGATGAAATGGCGGCCGAGTTTCTTGGCGACCGCCCCGGTCGTGCCGGTGCCGAAAAAGGGATCGAGCACGATGTCGCCGGGATTGGTGGTGGCGAGCAAAACCCGGTGCAGAAGGCTTTCCGGCTTCTGGGTCGGATGAGCCTTCTTGCCCTCCTTGGTCTTCAGCCGCTCCGCGCCCGCGCAAATGGGCAGCGTCCAGTCGGAGCGCATCTGAACCCCGTCATTCAACGCCTTCATGGCGGCGTAGTTGAAGGTGGGTCGCGCGTCTTTCGTCTTGGCCGCCCAGATCAGCGTTTCGTGGGCGTTGGTGAAGCGCGTGCCCTTGAAGTTCGGCATCGGATTGGACTTGCGCCAGATCACGTCGTTGAGGATCCAGAAGCCCATGTCCTGAAGGAAGGCGCCGACCCGGAAAATATTGTGATAGCTGCCGATCGTCCACAGCGCGCCGTTGGGTTTGAGGACCCGGCGCGCCTCCTCCAGCCAGGCGCAGGAGAACAGATCATAGGCGTCGAAATCGCCGATCTGATCCCAGTCATTGTCCACCGCATCGACCTTGGAGTTGTCCGGCCGGTGCAGGTCGCCGCCAAGCTGCAGGTTATAGGGCGGATCGGCGAAGATCAGGTCCACGCTTTCGCCGGGCAGCGCCTGCATGGCCTCGACGCAATCGCCCTCGATGATCGCATCGATGGGAAGGGAGTGTTCGGCCGGACCTGACACGTTGAAAACCGCCTCTTGAAGAAATTCGTCGCGCCAAGAGGGGTGAATCGTTTCGCCTTACCCGATGGTTAAGCCGGATTCATCATAAGCGGTATCAAGGACCGCGCCTCTCGCACCGGGGCGAAGCTTAACCGATGGATGGGCGAGGGGCCTAGTCTTTCAAGACCCGCCTTGTGGGCGGGGCAGGCATAGCCCTTGTGGCTGGCGAAGCCGTAGCCGGGATGGCGCGCGTCGGCCTCGACCATGAGCTGATCACGCACGGTCTTGGCGATGATGCTCGCCGCGCTGATGGCCGGCTCTGTTCCGTCCCCGCCGACGATCGCTTTCGCCGGACACGGCAGGCCGGGCGGCAGGCGGTCGCCGTCCACCAGCGCCTCGCACGGAGTACACGGCAGAGCGCGAAGCGCACGCGCCATCGCGGCCATCGAGGCGTGCAGAATGTTCAGCCGGTCGATCTCGGCGGGCTCTGCGATCCCGACGCCCACCAGCGCGCACGCCCGGATCTCGGCCGCCAGGGCTTCGCGCCGGGCTGCGGGGAGGACCTTGGAGTCCGTCATGCCGGCAAGACCTTCGATGTCGCAGGCGTTCGCCGGCAAGATCACCGCGGCGGCCACCACCGGCCCGGCCAAAGGCCCGCGCCCGGCCTCGTCGAGGCCCGCGATGAGCGGCCCTTGGGCGAGAAATGCGGTCCGCGCAGGGGTGAGGAGAGGGCGCATCCCACTTCAGTGGCAAGCCGGCGCGCGCCGCGCAAGTACGCGGCGCGGTTTCTCCACAGGCCGCGGCGCCTGGGTCAGAGCCGGGGTCAGAACCGGCCCTGCTGATAATCCAGCATGGCCTGGCGCACTTCGCCCTCGGTGGTCATGACGAACGGGCCGCCCCACACGATCGGCTCTCCGATCGGCTTGCCGGCGGCGAGGATCACGCGCGCCCCCTCGGGGCCGGCCGTCAGGCGGACGAGATCGCCTTCGCCGTAAACGCCGAGCGACGCCTCTCCCAGCGAGACGCCGCCGGACCCCACCGCGCCGGAATGGACGGCGGCGAAGGCGGTTTTCACGTCGCTCACCGGCTCCTCGAACACGGCGCCGGGCTGCATCACCAGCTCGGCGTAAAGCGGCTCCACCGTCACGCCTGTCACCGGGCCTTCGGCGCCGGTGCTGGTGCGTCCCGCGACGATCTTCGCCACGACGCCGTCGCGCGTGTCCGTGGCGACTTCGCCGGCGGCGTATTCCTGATAGGCGGCGGGCTTCATCTTTTCGGCCCTGGGCAGATTCACCCAGAGCTGAAACCCGCTCATCAGCCCGTCTTCCTGCTCCGGCATTTCCGAGTGCACGATGCCGCCCGCCGCGGTCATCCACTGCACTCCGCCGGGTTCGATGACGCCCTCATGGCCCTTGTTGTCCTTGTGGCGCATGCGCCCCTCGACCATGTAGGTCACGGTTTCAAACCCCCGGTGCGGATGCGGGGGAAAGCCGGCGAGATAGTCGTCGGGATTATCCGAGTGAAACTTGTCCAGCATCAGGAAGGGATCGAGCACGCGCAGGTCCGGCGTGCCGAGAAGGCGTGTCAGCTTCACGCCCGCGCCGTCGCTGGCGGGCATGCCTCGGGTGATCTTCACGATGGGACGTTCGCCCTTGCTCATGGGTTTTCTCCCCTGGTTCGTCGCCGGGAAGATCGGATCTGAAGGCCGGTTTGAACAGGGCGCGAGCTGGAGGCTCTGTGTTTCCGGCGCGGAAACGGCCCGTGGACCTTTCCCGCCCGCCGCGCTAGGGCTTCGCGCGCGCCGCACGAGGAATAAGCGACATGAGCGACGAACCCTTCGTCCTGGGCTGGGAGGAGTGGGCCGGCTTTCCCGGCCTGGGACTGCCTGCGATCAAGGCCAAGGTGGACACCGGCGCTCGCACCAGCGCGCTGCACGCGGTGGCGGTCGAGCCGTTCGGCCCGGAATCCAAACCTCAGGTGCGTTTCGTCATGCATCCCATTCCCGACCGGCCCGAGGTCGAAGTGGTGTGCGCCGCGCCCGCCGTGGACCGGCGCGAAGTCACCAGCTCCAACGGCGAGACCGAGCTTAGATGGGTGATCGAGGCGAAGGTGAAGATCGGCGAGCGCGACTGGCCGATCGAAGTCTCGCTCACCAATCGCGAAACCATGCAGTACCGCATGCTGCTCGGACGCACGGCGATCCGCGAGGACATGGTGGTCAACCCCACCCAGTCCTGCGTCCAGGGTCAGCTCAGCTATGATCTTTACGCCGACGTGCCCGCGAAGAAGCCGGTCAAGCGTCCCTTGCGCATCGCGATCCTGACACGCGAGCCGAAGAATTATTCCTCGCTGCGCCTGAAGGAAGCCGCCGAGGCGCGCGGCCACGTCGCCGAGATGATCAACACCGCGCGCTGCACCATGGCGATCAACGCGATGAATCCGGCCGTCTATTATGACGGCCGCAAATTGCCCCGCTTCGACGCGGTGATCCCGCGCGTGGGCGCGTCCATGACCAATTACGGCATGGCGGTGATCCGTCAGTTCCAGCTCACCGGCGCCTATATCCTCAATTCCGCCGAAGCCATCGGGGCCAGCCGCGACAAGCTCTACGCCCACCAGGTGCTGGCGCGCGCCGGCATCGGCATGCCGACGACCGCCTTCGCGCACTCGCCGAAGGACACCGGAAACCTGATCGAGCATGTCGGCGGCGCGCCGCTGGTCGTGAAGCTTCTTGAATCGACACAAGGCCGCGGCGTGGTGCTGGCCGAGACCAAGAAGGCGGCGGAGTCGGTGATCGACGCCTTCCGCGGGCTGGACGCCAACTTCATCGTGCAGGAATTCGTCAAGGAGGCCGGCGGCGCGGACATTCGCTGCTTTGTTGTGGGCGGCAAGGTCGTGGCCTCCATGAAGCGCCAGGCCCAGGCCGGGGAGTTTCGCTCCAACCTCCACCGCGGCGGCGAGGCGGTGAAGGTGCGCATCACCAGGGAGGAGCGCGCCGCCGCCGTTCGGGCCGCGCGCGCCATGGGGCTGGGCGTCGCCGGAGTCGACCTGCTGCGCGCGGAATCCGGACCGAAAATCCTCGAGGTGAACTCTTCGCCCGGACTGGAAGGCATCGAGGCGACCAGCGGCAAGGACGTGGCCGGGCTCATCCTGGAACACATCGAAGCCCATGTGCGCACCGTGCACCGCCCGCCCATGCGCCGCAGCAAGGCCCGGCGCGCCGCCGGGGGCTGATGCGCACCGGCGGGAACAGGCCGCCGCCGCCGACTGTTGCGCAATGGTAACTTTAAGAGAGGGCTTCGGGCATTGACCCGGAGCGCGCCGCACCCAACTATGCATGTTGCGGGGGCGAAGAACGCTAGGCTTTCAGGAGACCGCCATGACCCAGCAGCAGGCTTTTTCCAGCGCCGGACTGATGAACGCCGTGCGCGCCGGACTGGGCAACACGGATCTTCTGGAGGAAGCCA
>JBKHAZ010000193.1:0-5447 GCA_046542605.1 Oceanicaulis sp. | reverse complement strand
CGGCGCCGGTTGAGGGACTCGAACCCCCGACCTTCGGTTTACAAAACCGCTGCTCTACCAGCTGAGCTAAACCGGCCTGCCGTGGGCGAAGCAATACGCGATGGGGCCGCGCGCGCCAAGCGCCTGAAACGGTTCAGGCGATGCACAGCCGGTTTCGCCGGCGCGTAACTTGGGTTAACCGTACATACCGGATGAAGCGCACTCCTCTCGCGCCGCATTCGGCGCTTGACCGGCGCACGCGTTCTCACGCCCGGCCGTCGCCCGGCGCAGACCTTTACAAGGCGGATCATGGCAGGCCCCTCTCCCTCTACGCCGCACGGCGCCGTTCCAGTCTGCGGCATCGGCGCGTCGGCGGGCGGCGTGGACGCCTTGAACAACCTGTTCAAGGCGCTGCCGGTCGATCTGGGGCTCGCCTACGTGGTCATCATGCACCTGCCCGATGATCACCCGAGCCTGCTTCACGAGATCCTGGCGAAGGCGACGGACATGCCGGTGCGCCAGGTCAGCGGCGAAATGGCGCTGAAGCCGGATACGATCTACGTGATCACGCCGGAAAACGAGCTGGTTCTGTCCGACAATACGCTGAGCGCCCGGCCTCACAGGGCGCCGCAAGGCGCGCGCGCGCCGATCGATCTGTTCTTCCGCTCCATCGCCGAGGCGCGCGAAGACGGGATCGCCATGGTGCTCAGCGGCGCCGGCGCGGACGGCGCGGTGGGCGTGCGCGCGGTGAAGGAGGCCGGCGGGCTGATCCTGGTGCAGGATCCAAGGGACGCCGAGTTCGGCTCCATGCCGCAAAGCGCCATCGAGACCCGCGGGGCGGATTATGTCGGGTCGGCCGGTCAGCTCGCCGAGTTTCTGGAAAAGGCGGCGCGCAACCGGCCGGCCATCAACGAGATCGACGACGGCGACGTGTCGGGCGCCCTGCGCAAGATCATCTCCGTGCTGGGCGCGCGCACCGGGCACGATTTCTCCAGCTACAAGACCGCCACCGTCCTGCGCCGGGTTCGCCGCCGCATGCATGTGTGCGGGGTGACCTCGCTGCCGGCCTACGCCCGCCAGCTCCAGGAGCGCCCCGGCGAGGCGGACGAGCTGTTCGCCGACCTCCTGATCTCGGTGACGCAATTCTTCCGTGACCCCTCCGCCTTCGACATGCTGGCGAGCGCGGTGATCGAGCCGGTGTTTCAGGACCCGCCCTCTGACGGGGTGCGGGCCTGGGTGGTCGGGTGCGCGACCGGCGAGGAGGTGTACTCCCTCGCCATGCTGATCCTGGAGGAGATGGACCGCCGCGAGATCAGCGTACCGGTCCAGATCTTCGCCACCGATCTTGACGACGCCGCGCTGGCCTTCGCGCGCGCAGGCCGCTATCCGAAATCGATCGAGGCGGATGTCCCGCCGGAGCGGCTGAAACGCTTCTTCACCCGAGACAACGGCCATTACCGCATCCGCAAAGAGGTGCGCGAGCTGGTGCTGTTCACCTCCCACTCGGTGTTGAAGGATCCGCCCTTTGTCCGGCTTGATCTGATCAGCTGCCGCAACCTGCTGATCTACATGGAAAGGCCGCTTCAGAAAAAGCTCTGCCAGCTTTTCCACTACGGCCTGAAGCCGAACGCCCATCTCTTTCTGGGCAATGCGGAGACCTGCGATGCGACGCCGGAGCTCTTCGCCGCCGCGAACCGCGAGGCGCGCATCTACCGCGCCAAGCCCAATGCGCGCACCGCCATGCCGGTCTTGTCCCAGGTCCAGGGCGGCTATGGTAAAGGCATGCATGCGCCGGCGACGCCGCAGCGCAGCCGGTCCGAACCGGCCGCGCCCGGCGGGTTGCACGCCGGGGCGCTGGAGGCCGGCGCACCGCCGAGCGTCCTTGTGGATGAAGAACACTGCGTCATTCACCTCTCGCCCAAGGCCGGGCGCTTCCTTCTGCATTCCGGCGGACCGTTCAGCGGCCGCATTGGCGACGTGGTCCGGCCCGAACTGCGTCCCGACCTGAAATACGCGCTCGATCGCGCGCTCGGGCAAGATGCGCCGGCCATCACGGCTCCGGTTCCGGTCGCCTTCAACGGCCATCACAACCGGGTCGGCCTGCATGTGAGCAAGGTGGACGCCGCCGACGGTCACGGCGCCCACGCGCTGGTGGTCTTTCTCGACGGCGGACCGGTCGACCCGGACGACAGCTTTGAAAGCGGCGCCGAAGATCGTCCCGACGAGGTGCGCCGCCTGCACGCCGAGCTGAAGGCGGCCAATGAATCGCTGCTGGCCAGCCGGGCCGATCATGAGAGCGCGATTCAGGATCTGCGCGCCGCCAACGAAGAACTGCAGTCGATCAACGAAGAATACCGCTCCACGTCAGAAGAGCTGGAGACCTCCAAGGAGGAGCTCCAGTCCATGAACGAGGAGCTGCAGACCGTGAACGCGGAGCTGAAGACCAAGCTGGAAAGCATCTCCAGCGCCCATAACGATTTGCGCAACCTGACCGCCGCGACCGAGATCGGCACGCTGTTTCTCGACGCGAAGATGCGGATCCGCATGTTCACCCCGCCGGTGGCCGATCTGTTCAACATCGCAGAAAGCGATGTCGGGCGGCAGCTGACCGACTTCACCCACCGGCTCGCCTATGACGGCATAGAGCGCGACGTGAACGAGGTGTTGCGCCATCTCGCGCCGGTGGAGACCGAAGTGCGCACCAAGGAGGGGTGCTGGTATATGATGCGGGTGCGCCCCTACCGCACCATCGAGGACAAGATCGAGGGCGCGGTGGTGAGCTTCGTCGATATCACCCGGCGCCGTGAGATGGAGTCCCAGGTCAAGGAAAGCGAGGCGCGCTATCGCAGCCTCTACAACGCCATGGACCAGGGTTATTGCCTGATCGAGCTGATCCGCGACGAGGACGGGGCGGTTTGCGACTACCGTTACTTGGACGCCAATGCGGCGCTGGAGCGCCAGACCGGCCTGCGCGAGGTGGTCGGCAAGACCAACACCGGGATCATGCCCGGGCTCGAGCCGGGCTGGTACGGGTTCTTCGACGCGGTCTCGAAATCGCGCGAAGGCGACCGGATGGAGCGCTACGCCGAGCCGCTGGGACGCCATTACGAGGTTTTCGCAAACCCCCATGGCGGGCCGGGCGACGACCAGCTCGCGGTGCTGTTCAACGACATCACCGACCGCAAGCGGGACGAAAACCAGCGCGAGCTGCTGACCCGCGAGCTCAGCCACCGGGTGAAGAACACGCTGGCGGTGGTGCAGAGCATGGCGGTGATGACCGCGCGCGGCGCACCCGACGTGAACGATTTCCGCAAGAAATTCATCGGCCGGCTGCAAGCGCTCGGCATCGCCCACGACCTGCTTTTGCAGAGCCAGTGGCGCTATGCCGGGCTCAGCGACGTGGTGAGCCGGAGCCTGGCCGCCTATGGCGAGGCCGGGGCAGGCCGGATCATCGTCGAAGGCGAAGACGTCACCCTGGCGCCCAAGCAAGGCCTGGGGCTCGCCATGGTGCTGCACGAGCTCGCCACCAACGCCGCAAAATACGGCGCCTTGTCGAGCCGTGCCGGCCAGTTGTCGGTGCGCTGGACCGTCCGCAAGAAGGTCAAGAACGAGATCATCGCGCTGGACTGGATCGAAAGCGGCGGGCCCAAGGTCGCCCGCCCCGGCCGGACGGGCTTCGGCGCAACGCTGGTCCAGCGCGTCACCGCCCAGGATCTCGGCGGCGAAGTCTCGGTGGACTACGCCGAGACCGGGGTGACCGCGCGGCTGGAATTTCCAAAATTCACGATCGGCGACCCGCTTCTTTCAGGAGCCGATTGATTGGGTGCTGCGCGGGTCCTCTTGGCGCCGGTGAAGAGGACGCGCCGTGCGCGTCCATCGCCCTGACCCCGGGCGGCGCGCGCACGATCTGGTCGCCGCCTCAGGCTCAGGCGCCGGAACGGGTGATCGAGGATTTGCCCGACCCGGCCGCGTTCGCCACGCTTATCATCGACGGCCAGATGCCGGACGCCGCCATCGCCATGGCGAGCGCGTTCCGCAGCGCCGGAAAACCGGTCCTGCTCGACGCTGGTAGCTGGAAGCCGGGCATGGAACGGCTCGTGACGCTGGCGACCGAGATCATTGCGAGCGCCGCCTTCAAGCTCCCGGGCGAGAAGGACACGCTTACCAGTCTGATTGACGCCGGCGCCGATTTCGCGGCTGTGACGGCGGACGACCGGCCGGTCTGCTGGCGCGACCGCCGCGGCGAAACAGGCTGCGTCGAGCCGCCCCGCGTCGAAGCGGTGGATACGCTGGCGGCCGGCGACGTCCCCCACGGCGCCTACGCTTTTCATCGCTGGTGTGAAGGCGGGAGCTGTCAGGCTGCGCTCGCCGCAGCGGCGCGCGTCGCATCGCGGAGCGTCACAGCCTACGGACCCCGAAACGGGGTGTTGGCGGCGCGGTGAGCGGGCACGGTTTCCCTTCGCCCCGCGCGCGGTTAAGAACGGCGCGACGCCCAACAGAACCGGACACGCCATGGCCCGCATCCTTGTCACCAGCGCCCTGCCCTATATCAACGGGATCAAGCATCTCGGCAATCTCGCCGGCTCCATGCTGCCCGCCGACGTCTACGCGCGGTTCAAGCGGCTTGAGGGCCACGAGGTGCTGGCGATCTGCGCCACCGACGAACACGGCACGCCGGCCGAGCTTGCTGCGGCCGCGGCCGGTCAGGATGTGGCGCGGTATTGTGACGAGCAGCACGAGATCCAGAAGGCGCTGGGCGAGCGCTTCCACCTCAGCTGGGACCATTTCGGCCGCACCAGCTCGAACCACAACAAGCGCCTCACCCAGCATTTCGCCGAGGTGCTGGAGCAGAACGGCCTCATCGCCGAGGTGGTGGAGAAGCAGGTCTACTCCATCGACGACGGCCGGTTTCTGCCCGACCGCTATGTGGAGGGGACTTGCCCCAATTGCGGGTACGAGAAGGCGCGCGGCGACCAGTGCGACAATTGCGGCAAGCTCTTAGATCCCATCGACCTGATCGCCCCCTACTCGGCGGTGTCCGGCTCGCGCAATCTGGAGGTTCGCGACACCCGCCATCTGCAGCTGCGCCAGGCGGTCATGGAGCCGCGCATCCGCGCCTGGGTGGACAACGCCGAGGGCTGGCCGCCGCTGGCCAAATCCATCGCCTATAAATGGCTCGACGAGGGCCTTCGCGACCGCACCATCACGCGCGACCTGAAATGGGGCGTGCCGGTGACGAAAAACGGAAAGCCGCGCGAAGGCTTTGAAGACAAGGTCTTCTACGTCTGGTTCGACGCGCCCATCGGCTACATTTCCGCGACCGCGGAGTGGGCCGAGAAAACGGGGAGCGACTGGGAAAGCTGGTGGCGCACCGACAAGGGCGCCGGCGATGTCAGCTATGTCCAGTTCATGGGCAAGGACAATGTCGCCTTCCACACGGTGAGCTTCCCGGCCACGATCCTCGGCTC
>JBKHAZ010000192.1:0-5485 GCA_046542605.1 Oceanicaulis sp. | reverse complement strand
TGTCGATACCGGACTTGCGGAAACGTTCGATCATGGCAATCGGGGGTGCGGAGCCACCAACACCCACGCCGGTCAGGTTCAGTTCATCGAGGCTGGCGCCGGGGGTGGCGTCGATATACTGGAACAGCATCAGCCAGACCGTGGGTACCGCCATGGAAAAAGTGACGTTCTCGTCCTTCATCATCCGGTAGACGCTCTCGCCGTCCAGGTGCTGGCCCACCATCACCCCGATATGCAGGCCCAGTCCAAGCGAGAACACCGACAGGAAGGCGAGAAAGGTGAAGGAGAAGGCGCGCTGGCGCTGGGCTTTCTGCATCTCGTCGGCCTTCGCCAGCACGATCGGCCAGCCGCAGCCGAACATGCGCAGAATGTAGTCGCCGCGCAGCCACAAAACCGTAGACCCGGCGATGTAGAGGCCGGTCGCCGCGATGAAGGCCGCACCCGCGCCCGGCGCATCCAGACCAGTCAGGATCGCGCCTGCGAGCGCCAGCGCGAACACCGCCGCGGTGTAAACCCGGCCCTGCCAGAGGCTGGCGCGCGTGGGTGAGGAAATGGAGAGCATCGGCATCGCGGAACCTCTTGGACCACCGTGTGTAGAGGTTAGGTCTACCGTTTTTCGATTTATATATCAATATAATTATTGCGCATGTACAACATTTAAGCACGCCCGATCGCCGGCACTCCCAAGCGGCGCCGGCCTCAGTCGATCGGATCGTCGTAGTCGTCGTCCTGATCCCGCCGTCGCGCGGAATCGATGCCCGTGCCCATGGCGAGGCCGGCGCCGACGCGGGTCTCCTCGGGCCGATGGTCGCGCTTCCATCGCGTCATCATGGACTTGTAGATCACCGCCGGCAGGATTAAGGCCAGCGCCAGAAGGATGGCGATGAAAACATACCCGCCCCCGCCTTCGGGGCGCATGTTGACGATCAGCAGGAGCGCCGCCGCGAGAAACGCGACGGCCAGAATGAAGGCCAGCAGGCGGGCGATAAACCGGGTCATGCGGTCATATAACGCAAAACCCGCGGTCTTGCGTTCCTTTGCCGTCCGGCGGCTTAGCCGGCCGCCTTCTCGTCCGCGCCATAGGTGAGCGCCAGGAAGACGTCTTCGAGATCGGCCTCTTCGGTTCTCAGATCCGCGATGCGTCCGCCCGAGGCGTGATAGGTCTCGATCATGCTCGCCACCGACGCCTCGCCGAAGCGGTAGGTGATCGCCAGCGCGCCGTCCTCGCGGATCACCGCCTGCTGGTTTTCAAAACCCGCCGGGACGCCCTGCAGCGGCTCGGCCGGCTCGATCACCAGGGTCTTCTTGTCCAGGCGTTTAAGAAGCGTCTCCTTGGGCTCGCACGCCACCACCTCGCCGTGATTGACGATGGCGATCTGGTCGCACAGCTCCTGAGCTTCTTCGAGATAGTGGGTGGTCAGAACGATGGTGACACCCTGCCTGTTGAGCTCCACCACGTACTCCCAGAGCTGGCGGCGAAGCTCGATGTCCACGCCCGCGGTGGGCTCGTCGAGCACCAGGACCGGCGGATTGTGCACCAGCGCCTTGGCCACGAGAAGCCGGCGCTTCATCCCGCCGGAGAGCTGGCGCACATAGGCGTCCTTCTTGTCGGTGAGGCCCACCGCTTCAAGGATCTCCGCCGTGCGCCGCTCGGACTTCGGCACGCCGTAAAAGCCCGCCATCAGCTCCAGCGTCTCATGGGGCGTGAAGAACACGTCCATATTGAGTTCCTGGGGCACCACGCCGATCCCCGCGCGCGCCTCGCGCGGACTTTTGTCGATGTCGCGCCCCCAGATCTCAGCCGTTCCGCCCGACTTCGTCACCAGGCCGGCGAAGATGTTGATGAAGGTCGACTTGCCCGCCCCGTTCGGCCCCAGAAGCCCGAAGATCGACCCCGTGGGCACGGCGAGATCGACGCCCTTCAGCGCGGGCTTGGCCGGGCTCGTCTTGCGGGCGGGATAGGTCTTTTCAAGCCCGCGGGCTTCCAGGGCGTATCGAGGCGTGCGTCGATCGTTCATAGCGATGAAAAAGCCTTGCCAAACCGGTGGGCGGCGGCGCGCGATTGACCTTGCCGCGCGGCGCGCCTAGAGACGGGCCGGACCCTATAGGCCGCGCGCGCGGGCGTCCACGCCCCCTCGCCGCGTTTCCAGCCGGAGCCCGCTCATGAGCCGCACCGATCCGCAGAACGAGACCCGCGCCGCGATCGCAGGCGATACCGGATTCGCGCCGCCCGAAGTGATCGTGGTGACGCAGACGCGCGTCATGTGCGACGGCGGCGGCGGCGCGCTCGGCCATCCGCGGGTCTATTACGACATGGGCGAAGAAACCTTCGTGGAGTGCGGCTATTGCGACCGGCGCTTCGTGCTGAAGGGCTCGAAGGACGACCCGGAGGCGTAAGCCTCGCCTGCGGGGAAGGACAACGGGTCCGGACGCGCTATCCTCACCTTGACGCCGCGGCAGACGGCGAAAGGGGGAGGAGACATGGCGACACCCATATCGCTTGAAGACTGGCGCGCGGGCGGCGAGACGTTCGGCTATCGCGGCTACGAGATTTTCTATCGCACCGGCGGCGACTGGACCGACGAGGGCAGGCCGATCCTCGTCCTGATCCACGGCTTTCCCACCGCCAGCTGGGACTGGGCGCATGCGTGGGAGCCGCTGTGCGCCCGCTTCCGGGTGGCGGCGCTGGACATGATCGGCTTTGGGTTTTCGCAAAAGCCGGTGGACTACGCCTACTCGATCCTGGACCAGGCCGATCTGCACGAAACCTTTCTCGACCGGTTGGGGGCGGACGCGGTTCACATCCTGGCCCACGATTACGGCGACACGGTCGCGCAGGAATTGCTGGCCCGCCATATCGAGCGCGGCGCGCCGCAGGGGCGCGGTCTTCTGTCGATCTGCTTCCTCAATGGCGGCCTGTTTCCCGAACAGCACCGCCCCACCTTCACCCAGCGGATCCTGCATTCGCCGGTCGGTCCGCTTGTGTCGCGCGCCATGAGCCGCAAACGTTTCGAAACCGGCTTCTGCGCGGTGTTCGGGCCGGACACCCGGCCGTCGGCCACCGAGCTCGACGCCTTCTGGGCGATGATGAACACCAACGGGTCGATCAGACCGATCGGCCACAAGCTGATCGGCTACATCGCCGAGCGGCGCGAACATCGTGACCGCTGGGTCGGGGCGCTGGAGGAATCTCCGGTCCCGATGCGGGTGATCGATGGCGCGCTCGACCCCGTCTCAGGCGCGCATATGGTGGCGCATTATCAAAAGCTCGTGCCCGATCCCGATACGGTTCTCCTTCCGGATGTCGGCCACTACCCTCAGCTTGAGGCCCCCGGCGAAACGCTTGACGCCTTCTTCGATTTCCAGAACCGTATCATGACGGCCTGACGACAGATCGGGCATGCCGTGGACAAGTCGCGGCGCAGATTTGGGAGGAGACGGGTCATGGCCGAGCGCTGGGACACGCTCATCAAAGGCGGGCTTGTGTTCGACGGGACCGGCGCGCCGGGCGCGGTCCAGGACATCGCCATCGCCAGGGGCCGCATCGCCGCGCGCGGCGTCGGGCTGGAGGCGGCCCGCGCCGGCGCCGTCTTCGACGCCGGCGGGCTCTGGGTCATGCCGGGCCTTCTCGACATTCACACCCATCTCGATCTGGAGGTGGAGTTCGACCCCGCGCTGAAGGAGGCCGTCCGCCACGGCACCACGACGGTCCTGATGTCGAACTGCTCGCTGGGGCTCGCCTACGGCGCCCAGCGGCGCAACGGCGAAGACCCGCTGGTCGATTGCTTCGCGCGGGTGGAGAACATGCCCAAGCCGGTGCTGAAGGTGCTGGCCGACAAGACGACCTGGTCGACTTCAGCGGGCTATTACGCCCATCTCGACGAGCTGCCGCTGGGGTGCAACGTCATCCCGATGATCCCTCATTCCATGCTGCGCTGCGAAGTCATGGGGCTGAACGGCTCGGTGAGCCGCAAGGCGACCGAGGATGATCTGGGGCGCATGGAGGCGCTCCTCGAGCAGGCGATGGAGGAGGGCTATCCCGGCTTCTCCACCGACGCCCTGCCCTTCCACTTCCTGTCCGAAGACCCGAACCGGCGGGTGAAGATCCCGAGCCAGTTCGGCGAGTACAGGGAGATGAAGCGGCTCACCAACGTGCTGCGAAAGCACGACAGGCTCTGGCAGGCGACGCCGCCGAAAAACGCCCCGCCGGCCGTGATCCGCAATTTCCTCCTGACCTCCGGACGGCTCTACGGCAAACCCTTGAAAATCACGGCGGTGGCCGCGCTCGACGTGGCCGCCAACCGCTGGCTGCGACGGCTCGCCTTGACGCTGACCAGGGTCTTCAATTCGAAGCTTCTCAACGGCCGGTTCCGCCTTCAGGCCCTCGCCGCCCCGTTCAAGGTCTATTGGGACGGTCCGGTCAATCCGCTCGCCGAGGAGATCCCGGCGCTGCGCGCGTTGAACGAGATCGATCTCGACGACCGGACCGGACGGCTCGCCCTCCTCGACGACCCCGCATTCCGCAGGCGCTTTGCAGCCATGTGGATGACCGGCAAGACCGGCTTCGGCCTGAACCGGCTCAAGCGCCTTTTGAAGGCGGAAAGCCTGGCGTTCGACCGCGATTTCGATGAGATGGTCTTTCATTCCGGCGGCCCGGACATCTGGACCGGAGAAACCTTCCAGCAGGTCTTCGACCGGCTGAAGGCCTGGCGCGGCGACCCCGCGCTCGCCCGCTCCGAGGACGAGCGGCGCGCCTTTGAAGCGCTAAGCGAGGAAGCCGTCGACGAGCCCGGCTTCGTGCTCGCCCTGTTCCGGCGTTACGATCTGGGACTGCGCTGGTGGACGGTGTCGGCCAATCGCGATCCGGAGATCGTGCGCGAGCTTCTGCACCATCCCCAGATCCTGCCCGGCTTTAACGATAGCGGGGCCCACATCACGAACATGGCCTTCTATGACGGCAATCTGCGCGGTCTGCAGATCGCCCAGCGCGAGGGGCTGGACCGCGTCGCAAGCCAGATCAAGCGCCTGACCAGCGAGCCGGCCGATTTCATCGGCGTGGACGCGGGCCGTCTGGAGATCGGCGCACGCGCCGATGTGACGATCCTCGATCCAGACGCCCTCGCCCGGTATGACAGCGAGGCCAGTTCCCGATTCATCTGGCGCGAGGAATACCGGCACGAGCAGATGGTCAATCGCTCCGAAGGGGTGGTGGCCGCGGTCTATGTGGGCGGGGAGAAGGTCTTCACGCCCGCCGGCTTCACCGAGGCCGCCGGGCGCAAGACCCTCGGGCGGGCCCTGCGCCATCGCGACTGGAGCCCGGCCCGCGACGCCGCCATCGCCGCGGAATAAAAAAGCCCCGGACGCGACCGTCCGGGGCTTTTTCATTTCAGGCGGCGCGCCTACTCGACAAAGTCGCGCAGATCACGGCCCAGCTGCTCGATGCTCGGCTGGTGCAGATACATCATGTGGCCGGCCGGATAGTAGG
>JBKHAZ010000191.1:0-5489 GCA_046542605.1 Oceanicaulis sp. | reverse complement strand
GGTGAAGGCCCTATAGAGCGTCGGGGCCAGGCTCATCATGTCCTCGCGCGCGGCGTCCTTCAGCTCCAGCGCGTCGGCGAGCTTGGCCGCGTCGGCCTCGGTCACCCCGGCTTCGGGGTCGATATTGATCGTGACGATCTTCTCCGGGGTCTCTTCGGCCACGGTCTCGATGTCCATGCCGCCCTCGGTGGAGACGACGAAGGCGACCTTTCCGGTCTCCCGGTTCACCAGGAGCGAGCAGTAGAGCTCGGTGGCGATGTCGGCGCCGTCCTCGATATACAGGCGGTTCACCTGCTTGCCGGCCGGGCCGGTCTGGTGGGTGACCAGGGTGTTGCCGAGCATCTCCTTGGCGTGGGATTCCACCTCGTCCTTGGAGAAGGCCAGGCGAACCCCGCCCTTGGCCTCAGCGCCCAGCTCCTTGAACTTGCCCTTGCCGCGGCCGCCGGCATGGATCTGGGATTTGACCACGTAGAGCGGGCCGGGCAGCTGGTCGGCGGCTTTGACAGCCTCCTCCACGGAGAAGACGGCGACGCCGTCGGCGACGGGGGCGCCGAAGGACTTCAGCAGGGCTTTGGCCTGATGCTCGTGAATGTTCATGGAAATAACCGATGCTCTGGCAGATGGGCTGGGACAGGCGCGCCGGTCGGCGCGCGCGTGCGGGTCGCGGCGCGTTATAACACCCGCGTTTTTCTGCGCAACGCACCTTGAGGGTCGGCTTTGGTCTAGTCCGGGTCCGGCGGCGGCCCGCCGGTGAAGCGCATGCTCAGCGCGCCCGCCGCCCAGCCCAGACCGCCCGCCAACCCGGCGGCCAGCGCCGTCTGAACCAGCGCCGCGCCGCCGGCCGAAACCACGCCGCCCTCGGCCTGATCGACCACGAACAAGGCGGCGAGCTGCCCCAGCAAGACCGGTGCGCCGGCGCCGAGCAAGGTCCAGCCCAGCCAGGCGAGCCAGCCCAGCCGGCGCAGCGCGCCGCGGACGGCAAACGCGGCCGCCACGCCCAGGAGCGCCGGGAAGAGGATGGCGACGAGGTTCACCATTCCCGGCTCCCGGTCGGTTCGGCTTCGGGCGATTCGATCTCGGCGAGTTCACCGGAGGTGGCGGAGAGGTAAACGAAGCTCTCACGCTCGGCCTCGTTGACCGGCGCGCGCTGGCGGCGGCGCACGAACATGCCTGCGCACAACAGCGCGCTGCAGATCGCGCCGAACAGGAAAACGCCGCGCGCGCCCAGCGGGCCCGCCCAGGCGAGCCCCGCGAGCACCGGCCCGATGACCGAGCCCGCCGCCCAGACCAGAAGAAGCCCGGAGGCGATGGCGGGCAACTCCTCCACCCTCGAGCGGTCGGCGGCGTGGGCCACCGCCACGCCGTAATAGGCCAGCGAGGCCGCACCCCAGGCGCCGGCGAGCAGCGCTCCGCTCCACAGGCCGGGATCGGTCACCACCGCCAGCACCAGCGCCGCGAGCGCGGCCAGGGCCGCCAGGGCGGCGACCACGAGGCGGCGGTCGAACCGGTCGGAAATCGCGCCGGCGGGCCATTGGGTCAGCATGGAGCACAGATAGATCACGGCGAGCACCATGGCGGCCGCGCCGGCGCTGGCCTGCTCCGACAGGCCTTCGGCCCAGATCGGGATGAAGGTGAGAAGACCGGAATTGACCGCACCGGCGACGAACACCGCCGCAGCGGCGGAGGGGGCGATGTCGAACAGGCGCAAGGGCGAGACCGTATCGCTGTGCGGCGGAGTGGGTTGGCTTCTGCGCGTGAAAACCACCGGGATGAGCGACAGGGACAGGAAAATCCCGGCCAGGATGAAACCGTCGTTGAGGTCGAAGGGCGGCAGGGCGACAAGGAAGGGGCCGACGATCAGACCCGCCCGGCCAAGGATCTGATAGACGCTGATCACCGCGCCGCGCTGTTCCGCCGGCGTGGCGTCGGCGATCCAGCTTTCCGACACCGCGAAAATGCCTGCGGCGCAAACCCCGAATCCGAAACGCGAGAGTGTCCAGAAGCTGAAATCATAGGCCAGCGCCAGCATCAGCGTGACCGCCGCGGCGCCGCCGGCGTAGGCGGCGTAGGCGCGGATATGGCCGATGGTGCGGATCACCCAGGGCGCGGTCCAGGCGCCGGCCATGAAGCCCGCCCCATAGGCGGCGACCACCACCCCGATCGCCACCGCGGACCAGCCCGCCTCGTCCATCGCCAGCGGCAGGGCGACGCCGAGACTGCCTGCGGCGATCTGCAGGAAGATGATCGCCGCCATGACGGTCGCGACGTTTCTGTAGACAAGCATGGGCGGGTCCGGAGCGAAGGGCGGGCTACCGGCCTTACAAAGCCATGCCCGGCGTGCGGGTTCAAGACGGCTGAGCGCCTATCCCAGCCGCGACAGCCGCGCCAGCGCCCAGTCAAGAGAGGCCGGCCCCGCCCCGCGCAGCGCGAGATAGACGCCGAGCGCGCCCCAGGCCAGCGTGGACGGCCAGGCCTCGGGCAGCACGAACAAGGCGTGCCAAAGCGCGCCGGCGGCGGTGAGCAGGCCCGCGAGCCGGGTCAGAAATCCCGTCATCAGCAGTGCGCCGAGCGTCAGGGCGGTAGACAGCAGGGCAAAAGCGGCGACGGCCGGATCCACGACACCCAGGGTCCACACCGCCGCCGCGTCGACCAGGTCCGGCTCAGGCTCGGCGAAGGAGCGCCACCGGGCGTCAATGGCGGCGTTGTCGATCGCCCAGCCGAAGAACTGAACCGCCAGAGCGGCGCGCATCATCAGGCCGACCAGCAGATCGATCGGGGTTTCGCCCGGGCGCGGAGGCGTCGGGCAGACCCGACGCGCCGGCGCGCCCGGCCCCGCGGCGTCGCCCGCCGCAGGCGCGTAAAGCGCGCGAAATCTTTTATCTGCGCTCATCATCGCCCCCTGCCGGTGATAAAGACGCGGCGGACGGCGCGGTTCAAGGGCGAAGGCGGTCCGGATCGGAGCGCAGACGGGCCGGCGTCGCAAACGGGCAACGCTTCACACTCACCCGCTGACCAGATCGGCGATCTCCCCCGCCTCGGCGGCGGCGCGTTCGGCTTCCCTGAGCGTATGGCGCACCGCACTGGCCGAGCGCGGGCCGCCGCCCGGGTCGTCGGCGTCGGCCATGTCCATCTCCAGCCGGTGATGGCGGCGCGCCAGGCGGCGGCGCGGCTGAAAATCGCGCAGCGCCAGCAAGCCCAGCGCTTTCAGGAGGCGATAGGTCTCCGCGTCCTCGATATGCTCCACCGGGCCAAGCAGCGCGCGCAGGCGGGCCACCAGCCAGGCGTCGGTCGGCCGCAGCCGCCGGCCGCTTTGGTCGGCCCGGCCCACCGAGCGCGGCGGGGTGAGCTGACCGGGATTGTCCTGCGCCCATTGGGCGACGGCCTCGCTGGCCTCCAACGCTTCCGGCAGGAAGGCGCGCGCGGCCATGCGTTGCAGGGTGAGCGCGGCCACCGGGTTGGAGCTGACCCGGCGCAGAACGCCGCGGCCGGGCTCATCGGGAGCTGCAGCGCGCAGGGCCCAGCTTTTAAGGCGCGGATGACCGGCCACGAGTTCGCGGCCCGACGTGCTTGCGTTCAAGGTTTGAACAACGCCGAACAACGCGCAATCGGCCGTGGTCGGGCGATCGCCGAACAGGAAGGGCGAGGAGACCAACGCCTCTTCGGCGGCGCTGAGCGCGGAGTCCAACAGCGCGCAGAGTTCGTCGCGGCGGCTGCGCTCGAAGCCATATTCCTCCAGTTGTTTGACCAGGCGCCGGCCGATCAGGCGCGCCGTGCGCCGGGGCTGACGGCCCCGATCGTCAGGCCAGGCGGTGCGGGCCAGACGTTCGGCTGCGGCGCCCGGCTCTTCAATCCACAACAGAAACGCGGCGGCCGGCGCCAGGCGCTGATCGGCCCAGGCCTCCGCCAGATCGCAGGCGAAGCGCGCGGCGATCGTGCTCGGCCGCAACCCATCGCCCGGCGCGGCGTCGTCAAGCCGGTCGGCCATTTCGCGGGTGTCATCCCAGGCGTACTGGTCTGCGGACACCAGAAGCGGCGCGCCGATGCCGCGCAGGCGCGGCCGAATCTCGGCGCGGGCCACCAGGTGTGTGGCCGGCTTTTCGGCGAATGGAATGTTGCGCCAGCGCAAGTAAGCGCGCGCCTTGTGACAGGCCGGCACGTCCGGCGCGGTGATCAGCGTGTAAGAGCGCATGCGGCCGTCCCCGTGCGGTTCGATCTTCATCAGGTGCGTGCGCAACAATCGCGCGGGCCTGCCAGTTCCCATTTCGGCTGGGCGCCGCGCCGGTCGCGCTGCGCTTTAGCCGCAGATGTGTGGCTGTCAGGCCACATGAAATCCGGAGGTGAAATGACCGGAATCGACCGGACTCCGCCCAAAGCCGCCGCGGAGGCGGGCGAGAAAGGCCTGGCGCTTCGCCGCGAACACGGCCGCGGCGGAACGGATGCGGGCGTGGCGCGCGCCCGCGATCTGAAAAATCGTGATCATCTTTCCCGTGACACGATCCAGCGCATGCGCAGCTATGTCCGCCGCCACGCGGCGGACCGCAAAGGGCGGCGACGCCGGGCGCGATTGGGCCGAGGAAAAGGCGGACGCGCTGGGCCTTTAGGCGATCAGGCCAAGCCGTTTGGCCAGCCCGCCGAGGCGCGCCTGCTGCAGGGCGCGCGCAAATTGCGGCGGTGACAGCTTCAGACGCGCCGCAGCCGCCATGAGCGCCGGGCCTGCGGCGGGGTCGCAGCCAAGCCGGCTTGCGAAATATTCCGCCGGCGTGCGGGCATAGATCGCGTGGGGCTCCAGCACCTGTCTTGGAAAATCCTTGATGTTGTCGGTGAGGATCATCGCGGCGCCGCTGGCGAGCGCGCTTTCGATCACGTGCCGGTCGCCCTCGTCGGGCAGGCGGCCGCCGATCTCGACGCCATGATCTTCCGGCACGGAGCCTTCAGGGACGGCCTGCTCGAGCGCCACCACGAGCCGGGCCGCCTCGCCCGCGCCGTCGCGGCCCGGCTTGGCCTCGACGATCTTGGCGTGGGCGTGACCGGTTTCGAACAGGACGCGCGGCGACCAGCGCGGCTGCAACAGGCCGGCGGCCGCGAAACCCAGAACGAGATGGCGGCGCACCGCCCCGGCGAGCACGCAGGCGTCGATGAAGATCGCGGGGGCGGTCTGCCGCGCCGTCGGCGGATCCGCCGGGGCCGGCTCGCCGGGCCACTCAATCGCCAGGTGCGGCCCGTCCATGGCGGCGATCTCGTCAAGCGCCGCCGACCGGCGCTGCGCACGGGGTTCCGCGAGGCTCGAGAGCCGGGCGGCGTCGAGGCTTTCGGGATCGGGCAGATCGCCCAGCTCCACAAGCCGCGCCGCGCCCCACAGATCGAGGCCGAGCGCGTCTGCGGCCTGCTCCAGCGTCATGCCTCCAGCGCCGCCGGGGCGGGGTCGCAGAAGCTCTTCACTTCGAACAGGCGCGGATCGGTGATGATGTCGATGGGCCGCATGCGGTGGG
>JBKHAZ010000190.1:0-5490 GCA_046542605.1 Oceanicaulis sp. | reverse complement strand
AACGCCTTGAACAGCCGGGCGCGCAGGCCGGCGCCAGCAGGCGCATGCGCGCACCGCACGCCTGTTAAAGGCGCAGGAAATCCTCTACATGCGTGAGCTGAGGTTTCGCCGAAGAGGGTTCGCCTTGGTCGACACGCCAGACACCGCTGCAGCAGATCGCGCGCGTCCCCGCGGCGGTCTCGGCCGTTTTTCGCCGCCGGACTGGGCGTTTCTGCCCGGTGCGGCGGTGGTCTTCGCCGGACTGGTCATGCTCGCGCTCTCCTATGATCCGGTCGGCGAGGACCCGGTGGTGACAGAAACAGAATTCGTCATGGCGGGTCCGGCGCTGGCTCAGCTGGTGCCCGGGCCCGGCACCGGATTTCAGCTCATGACCACCGGCGCCGCGCCGGTGGCGCGCGCCACCGCGACTGCGAGCTTCGAGGCGGCGGGACGGCTTTCGGCCGGGCTCGCCGCGGTCATTCCGCCTGCGTTCGAGGCGCGGGTGATCGGGCGGTTGATCAAGCTTGAAGCCACGGTGCGCGCCGCGCCGGATTCCGGAATCACCGAGGCGCGCATGGCTTATTTCACCGCCTCCAAAGGAGCCAGCGGCTGGCGTCCGATCGCGGTGAGCGAGGCGTTCGAAACGGTGGGCTTCTGCTTTTCCGTGCCGGCCGCCGCAGAGCCCAACGGCGCGGAGTATTTCGGACTTTGGCCCGATATCCGCGGCGCCAATCGCGGTCTGCTGATTCAGGAGATCCGCGTGACGATCCAGCCCGAAGGCGCCCGCGAGGGCGAATGCGAGGCGGGCCTTCGCGGCTAGGCGCGGCCCCGCGCGATTGCGTTTCCAGCCCCTCGTCATAACCCGCGCTTCCCGCATGGGCAGCGCTGAGCTGACCGCTCGTTCAACACGTGCGGGCGACGCGTGAACCGACGTCTTGATCGTCCAGCGAAAAGGACGCCGCACCGGGTCGCATGCTCTTGGTGGGTGAGCGTCGCGTCACGATTCAGCCCGTCGGTACGCCGACCGGCGCATGCGGGACGGCGTCCGCCCCAAAAGCCGGCGCAGCGGGCCGGCGCGGCCAGAGAGCTCTGATGCGAGCCGCGCGCGCAGGCCCGCCCGCGGAACCGGCGCCGGGGTGTGAAGCCTCCGGGCGGCGAGCCAGGCCGTCAACGCCTCCTCCTCCTCCTCCTCGTAGACGCTGAGGCGCCCGCCTGCGGCCGGCGGAAGCAGCCCCATCGTGGCGATCACCGGAGCGCGAGCGTCCCGGCACAGCACATGCAGGTCCCAGGACCCGTAACAGCTAAGCACCTCGCCGACCCGGCCGCCCGGCTTATCGCTGTCGATCGGCCAGTAGGAGGCGCGCGTGTCGATGACGATGGTGCGCTCGGGCGCGTCCTCGATCGCCTCGGCCAGAAGCGATGCAGCATCGTCGAGGACCGGCGCCGAGAGAAAGCCGGTCAGGCGCATCAGCACGTAGCCGCAAGGACGCCGGAGCTCGACGCAGACGCCGGGCAGCTCCAGCGCGTTGCTGGACGGGATCAGCAGGGTGGAACACATAAGCAGGATCCTTCCGCCCGGTCCGCGATCAGGCGGCTTTGGCGGCTTCAGGACGGTCGACCTGGTCGGGCGTGTCGGCGCGCGATTCCGTCAGGAAGCGCGAGATCCGGTTGCGGATCGCCTCCGCCCGCTGGGCCACGATCTCCGCGGTGGCGGTCACCTGCTGCGCCGCTGCAGACGTGTCGCCGGACGCCTGGCTGAGGTTCGCCACGGCGCTTGAGACCTGCTCGGCGCCGGTTGCGGCTTCGTTGACGTTGCGGCTGATCTCGCCGGTGGCGCCGGTCTGCTGGTCGGCGGTGGCGGCGACGGCGGTGGACACCTCGTTCACTTCGCCGACCACGGTGTCGATCTCACTCACCGCGTCGGACGCGCTGCGGGTGTGGCTCTGGATCGCATTGATCTTGGCGCCCACTTCTCCTGTGGCCTTTTCAGTCTGTTCGGCGAGGGCGCGGACTTCACTTGCGACCACCGCGAAGCCCTTGCCGGCCTCACCGGCGCGGGCGGCCTCGATCGTGGCGTTCAGCGCCAGCAGCTTGGTCTGCTCGGTGATATCGGCGATGAGCGTGAGCACCGCGCCCACCTCGCGCGCCGCGGTCTCCAGCTCGCCCATGCCGTTGCGCGCCTCGCCCACCTTGGAGGCGGCGCGCTCGGCGATGGCGGACGTGCGCGAGATCTGGTCGCCCACCTCCTTGATGGAGCTGGTCAATTCCTCGGTCGCTGACGCCACCATCTGGATGTTCGATGCGGTCTGGTCGGTGGAGGCGGACACGCTGGCGCTTTCGTTGGCGGTCTGCTCGGCCGTCGCCGCCATGCTGGTCGCGGTGGCGTGCAGCTCCTCGGCCGCGGCGGCGAGCCCCGCGACCGTCTCGGCGACTTCGGCTTCGAAGGCCTCGGTCAGCCCCGCCAGGCGCTCGGCCTCGGCGCGCTCGGCCTCGGCCTTGCGGGTCATCTCGGCGACGCGCTCGGCCTCGCGGGCCGCCTCGGCTTCGGCCTCCTGCTGGCGGCGCGCCATGTCGGCCTCGCGTTCGGCGCGCATCTCGGCCTGTTCGCGCATGTTGGACAGGAAGACCGCCAGCGTCTTGTTCAGCACGCCGATCTCGTCGCGGCGCTCGGTCTCGGAGATCTCGGTCTCGAGATCGCCGGACGCCAGTGTCTCGGCGCGGCCGACCACCCGCCGGACCGGCTGGGCGATGGCGTTGCGGGCGATAAGGATCGCAACGCCTGCGCCGGCGAGGATCGAAATCAAGGCGGCGGCGACGACCGCTACCATGGCCAGCTTTGAGGCGCCATGCGCGGCCTCGCGCTCGTCCGCCGCGCGTTCGGCGTACGCCGCCGTCAGGACGCCGATACTGGCGCGCAGCTCGGCGGCCTGCTCCCGTGACCGTCGAACCTGTTCCAGAAGCGCCTGTTCGGTCAGGCTCATCTCCTCGGCGCCGGACCGGCGGGCCAGGGCGATCATTCTCTCCAGCTCGGCGCGATACTCCTCCAGCGTGTCCCGCACGGCGCCCAGGGCGGTGCGCGCATCGCCGGAGCTCGTCTCCTCCAGCCGGCCGACCAGGTCGCGCAGTCGCGTGCGCCGGTCTGCGATATCGGCCGCGATGGCGTCCGCCTCGCCAGGCTCTGCGGCGAGGCGGTATTCGGCCCGGCTGAGCGCGATGGAGATCGCCTCCATCTCGGCGGAAAGCAGGGCCCGGTCGCCCGCCGAGTCCACGGCGTCTACCGCTTCGCCGAGGCGCGCCGCGCCCAGGGCGCCGGCGCCCGCCACAAGCGCCGCGCCCGCTCCCATGACAGCGACGATGAGAAGTATTTTCTGAAGGATGGAGAGGCTGGACAGTTTCATGACGGTTCCCCCGAAAGGCGTTGGCGAATTCGTGTGAGGAACCTTAAGGGGAATCCGGGCTTAACCGGAGGTAACTTGCATCCCTTCGGCGTGGCGCAGGGTTATCCTGCGCGGCGATTGTCATAAGGCGGAGTTTCAGCGTGCACGCGGCGGGCGAGTTAATGAAATATGAGTATTCAGGCACGGCTGTGACAAAACCCTTTCGTTTCAGTCCGTTCGGGACATTTGCAGTGGCGCGGCTGGATTTCGGTAGAGCGGATGCAAAAGTGTTCGCTGAATCGAGTCAGGATAGCGATGCGCATCGAACATATCAGTGAGACCGGGGACACGGTGAAGGCGGTGACCGAATGGGCCACCGAAGCCGTCGGCGCGCCTGCCCAAGTCGCCCCGCTCGTCCAGCCGCCGCGGGTTCGGACGGAGGGATGGTCGGTGACCGGCTCGGCGATGGAGCCGCCGGTGACCCTGCGCCGTGTGGAGATGAACGCGGCCCTCGTGGCGTATCACGGTCAGAGCCGCATCGCGGCCGTATTCGTGCCCCGGGAGGGGCGGGGACCGGTCTGTGCGCGCACCCCCTGCGGGCACGGGGAGGCGGCGAATTTCCAGTATCCCGGCCAGATCCTCGCGGCGCCTGAAGACGCGCGCTTCACCATGCTGACCTTTCCCGCCCAGTGGCTGCGCGCGGGACTGGCGCGCGCGGACGGAGGCGGGGTGGATACGCTGGCGGCTGACGACCTCTTCTGCTGGTCGGACAAGACCGAGCTGACCGCGGTGATCGCGGAGCTGGCGGAGATCGATTCATGCGCGGGCTTTCGCGACCTGACGCACGCAGCGCTGGCGGAGCAGATAATCGCCGCGATCGGGCGGGACTTCGCCGCGCATCTGCACGGCGGCGCAATGGTCCGCCATTGCGCCAAGCGAGCGCTGTTCTCGCGCGCGCACCGCGTGTTTGACGCGCTCTCCTGCCGGCCGGTGCCGGTGCACGAGCTTTCCCAGACCATCCACGCGCCGGAAGGCCGGATCAACGACGCCTTCATCGATCACGCCGGGGTGGCGCCGCGCAGCTGGCATCTCGCCCTGCGCCTGACCCGGGCCCGGGCGGCGCTCGAACGCGCCCAGGAGTCCCATTGCAAGGTTTCGGACGTGGCGCGCCGCTACGGCTTCACCCATATGGGCCGGTTCTCCACCGCCTACAGCGAGACCTTCCGCGAATACCCCTCCGCCACGCTCAAGGCGCCGCCGCCCTATGTGAGCTGGTGAGGTCCCGCGCCCCGCGCCGATTGACTTTCGCGCCCCCCGTCGCCATAACCCGCGCTTCCCTCATGGGCAGCGCTGAGCTGGCCGCTCGTTCAACACTCACGGGCGACGCGTGAACCGCCGTTTTGATCGTGCAGCGAAGAGGGCGCCGCACCGGGCCGCGTCGGGTTAGGAAAGACAATGTCGAAGCGTCATTCGCAGAAATACAAGATCGACCGCCGCATGGGCGAGAACATCTGGGGCCGCGCCAAGTCCCCGGTGAACAATCGCGCCTACGGTCCGGGCCAGCACGGCCAGCGCCGCGCCGGCAAGATGTCCGATTTCGGCCTGCAGCTGCGCGCCAAGCAGAAGCTCAAGGGCTATTACGGGAACATCACCGAGAAGCAGTTCAAGCGCGCCTTCACCGAGGCCATGCGCCGCAAGGGCAACACCGCCGAGAACCTGATCGGCCTTCTGGAAAGCCGTCTGGACGCGATCGTCTACCGCGCCAAGTTCGTGCCGACCGTGTTCGCCGCGCGCCAGTTCGTGAACCATGGTCACGTCAAGGTGAACGGCAAGCGCGTGAACATCGCCTCCTACATGGTCAAGCCGGGCGACGTTGTGGAAGTGCGTGAAAAGTCGCGCAACATGGCCCTCGTCCTGGAAGCGCTGGGCAGCCCGGAGCGGGATGTTCCCGATTATATCGATCTCGACCCCAAGGGCCTGAAAGCCACCTACACGCGCGTGCCCGAGTTCGCCGAAGTGCCCTATCCGGTGAAGATGGAGCCGAACCTGGTGGTCGAATTCTACTCCTCGTAAGACCGGGGACGACCGCAAACGACAAAGGCCCGCCGGAGACGCTCCGGCGGGCTTTTTTGTT
>JBKHAZ010000189.1:0-5494 GCA_046542605.1 Oceanicaulis sp. | reverse complement strand
GGCCCGCGGCGCCGAGCCGGGCGCTTCGCTTGCGGATGGTCTGATCGTAGCGGGATTGAGCTTTTTCGCCGCCTGGGCCGCCATCGCCGTGCTGATGCGCTTTGTGGACGCGGCGGGCTTTTTACCCTTCGTCATCTACCGGCTCGCGCTGGCGGGTCTTCTGTTCTGGTGGGCGCTGTAACGGCAAAAGGGCGGCCCCGATTGGAGCCGCCCTCTCGGTTCGCGCTGTAATCGCGCCTAGCGCCGGCGCGAGCGTCGATCATCGGCGACGACGTCTTCGTCATCGAGGATGAACAGGCGCGGATCGAGGCTGGCGCCGCGCTCCATGTCCGACAGGTTCACCTCGGTGAGCCCGCCCATGGCGTCCACGGCGAACCAGCCGGTCAGCAACATCTGCGAGGCGGGCGCGTCGGGGTCCGGGTCCTCGAACACCAGGGTCAGGCGCCCGTCCACCTCGCCGTCGGGATCGACCACGGTGATATAGAGCTTGCCGCTCGCCCGGCCGGCCTCGGTGACGGCGTCGGCGAGCTGATCCGAACCGTTCAACAGAAAGCGCATCGGCGTCGAGCGGATCGGCGCGCGGTCGATGGTCTCCAGCTCGAAATCTGCGATCGCCACGGTGGATCCGTCGGCCACCAGAAGGATGGGCGAAGGGTCGTCATAGTCGAACCGGGCGCGGCCGGGGCGCTGCAACGAAAACTCCCCCTCGCTCACCGTGCCGTCAGGTGCGGTCTGCATGAAGCGGGCGCGCAGCGTCTCCACGCCGTCGAACCATTCCGCGGCGCGGCTCGCGCTGGTTTGCGTCATGGACCGGGCCGAGCTGGTCTCCACCGCCGCCGGCGCAGGCAGGGGATCGGCGGCTTGCTGGGCGTCCTGGTCTGCGCGCTCACGGTCCGGCTCGACGGCCTGGCGCAGGGGTTCGCGCGCCGGGGCGGGTTGATCCGGGCCGGGCTGGGGTTCGGCGTCCTGAACCGCTTTCGCGGCGAAGGCGTCCGACTTGGTCGGCGCGGCCAGCTTGGGGGCGGCGTCCTGGGCTCCGTTGAAGAAGGCCAGGGCCGCGGAGAGGAGGAGGGCGGTCGTGTTCATAACACCTCTTTTAGCCGTGGAAACCGGCGTCTTGAAGGCGAAGCCGTTCATCTTCGCGACAGGCTGCAGCGCGCGCGGCGAAGGCTTTGCCAAAGCGGGACCGCGTTTCTAGACTGGCATGTGAACACCGTTCACCTCCAATGCAAGGACGCCGCATGCCGCTCGCCGAGATCCTGAAAAACGCAAAGTCGACCGGCTCGGTCCTCAGCGTCGAGATTCCCGGCGCCTGGACGCAGGGGCGCACCGGCTATGGCGGGCTGACCAGCGCGCTGTGCCTGGCCGCCGCAGAGCCCCTCGCCGGGGGCCGGCCGCTGCGCAGCGCGCTGATCGCCTTCGTCGGTCCCAGCGCCGGACAGGTGGAGGCTGTTGCAGAACCGGTGCGTTCGGGACGCACGGCGACGAGCGTGCGCGCCCGGCTGTCCAGCGCGCAGGGCCCCGGCGTGGAGGCGCTGTTCACGTTCTCGCAAGGCCGCGACAGCGTGCTCGACCAGCCCGGGCCGGACGCGCCGGCCGGCCCGCCCGGCGCCGACGCCCGGCCCCTGGTCTTTCCCGAGGGCGCGCCGGAGTTCACCCGGCGTCTGGACTTCGTCTGGGCGGGCGGGGCGGCCCCGTTCTCCGGCGCGCGCGAGCCCTACGAGCTCAGCTGGGTGCGCCATCGCGACGAGGCCTCGCGCGCGCACCCGCTCGGACTTGTGTGTCTGGCCGACGCGCTCGCCCCGGCGGTGACGCCCACCCTGCCCGGCTTCGCGCCGCTGTCTTCGATGACGTGGATGATCGACTTTTTCGGCGACGATCAGACCACCCGCGACGGCTGGTGGCTTCTCGAGGCGCGCTCGGATTTTGCAGCCGGCGGTCATTCCAGCCAGGACATGACGATCTGGAACACCGGCGGGCGCTGCGTCGCCAAGGGCCGCCAGATGGTCACGGTCTTCGCCTGAGCTTGAACGCGCCGCGCGCCTGGGGCTTAGTCGCCGCGCACGAGCGGGAGCATGCATGCAGACGGCGTTGTTCATAGCAGGCGGGCTCGCCGCGGTGATGTCGGCCTTCGCCGCCTTCATCGCCTGGACGCTGTGGCGCCGGCTCACCGGACAGCATATGCCGCGCATGGAGAACAAGCGCCGCCGCGCGCTTATCGAGCCTTACATCACCATGCTCTACCCGCCCGGCGACGGGCCGCACCCGTGCGTTCTGATCCTGCACGGCTGCGGCGGGGTGCGCCGGGTCAACCAGACCTACGCCGAAGCCGCGGTGAAGGCCGGATGCGCCGCGATGATCGTCGACAGCCTCGCCCCGCGCGGCATCACCTATGAGATGGCGCTGGCCCAGGTGTGCTCCGGCCGGGTGCTGTGGGGGCGCGAACGCGCCGGCGATCTCTACGCGGCGCTCGACATCGCCCGTGACGACCCGAAGATCGACGCCGCGCGCCTGGCGCTCGCCGGATGGAGCCATGGCGGCTGGACCATTCTCGACGCGCTTGCGCTGGACCGGGACGGCCAGCCGCCGGACGGCATGAAGCACGCGCCCGAGGCGCCGTTTCGCGGCGTGGCGGGGGTGTTCCTGATCTACCCCTATTGCTCCGGCCCGGCCCTGGCGCGGCGAAAACCCATCGATCCGCCCGGCCCCGTGGAGGCGATCTTTGTCGAAGACGATTCCATGGCGAAGGAGGACGACGTCATCGCCATTCTGGAAAAGGCGCGCGAAGACGGCGCCTCGGTGCGCTGGACGACCTATGGCGGCGTCACCCACGGCTTCGACGAACCCGACCACCACCCCGACAGCCCGCTGCGCTATGACGGCGAAGCCACCGCCATGGCGAAGACGCAGTTCGTGGCGTTTCTGCGCCGGCGGTTAAAGCCGAAGCCGGCGTGAGGGGGCGCATGGCGAGGCTTCCTCATTCCTTCCGCACATCCTCATTCTGACGGGCGAGCTGGTCCGGGCCCTGTTCGGGACTTCATGTGTGAAGCCCCCCATGCACGCGCCGCTTAAGCGCCGCGGCGAACCCGGTTAGACTCCGCCCATGCGCGTGCTTCATCACTGGCCCCTCGATCCCTGGTCGCGACAGGTCCGCCTGGCGCTGGCCGAAAAACAGCTCAGCTTCGAGCTGGAGAGCTGGCGATTCTGGGAATCGCCGGAAGGGCTGCTTGCGCTCAATCCGGCCGGCCTGCCGCCCGTGCTGGAGGACGACGCGCCCGGCGGGCGGGTGCGCGTGGCCGAGGCGCGGGCGATCCTGGAATACCTCGAAGAGATCAAGCCGGACCCGGCGCTGCTTCCGGGGAGCCCCGCCGACCGGGCGGAGGCGCGGCGCATCGCCCACTGGTTTGATCGCAAGTTCGACGCGGAGGTGAACGCCTTCCTGCTCCACGAAAAGCTGGAAAAGCGCATGCAGGGCCTTGGCGCGCCGGACATGGAGGCGATCCGCGCCGGGCGCGATTTTCTACGCTGGCACCTGGATTACATGACCGGTTTGCTGGATGTGCGCGACGGGCTCGCCGGCCCGCGCTTCACCCTCGCCGATCTCGTCGCGGCGGCGCACCTGTCCTGCGTCGACTATCTCGGCGACGTGCCCTGGGACGATTTCCCGCCCGCCAAGGCCTGGTATGAGCGCATCAAGTGCCGCCCCGCCTTCCGCGGCCTGCTCGCCGACCGCCTGCCCGGCATGCCGCCGGCCAACGGCTATCAGGATCTGGATTTTTAAAGATGACCCCGGCGAGCCTCGCCGACCGGGTGAAATCCCTCGCCCTCGACGCCGGCTTCACCGAAGCGCGCGTCACGCGCGCCGATGAGGCCTGGGAGGCCGAGGAGCGGCTGCGGACCTTCGTGGGCGAAGGCCGGCACGGGACCATGTCCTGGATGGCCGAGACGCTGGAGCGCCGCGTACGGCCCACCGCCATGTGGCCGGAGGCGAAATCGGCGGTGGTGGTGGGGCTCGATTACGGACCGGACAGCGATCCGCTGGAGATCCTGGAGCGCCGGGACGAGGCCGCGATCAGCGTCTATGCCCAGAACACCGATTATCACGACCTCATCAAGAAGCGCCTGAAGCGCTTTGCGCGCGCGTTTCATGAGGAGACCGGCCATGCGGTGAAGGTGTTCGTGGACACCGCCCCGCTGATGGAGAAGCCGCTGGCGCATAAATCCGGGCTCGGCTGGCAGGGCAAGCACACCAATCTCGTCAGCCGGCGGCACGGCAGCTGGCTGTTTCTCGGCGTCATGCTCACCGAGGCCGAGCTGGAGCCCGACGAGGCGGAGACCGACCATTGCGGCTCGTGCCGGGCCTGCCTCGAGATCTGCCCGACGAACGCCTTTCCCGCGCCCTACCAGATCGATGCGCGGCGCTGCATCTCCTACCTCACCATCGAGCACAAGGGCCCCGTCCCGGCCGAGTTCCGCGAGGCCATGGGCAACCGCATATACGGCTGCGACGACTGTCTGGCGGTGTGTCCCTGGAACAAGTTCGCGCGGGTCACAGAGGAAACCGCCTTTCATCCCCGCGAAGCGCTGAAGGGCCCGAAGCTCGCCGAGCTGGCCGCGCTCGATGATCCCGCGTTCCGCGACTATTTCCGCGGCTCGCCGATCAAGCGGGTCGGGCGCGACCGTTTCGTGCGAAACGTGCTGATCGCGCTGGGCAATTCCGGCGACCCGGCGCTCGTCTCCGCCGTGCTGCCTCGACTGGACGACGACAGCGCCCTGGTGCGCGGCGCGGCGGTGTGGGCGCTCTCCAGGCTCGACCGGGCGCGCTTCGAGCAGGAGCGGGCGGTGCGCGCCAACGCCGAGACGGATGAGGATGTGCGCGCGGAGTGGGGCGAAGGCGGGCCTCTTTGACCCTCACCCCTCCGCCTCTCCCTCGTCCTCGCCCCGCTCAGCGAAAGGAGGGTGGAGGGAGAGGGGCGGGGTCAGTGAAGACTGACGGCGGCTCGATTGATCCGCTAAAGCGGACCGCGGCTCTTCCGGGGCCTGCCGGCCCGTTCGCGCCTTCAATCGAGCCACCGGGCTCGATCGATCGCCTAAAGGCGACCGGCGCTCACCCCACGCCCTTCATGAGGCGGCGGCGCTGGACGGAGGAGGGGATGTTCATGGCTTCGCGGTATTTCGCCACCGTGCGCCGGGCGATCTCGACGCCGTCGGCGTGCAGGCGCTCGACGATCTTGTCGTCGCTCATCACGTCCTCAGGCGTTTCGGTGTCGATCATCGCCTTGATGCGGTAACGCACCGCCTCGGCCGAATAGGCCTCACCCCCGTCGGACGACGCGATGGCCGAGGTGAAGAAATATTTCAGTTCGAACAGGCCGCGCGGGGTGGAGACATACTTGTTCGACGTCACCCGGCTGACCGTGCTCTCGTGCATGCCGACCGCGTCGGCGACGGTCTTGAGGTTCAGCGGCCTGAGCCAGGCCACGCCCTTGGCGAG
>JBKHAZ010000188.1:0-5549 GCA_046542605.1 Oceanicaulis sp. | reverse complement strand
TTGTTGAGCGCGGTGCGGCGCTCGATCTTGCGCGCCATCTTTTTCGCCGAGCGAGTGTTCGCCATGGGTCTTCAAGCTCTCTCGTTCACGCCGGCGGCCCGACACGGCGCTGGCTGGAAAATTCAGTAAGGCGCGGCGTATAGCTCCGGGCGCGCCGGGCGTCAACCGCGATACGCGGATCGCGCTGTCGTTTCAGACGCCCTAGCGGTGTTTGAAGTGCGCCGCGCGCTTGTCGGCGAAGGCGGCCATGCCCTCGCTCTGGTCCTCGGTGGCGAACTGGGACTGGAAGACCCGGCGTTCGAAGCGCACGCCTTCAGCCAGGCCCATTTCAAACGCCATGTTGATCGCTTCCTTGGTCATCATGGCGATGGGCATGGATTTCGAAGCGATGGTGGAGGCCGCGTCCATGGCCACGTCCATCAGCTCGTCGGCGGGCACCACCCGGCTGACCAGCCCGGCGCGTTCGGCCTCTTCGGCCGGCATCATGCGCCCGGTCAGGCACAGATCCATCGCCTTCGCCTTGCCCACCGCGCGCGGCAGGCGCTGGGTGCCGCCCGCGCCCGGCATGACGCCGAGATTGATCTCCGGCTGCCCGAACTTGGCGGTCTCCGCGGCGATGATGAAGTCGCACATCATGGCGATCTCGCAGCCCCCGCCCAGCGCATAGCCGGACACCGCCGCGATGATCGGCTTTCGAAACCGCGCCACGCTCTCCCACGTCTCCGCGAACGGGTCGTGCTTGTAGAGCGAGATGAAGTCTTTTTCCTGCAGCTCCTTGATGTCGGCGCCGGCCGCGAACGCCTTCGCCGATCCGGTCAGCACCACGCAGCCGATATCCTCGTCCTTTTCGAACCCGGCGAGCGCGGCGGTCAGCTCGGCGGTGAGCTCGTCGCACAACGCGTTCAGCGCCTGCGGCCGGTCCAGGGTGATGACGCCGACGCGCCCTTCGGTCTTGGTCTGGATGGTGTTGTAGGCCATGCGGCCCTCCAAGCGGTTCGGGGCGCGCCGAAAATCACAGCGGCGCGCGCAGGTGAGCGACAAAACGCGCGCCGCTATACACGAAGCCCGCCCCGGGGTCGACACCCCGGGGGCGGGCGGGTTCAGGCGCAGGTTCTACCGGCGACGCTCTAGCGGCGCGTCACCGCGTGACCCTTGGCTTGAAGCAGGGCGATGACCCCGTCCTCGCCCGGCAAGTGCCCGGCGCCGACCGCCACGAACACATCCCGGTCCGAGGCGAGCGCCGCCTCGATCTGCGGAACCCAGTTGCGGTTGCGCTGCACGATGATCGCGTCATAAAGCTCCGCCGAGCTGTCGCGCATGGCGCCGTTGAACGCGGCGTCGAGCGTCCGGGTGTCCCCGACCGCCCAGGCCTGGACCATTTCGGACAGCAGCTCCGGCTCCTCGACCATCTGGTCGAGACCGACCTCGAAATCGGCGATCTGGACGTCGAGGGGCAGGTCGGCGAAGAAGCGCAGCTGCTCCTCAAGGGTTTCGAAATACCCGAACTCCTTGCCCGCCGCCTGCGCGGCCGCGGTGACTTTCGCCTCGACGCCGGATTGGGGATCGTAGCCGGCGGCTTCGATCTGGCGCACCGCGAGCATCAGGCTCGCCAGCCAGGGCTTGAGGGGATCGATCTGCGCGGCCAGCGCCTCGGGCGTCAGGTCGAGCCGGCCCGCAACCACGGCGAGATCGTCAAGCGCAGCGTCGCTGATGAGCCCGGTCAGCGCGGTTCCCGGCGGGTTCAGGCCCAGCTGCGGGATGAGCCGCTGCATCTGCGCCTGGGCTTCGGGCGAAAGCGCGTCGGTCTCCAGATAGACGATTTCGGCGTCCGCCAGGGCGGCGTCCACAGCCTCGCTGCGCCAGGCCAGTTCCGGCGGCAGGAAGTGCACCGTGCCGAACAGGTAGACGGTGGAGTCCGAATCGGAGATCGACCACAGCGCGGGATCGGCCTCGATCGCAGCATACTCGGCCTGGGCCGTCGCAGGCCCGGCGAAGCTCAGGCCGGCCAGGAAACCGGCGGCCAGCGCGGCGGCGGATTTCAGAATCTGTTTCATCGCTTTTCCCTTCCCCCTCGCGGACGCGGCCCGTTCGGCCATTCACCGCATGGATGTGATCATTTCATGGCCGCGAGTCCCGGCGGCGCGGATCTTATACCCAATGATTTGTTGTGTGTCTACAACATTTATATGGGCCTATATGAGTTTTTGTCATCGATAAAAATTCTTGTCAGCGCTGACATTCCGGACAGAAGAAGGTGGAGCGGCCCGATTGGACCATGCGCGTGATCACGCCGCCGTCGCCGCGCCGGCATGGTTCGCCCTCGCGGCCGTAGGCGTCGAAGCTGTGCTGGAAATACCCCATCGCGCCGTCGACTCCGGCGTAGTCGCGCAAGGTCGAGCCGCCCGCCGCGATGGCTTCGGCGATGACGGCGCGCACCGCCGGGGCGAGGCGTTCGGCGCGCGCCCCCGGGATCGAGGCGCACAGCCGGCGCGGCGAGATTTTCGCCCGCCACAGCGCTTCGCAGACATAGATATTGCCGAGCCCCGCGACGACGCTCTGATCAAGGAGCCCGGCCTTCACCGGGCTTTTGCGACCTTTGAACGCGTCCGAGAGATAGGCCGAGGAGAAGGCGTTTGAGTCCGGCTCCGGTCCCAGATCCCTCAGATAGGCGTTGGCGGCCTCGTCGCGTGTGGCGAACAGGTCCATGAAGCCGAAGCGGCGCGGATCGTTGTAGGTGACCGTCACGCCGCCCTCGATCTTGAACACCACATGGTCGTGCTTCGGGTTCGCCGCGGGCGCATAGACGAAATCGCCCGGCTGGCGCGCCGTATCCTCGGCTTGGATGGAAAAGCGGCCCGACATCCCCAGATGCATCAGCAGGGTCTCGCCCGATCCCAGCCGCGCCAGCAGATATTTGGCCCGCCGGTCCAGGCGCTCCACCCGCGTGCCGGTCAGCCGCGCTTCAAACCGCTCGGGCAAGGCGAAGCGCAGATCCGGCCGGTTCGCCCGTGCGGCCAAAATGCGACGCCCCTCGATGGCCGGCTGCAAGCCCCGGCGCACGGTCTCGACTTCGGGCAGTTCAGGCATCACCCTTCTCCCATGATGTCGGTTCGATGGGAACTGTAGCGATGGCGCGCGGCGGGGCGAGCCCGAAGGGCGCCGTGAGCGCGGCGGATCTGGCGCGCGCGGCGCTGGAGGCGACGGCTGTGCGACGTGCGCACGCCGACCACCCCGCGCTGTACGAAGCCGGCGACAATCCCTGGACCGATCAGATCGCGCGCGAGCTGCGCGATGCGATCACCCGCTCGCTGCCGCCCGATCCCGGCGGGCGCCACGCCGTGGCGGCGCGCTGGCGCTTCGCCTCCCTGCTGGAGGCCGGTCCGGTCGCGGCCGAAGACCGGCCCGTCTACGACATCGCCTGGCGCGTCTACACCGCGGACGGCGGCGCGCTGCAGGCCCAGCCCCTGGTCGCCGACTGTCCCTGGCGCGGCGGCTGGCGGGCGCTGGCCGCAGCCTCCGACCGCCTCGCCCAGGCCCGCGCCGGGCTGAAACTTCTGTGCGCCATGGACGATCCCCGCCGCGCGGTGGGCGAGATGACGCTGGCTGAGGCGTGCGCGTTCCGCATCTCCGCCTTCGCTCCGCCCGGCGAGGCGGTGATGCTGGCCTTTTACGGCAAAACGGGCGGCTGGCGGGAGACGGCGGGCTTTTCGATCTTCGCCCACGAGACCGGGAGGAACCGCATCGAAGCGGTGAACCTTGGCGGCCAAGAGCGAGTTACCGGGCCGAATGCTGTTTGAAAGGGTTCGCCATGCGCGCTTTGATTCTGACGCCGGTGCTCGCCGCCGCCACCCTCGCCGCCTGCGGCGAGGACACGCCGGGCGATCGCCGCATGGGCTCGGCCAACCCGTACGCCGAAAGCGAGACCTATGAGTTTTTGTGCGGCGACCTGGAGGTCGAGGCCCGCTTCCTGCAGGAGGCCGCGCGCATCGAGTTCGACTCCCAGACCTATGATCTCGACCGGGTCGAGGCGGAGACCGGATCGCGCTACGAGGCGCCCAATGACGCGGCGCTGTTCTTCTGGAACATGGGCGAGGCGGCGGTGCTGGGCGTGCCTGGCGAAACCGACCGCGAGTGCCGGCTGGCAGGCGGGGCGTGATCCGCGTCGCCGCACCCCTCTGGCGCTGACGCGGCTTGCGCTCTAGCTTGCCGGCCATGAGCAAAGACACCGTCTCCTTCGGCTTCAGGGAAGTCGCCCGCGAGGACAAGCAGGGCCTTGTCCGCCGCGTCTTCGAGTCCAGCGCCCGGCGCTATGATCTGATGAACGATCTGATGAGCCTCGGCGTGCATCGGGTCTGGAAGGAGATCACGGTGACCAAGGCCGGGCCGCGCCCCGGCGCGCGCCTCATCGACGTGGCCGGCGGCACCGGCGACATTGCGCGCGATTTCCTGGACCGCTGCGACCGGCTGCAGAAGCGCCGCGGCGGCGCCATGGCCGAGGCCGTGGTCGCCGACATCAACGAGCAGATGCTGCGCGCCGGCCTTAAACGCGGCGCACGCGACCGGCTCGACTGGGTCACGGCCAACGCGGAGATGCTGCCCTTCGACGATGAGAGCGCGGACGCGGTCACCATCGGGTTCGGCATCCGCAACGTCACTGACCGGATCACGGCGCTCGGCGAGATGCGCCGGGTGCTCAAGCGCGGCGGCCGGTTCGTGTGCCTGGAGTTCTCGCGCCCCACCACGCGCGCGCTTGAAAAGATCTACGACGCCTGGTCGTTCAACGCGATTCCGGTGCTCGGCGAAAAGATCGCCAAGGACCGCGACAGCTATCAGTATCTGGTGGAGTCCATCCGCCGCTTCCCCCACCAGAGCGCCTTCGCCGCCGAGCTGGAGGACGCCGGTTTCAAACAGGTGACGGTGGAGAACCTCTCCGGCGGCATCGCGGCCATACATGCCGGCTGGAAGCTTTAGGGCGGCGATCACCGCGCCGGCGACGCGAGGCGCTCACCTCGTCAGATATGGAGACGGCGTTGACGCCCCCTCGCCTCAGCCGGATCGACCGCAGCGCTTAAACCGAACCCCACCCCTGATCCTCACCTTCTCTCCTTAAAGAGGAGAGAAGGCGACTTCAGCGCCTGTCTTCCGTCTCGCGACGCGGACCACGGTGCAACCATCGGGGGAGGACAGAGCCCCTGTTGGGCCCGCCGGCCCGTTCGCTTGCTTCAATCGACCCGCCGGGTCGATTGATCTGCTGAAGCAGACCGCACCTCACCCCCGCTCGACGATGTTCACATGGCCCATCTTGCGGCCCTCGCGCGTCTCGCGCTTGCCGTAGAGGTGGAGCACCGCGCCCGGCTCGATGAGCCAGCGCCGCCAATCGTCGGCGTCATGACCGATGAGATTGATCATGCGCGCCGGCGCGAACGGGGCGGGATCGCCCAGCGGCCAGCCGGCGGCCGCGCGCATGTGCTGTTCGAACTGATCGGTCAGGCAGGCGTCCTGGGTCCAGTGGCCGGTATTGTGGACGCGCGGCGCGATTTCGTTGACCA
>JBKHAZ010000010.1:0-27052 GCA_046542605.1 Oceanicaulis sp. | reverse complement strand
GGGATGGTCGTGTTGCGGTCGATCAGGCGGGTGAACACGCCGCCGAGCGTCTCGATGCCCAGCGAGAGCGGGGTCACGTCGAGCAGCAGCACGTCCTTCACATCGCCCTGCAGCACGCCGGCCTGGATCGCCGCGCCCATGGCCACGACCTCGTCCGGGTTCACGCCGCGGTGCGGGTCCTTGCCGAAGAAGCCCTTCACGGCCTCCTGAACTTTCGGCATGCGGGTCATCCCGCCCACCAGCACCACGTCGTCAATGTCGGAGGCGGAGATGCCGGCGTCCTTCAGCGCCGCCCTGCACGGCTCGATCGTGCGCTTGACCAGGTCCTCCACGAGGCTCTCCAGCTTGGCGCGGGACAGCTTCATGTTCAGGTGTTTCGGACCCGAGGCGTCGGCGGTGATGAAGGGCAGGTTCACATCGTAGGACGAAGCGCTGGAGAGCTCCTTCTTGGCCTTCTCCGCCTCTTCCTTCAGGCGCTGAAGCGCGAGCTTGTCGGAGCGCAGGTCGATGCCCTGCTCCTTTTTGAACTCGTCGGCGAGGTATTCGACGATGCGCAGGTCGAAGTCTTCACCGCCCAGGAAGGTGTCGCCATTGGTGGCCTTCACCTCGAACACGCCGTCGCCGATCTCCAGGATCGACACGTCGAACGTGCCGCCGCCCAGGTCGTAGACCGCGATGGTGCGGCTGTCGCCCTTATCAAGGCCATAGGCGAGCGCGGCCGCGGTCGGCTCGTTGATGATGCGCAGCACTTCAAGGCCGGCGATCTTGCCGGCGTCCTTGGTGGCCTGGCGCTGGGCGTCGTTGAAGTAGGCCGGAACGGTGATGACGGCCTTTTCCACCTTCTCGCCGAGATAGTTCTCGGCGGTCTCCTTCATCTTCTGAAGGATGAAGGCGGAGATTTCGCTCGGCGCGTATTTCTTGTCGCGGCCCTGGACCCAGGCGTCGCCGTTGGAGCCCTCCACGATGGCGTAGGGCACCATGTCCTTGTCTTTCTTCACCGTCGGGTCGGACATGGTCCGGCCGATCAGGCGCTTGATGGCGAAGAAGGTGTGGTCGGGGTTGGTCACGGCCTGACGCTTGGCCGGCTGGCCGATCAGGCGCTCGCCGTCCTCGGAGAATGCGACCACGGACGGGGTGGTGCGCATGCCCTCGGCGTTCTCGATCACCTTCGCGCTGTCGCCGTCCATGACCGCGACGCAGCTGTTGGTGGTCCCAAGGTCGATACCGATTACCTTGCTCATGGCGTGTTCGTCTCCCGTGTTGCGGCGGGGCGGGCGGAGGGCCGGGCCCGAAGCGCCCGAGACCTGGCGGGGATCGCCCCCCGGC
Organism: Oceanicaulis sp.; assembly: GCA_046542605.1. Taxonomy (GTDB): domain Bacteria; phylum Pseudomonadota; class Alphaproteobacteria; order Caulobacterales; family Maricaulaceae; genus Oceanicaulis. The sequence goes on along the minus strand of JBKHAZ010000010.1, from coordinate 25,726 downwards.
TTGGTGTGTTTGCTCAAACCAGCCCCGGGCGGACCCGAAGCGAAAATCGAAAACTCACGCGGACGTGAAGTCCTTGCGCGTCACGGGGCGATTTAGGAAGGCGCGGGCAGGCGCGCAAGGGCGTGACGGGAATCGTTTCAATCGAAATCGTGCACCGCTAACCTCATGGGATGGCCACGCCCGCCTTCATCTCACCCCCCGGCTTCAAGCTTCTGCCCGAACGCTTCGACCGCTGCGCCCAATCCGCGCTGGTGGAGGCGGTGCTGGAGCGAGTCGCGCAAAGCCCGCTCTATCAACCCGCCATGCCGCGCACCGGCGCGCCCTTGAGCGTGCGGATGACGAATTTCGGACCGCTGGGCTGGGTGACCGACAAGGACAAGGGCTATCGCTACGAGCCGGCCCATCCGGTGACCGGCGAGCCCTGGCCGGCCATGCCGCAGGTCCTGCTCGATCTCTGGAACGCCGTCTCAGGCTGGCCCGATCCGCCCGAAGCCTGCCTGGTGAACTGGTACGACGCGCAGGCGCGGATGGGGCTTCACGTGGACAATGACGAACAGGCGGTGAACGCGCCGGTGGTCTCGGTCTCCCTCGGCGACCGGGCGCGGTTCCGGCTGGGCGGTCCGTCGCGCAAGGACGCCACGCGCTCCTTGATGCTCAGTTCCGGCGACGTGGTGGTGCTCGGCGGGTTGGCGCGCGCCTGCCATCACGGCGTGGACCGGATCTATCCGGCGACCTCGACGCTGCTTCCCGGCGCCTGGCGGCCGGGGCGGATCAATCTGACGCTCCGGCGGGTCAATCGCTAGGGTTCGGGCTCGTTCAGCCTCAATTCAGCCGCGTTCAGATGGAATACGGTTCATGCAGCGGGCCGCAGCAATCCGCGCCCCAATGCGCTTCAAAGGGAGACCGGCATGATCCGCAAGCTTGCTCTTCTCGCCGCCGTTCCGCTGGTGCTGTCGGCGTGCTCAGCCACGAACCAGGGGGTGCGCGGCGCGGCCGTCGGCGCGGGAGCCGGCGCGCTCGCCGGCGCGGTGATCGGCAACAATGTCGGCGACGGCGATGCGGAGACCGGCGCGCTCATCGGGGCGGCCGTCGGCGCGGTCGGCGGCGCCATGGTCGGATGCCAGCGCCCCGGCGGCTGCGGCCACAGCGTGAACAACCCCAACCATTCCGAGCTGTACTACGACCGGTATTCGGGCCGGTACTGGTATGAAGACTACCGCAACGGCGCCACCTACTGGCAAAACGGCGAGCCGCGCACCGCGCCGCGCCGCCGCTACTAGGACAGGCCCGGCCATAAAACGAAGAAGGGCGGCTCTAAACAGGCCGCCCTTTTCAATGGGGATCGTTGTCCGCGAAGCCCCGGCTCGAAATCGAAACGGAGTTTCCCACCCGGTCCTTGGCGTTGGCGAAGACATAGCCGCCGCCGTCGTGCGACGGCCCGAACTGAAGACCCGCCTGCGCCGCCGCGTCGCGAAACCGCGCGACGCCTTCACGCCGAACACCAATTTGACGACCGACTGACCGTCCTTTCGGACCTTCGCAAGCGGGTGCAGCAGGATCGCCGCGCCCGCGCCTTCGGGGCGAAGCTCGACGATTCGGTCGCCGGCCCGGCGGATGAGCTCGAAGCTGAAATGCCGAGCGTAAAACGCGGCGAGCTCGTCAACGCGCTTGGTGTAGAGAATAATCCGGCCAAGCGATACGGACATCAAGCCGGCTCCAGCTAGACCGGGACGCGCCGAGTACGCATCCGGTCCACGGCCGCAGGAAGTAAAGCCCGCTTCAGGCGCTCACGTCCACGCCGCCGCCCTTGGGCGGTTCGGGCGTTTTCTCCGGCGCTTTTTCTCCGCCCGATCCGCCGCCGGCCGGGCCGGCGCTGACCACCACCATGGCGGCGCGCAAGGTGCGCTCGCCGATGACGTAGCCGGGCTGCATCACGTGGGCGATGGCGCCCTTGGGCTGGTCGGCGGGAACCTGGGCGGCGGCCTGGTGACGATTGGGGTCGAGCGGGTCGCCGGGGGCGGGCTCGACCTTCTTCACCCCGTGGCGCTCGAGCGTGTTCAGCAAGCGCTTTTCGGTCAGTTCAACGCCCTCCAGGAGCGTCTGGAGCGCCGGGCCGGCGCTGTTCTTGGCGTCGTCGTCAATGCTCGACAGGGCGCGGGAAAGATTGTCGGCCACGTCCAGCATGTCGCGCGCAAAGCCGGTGACGGCGTAGTCGCGCGCGTCCTTCACGTCGCGCTGGGCGCGCTTTTTGGTGTTCTCCATCTCCGCATAGGCGCGCAGGAGCTTGTCCTTGGCCTCGGCGAGCTGAGCGTCGAGGCCGGGCTCTTCGGGCGTGTGTTCGCCCTCCTGCTCAGCGTCCAGCTCAGGACGCTCATCCTCGGGCAGCGGCGCGTCTCCGGCCTGCTTTTCCTCGCCGACGCCGGAGACGGCGTCCTCGGCGTGATCTTCGGGATGGGTCTCGGAATCGGGCTTGGCGTTGTTTTCGGTCATGGGGGCTAGATCAAGTCCAGGGCTTGAAAGGTCAAGGGTTCGGTCCGCTCAGCGGCCGCCGGCGAGCAGCTTGCCGACGACCTGGGCGGTGTAATCCACCAGCGGGATGACCCGGGCGTAGTTCAGACGCGTCGGGCCGATCACGCCGAGCGCGCCGATGATCTTGTTCTCGCGATTGCGGTAGGGCGCGACGATGACACTGGATCCCGACAATGAGAAAAGCGGATTTTCCGAGCCGATGAACAGGCGCACGCCCTTGCCCGAGCGCGCCTCGTCGAGCAGGGCGAGCAACCCCTCCTTGCGCTCGATGTCGTCAAACAGCAGCCGCACCCGCTCAAGGTCTTCGGTCGCCTCCACCGCTTCGAGAAGCCGGGCCTGACCGCGCACGATGAGCGTGCGGCTGTCCGGCCCGCCCCAGTCGGCGAGCCCTTGTTCCACAAGGCTGGCGGCCGTCGCGTCGAGCTGGGCGCGCCGCGCCGTGATCTCCTCGGAAATGTCCTTGAGCGCCTCGGTGAGAGTCCGTCCGCGCAAGCGCGCGGAGAGATAATTGCCCGCCTCGATGAGCGCGGCCGGCGGCAGGCCCGCGGGCGCCTTCATCAGCCGGTTCTCCACCGCTCCGTCCTCGCTGACGAGCACGGCGAGGATTTCGGTGGGCGAGAGATTGACGAACTCCACATGGCGCAGCGGCGCCTCGCTTTCGGGGCTGGCCACAAGCCCCGCCCCGCCGGCCAGGCCGGAGAGGAGGTTGGAGGCTTCGGAGAGCACTTCCTCGGGCCGGCGCCCGGCATTGCTCACCCGGTCCTCGATATCCTTGCGCTCCTCGCGTTCCAGGTCGCCGATCTGCAACAGCCCGTCCACGAACAGGCGAAGACCGGCATGGGTCGGCAGCCGGCCCGCCGAGGCGTGCGGCGCAGTGAGAAGCCCGGCCTGGGCGAGGTCGGCCATGGTGTTGCGGATCGAGGCCGGCGAAAGCTCCAGCACGCCCGATTTCGACAGGGTGCGCGAGCCCACCGGCTCGCCGGTGGCCAGATAGGTCTCCACCAGCTCACGGAAAATGCGCCGCGAGCGCACGTCCAGCGCCTGCAATCCGGAAAGCGAGCGGGTCTGTTCATCCATGACACAAGAGGTAGTCGCGCACACGCCGGCACGCAATAAGCCGCCGTGCGCCTTGACCGGGACGCTCAGGCGCGTAGCAAGGCGGAACAGACCAAGGAGACCCGCCATGCGCCCCGACGGCCGCCGACCCGACACCCTTCGCGACATCCGCTTCGAGATGGGGTTCAACCCCTACGCCGAGGGCTCCTGCCTGGTGCGCTGCGGGAACACCCATGTCCTGTGTACGGCCAGCGTCGAGGACTCCCTGCCGCCCTGGCTGCGCGGGCAGGGGCGCGGCTGGGTGACGGCGGAATACGCCATGCTGCCGCGCGCCACCCATACCCGCACCCGCCGCGAGGTGACCGGCGGCAAGGTCTCCGGGCGCACCCAGGAGATCCAGCGCCTGATCGGACGATCCCTGCGCGCGTGCGTCGACCTCAAGGCGCTGGGCGAGCGCCAGATCCTCATTGATTGCGACGTGCTGCAGGCCGACGGCGGTACGCGCACCGCCTCGATCACCGGCGCCTGGCTCGCGCTGAAGCAGGCGGTGGGCTACCTGCTCGAGGAAGAGGTGATCAAGACCGATCCCGTCCACGCCCAGCTCGCCGCGGTGAGCTGCGGGATCATCGACGGCGAGGCCCGGCTTGATCTGGAATACGAGGAGGACCGGGTCGCTGAGACCGACGCCAATTTCGTGCTCACCGCCGAGGGCGGCGTCATCGAGGTCCAGGCCACCGCCGAGGACCGGCCGATGCGTCCGGAGCAGTTCGAAGCGCTGTTCACGCTCGCCCGCAAGGGCGTGAAAGAGCTGTGCGCGCTGCAGGGCGAGGCGTTGAAGGCTTAGCGCTCATCCGGCCGCCAGGTGGCCGGCGAGCATCTTCGCCAGGTCCTCAGCCAGCGCCGGGCCGAGACGTTGCGGCGCATAGAGCACAGCGCCGTGCACGACGCTTTCGATCACATGCTCGGCGATGAACGCCGCATCGGCCGGCGCGCGCGGCGCGATCTCGGCGGCGTATTGTTCGAAAAAGGCGGCGAACCGGTGCGACAGGTCCGCCCGGATCGCCGGAAAATCCACATAGGGCGCCAGGGTCGGCGCGCACGCGGTCAGCGCTTCATGCAGCGCGGGATCGACCTGATGGGCCGCCACGGCCGCGTCGATGATCGCGCGCAGATCGGCTTCGAGATCGTCGCCGCACACCGGCGCGCTTTCGAAGATCTGAACGATCTCGGCGTGATGGCGCGCGAACAAGGCGGCCAGTATCGCGGTCTTGTCGGGGAAGTACTGATAGAGCGATCCGATCGACACCCCGGCGCGCTCGGCCACATGATTGGTCGTCAAACCCGCCTGGCCGGCCTCCACCAGAATGCGAGCCGCGGCGTCGATGACGGCCTCCACAAGACCCCGCGAACGCGCCTGAACCGGCTGTTTTTTCAACGCATTTATCGGCGCGGCCATGTCACGGGCTCCTGCGAGTAGAGCATATGCGAGCTTTTGCTCATTCTTGCCGCACGGCTTGGCGCCGGCAAGAAGCAAAGCGAGGCATGCAGATGCGAGACACCCTTGGCGACGACGCGGCGGCGGAAACCGCCTTCGGATTCGAATGTGACGGATTGCGCTTGGGCGCGACCCTTTTCTTGGCCCCCGGCGCCGGTCCCTCGCCGGCGGTGCTGTTGTGCCATGGCGGAGGCGGCGTTCAGGACATCGCGGTCCGCACCTACGCCGCGCGCTTCGCCGCGGCCGGCGTCACGGCGATGACCTTCGACTATTCCACCTGGGGCGAAAGCGACGGCGAGCCGCGCCATCTGATCGATCTGGGCGTGCGCCATCGAGAGATCATGGCGGCGCTGGACGTGCTCAAGGCGCAGGCGTGCGTCGATCCCGAGCGCGTCGCCCTGTGGGGCACGTCTCTGGGGGGCGGGCAGGTCATGCATGTGGCCGCGCGCAGACCGGACGTGGCCGCCGTGGTCATCCAGTGCGCCGCGGTCGATCCGATGGCGCTCACCGGCGCGCTCAGCGTCGGGCAGATGCTCAGGCTCGCCGGCGCCGGTGTGGAGGACGCCGTCCGGCGCGCCTTGCGGCTGTCGCCGAAATATGTCGGCCTGATCGGGAAACCGGGTGATTTGGCGGTGATGACCACGCCCGACACGCTGAGCGAGATGGAGGCGTTGTCGCCCGGCGGCCTGCCGATCCCCAACAAGGTCGCCGCCCGCCTGGTGCTCGAGCTCGCCGCCTACAAGCCGCTGCGCAAGGCGCACAAGATCGCCGCGCCCGTCCTGGTATGCGTGGCCGACAAGGACAGCCTGATTCCCGGCGAGGTTCAGCGCCGCGCCGCCCGCAAGGCTCCGCGCGGCGAGGCGATCGACTATCCCGCCGGCCATTTCGAAATCTACCACGGCGCCTGGTTTGAGGCGGTCGTGGAGGATCAGGTGCGGTTTCTCACCCGTCACCTCGACTCAGAAGCCCGCCCGGGCGGCGCGGCGATCAGTTGACGTTCACCATGTGGTGAATCCACTGGCGGTGGCGTTCGTACTGGCGCAACAGGTCGCGGATGAGCTGGGCCTTGGTGTAGCCGAAAATGTCGTAGTGCTGACCGCCTTCGCGGAGGAAGACCTCGGCGCGCGCATAGCCGATATCCTTGTCGTCCAGCGTGCCCTCATAGCCGTCGCCCTCGTAGAATTTCAGCTCCAGCCCGTAGATGAACTCCGGCTGGTCGCCATGGTCGACGGTGAGCCAGAGCTTGCCGTCCTCCTCCACCACCGTGGCGGCGAGGCCCTGCTTCTCCATCTCCGGACAGACGTCGGCGAGCGCGGGCTTGGCCGTCTCGCCCATCCAGGCGCGCACTTCGGCCTCATCCGGCCTTGAAAACATGAGCTTGAGCTTGACCCGCCAGGGCACGGCGGCGCCCTCCACGGGCAGTTGCGCGGCGGTTTTCGCCCCGGCCCGGCGGGCGGTCTCCATGGTCCAGGCGCGCATCAAACCGATGAAGGCCAGGAAGATCACGATGGTGAACGGCAAGGCCGCGGCGATCGTGGCCGCCTGAAGGGCCGCAAGCCCGCCCGCGAGAAGCAGCGCGCTCGCCACAACGCCTTCCAGCACCGCCCAGAAGAAGCGTTGCCAGACCGGCGGGGTGAGCGCCCCGCCCGAGGCCAGCGTCGATTTCACCAGCGAGCCGGAATCGGAACTGGTCACGAAGAAGGTGGTGACGAGAACGATCGCCACCACCGAGGTGATCGCCGTGAAGGGCAGCGTGTCCAGGAAGGCGAAGAGCGCAAGCGGGGTGTCCCCGTTTCGCACCACCTCGAGAATCGGCGAAGCGGTGTCGGCGAGCACTTCACGCAGCGCCGCATTGCCGTAGATCGTCATCCAAAGAAAGCTGAACAGGGTCGGTCCAAGCAGCGCGCCGAGGATGAATTCGCGGATCGTGCGCCCGCGCGACACGCGCGCGATGAACATGCCCACGAAGGGCGACCAGGAAATCCACCAGCCCCAGTAGAACAGCGTCCAGGAATTGACCCAGGCACCGTCGCCATAGGCGTCGACATTGAAGGTCAGACGCGCCAGCTGGTCGACGTAATCGCCGATATTCTGCACATAGGCGCTGATCAGGAACAGTGTCGGCCCGGCGATCAGCACGAAGAGCATCAGACCGATGGCAAGAAAAAGATTGATCTCGCTCAAGCGCTTGATCCCGGCGTCGAGCCCGGCGAGCACCGAGATGGTGGCCATGGCGGTGATCACCACGATCAGCCCCACCTGGATCTCGCGCGAAATTCCGGTGCCGAACAGGGAGTCGAGGCCGGCGTTGATCTGGGACACGCCGTAGCCCAGAGAAGTCGCCACGCCGAACAGCGTGCCCAGGATCGCCACGACGTCCACCGCATGGCCGATGGGTCCGTAGATGCGCTCGCCGATCAGCGGGTAGAGCGAGGAGCGGATCGTCAGCGGCAGGCCGTGGCGGAAGGAGAAATAGGCCAGGCTCAAACCCACGATCACGTAGACCGCCCAGGCGTGGACGCCCCAGTGGAAGAAGGTGAAGACCATGGCCTGCTCGGCCGCCTCCACCGTCTCGGGATTTCCGTAGGGCGCGTCGATGAAGTGGGTGATCGGCTCGGCGACGCCGAAGAACATGATGCCGATGCCCATGCCGGCCGAAAACAGCATGGCGAACCAGGGCATGAAAGGATATTCCGGCTCGCTGTCATCCGGCCCCAGCTTGATCCGGCCCCAGTCGGAAAACGCGACGATGAGGGCGGCGATGAGAAACGCGCCCACGCCCACCGAATAGACCCAACCGGCGTTCTGCGTGATGGTGTCGCGCAAGGCCACAAAGATCGTTTCGGCCTGGTCGCCGGCGATCATCGCGTACGCCACGCCGGCAAGGACCAGCAAGGCGGCCGGAATGAACACGGCGGGCTCGAACGTCTTGGTCTTTTTCATCATCGTCCTTTCGCCGGCGGCGGCAGAGGAATCAGTCGGTCGAGGCGCGCCTGGGAGCGTCGCGGCGCCAGTCCTTCAGAGCCGGCCCCAGAGCGGCTTTGAGCGGGCCCAGATGGGGCTCGTAGCGCCGCCATTGCTCCAGCCCCTTGGTGTTGATCGGCTGGCGCACCTGTTCGGAGCTCGCTGTTCGCACGTCGCGCTCGGTCTTGTGGAAGTCCACGCAGGCCTGCTCGAAGGGCAGACCCAGGAAGTCGAGCAGGCGGCGCACCTCGCCCTCAAGGTCTGCGATCACGTCCTCATGGATCACGCGCAGTATCTCGCCGGGCAGCACATGGTCCCAATGGTCCATCAGGTCCACATAGCCGCGATAATACCGGCCGATCTCCTCCAGCCCGTAGGTGAATTCCTGGCCCTCGGCGAAGAGCTGGCGGAAACCCGAGACGCAGCAATCCAGCGGGCTGCGGCGCGCGTCGATGATCTTGGCGTTCGGCAAAATCAGCTTGATCAGACCGATATGCCTGAAATTGTTCGGCATCTTGTCGGTGAAGAAAGGCGCGCCCTTGCGGTGCACCGCCGTCTCCTCGATGAAGCGGCGGCCATAGGCCTTGAGATCTTCGTCCGCCAGTTCGGCCAGAACCGCCGGGTAGCGCGGGCTGGATCGTTCCCGGCCGCGCAGTTCCTGGCTGTAGGCGAGGATGTTGGGCAGTTCGAGCGTGCCGTCGACCTGGCTGTGGCTGGCGAGGATCTGCTCGATGAGCGTCGATCCCGCGCGCGGCAGGCCGACGATGAAGATGGGCGCGGGGTCGTCATGGCCCTTGCCGCCCCGGTCTGCGAAGAGGCCGGGGGTGCAGACCTGCTTCTGCGCCTCGAATTCGGCCTCCATCTGCTCGGAGGTGTAGCGGGTCTGACGCTTTTTCAGCGCGTTGCCGCGCTCGTAATAGGAAAACGCCGCGTCGGGCTCGCCGGAATCGTCATGGGCCTTGGCCAGGGCGAAACACAGATTGATCCGGTTCTGCAAGGTCTGGCCGGGCGCGTCCTCCTGCGCCTTCATCTGCGCCAGCTCTTCGCCGGAAAAGGTGTAGGTCTTCAGGTTCGCCAGAGCGTACCAGGCGTCGCCCGCGGCCGGATCGGCCCGGCAGGCGGCCTTGTAGGTCGCCACCGCCTCACCGCTGCGGCCCCAGGTTTTCAGCGCATGCCCCCTGGCGGTCAGCGTGGCGATGTCGCCCGGGGCGGACGCGAGGACCTGATCGAACAGGTCCACGGCGCGCTCATAATGACCGGCCTGCATCTCCGCCACGGCGAGCTGTGAGATGAAGATCACGTTGTCCGGCGCGCTGCGGTGCAGCGTGCGCGCTTCTTCGAGCGCCTTCTCGTGCTTCTGGCGTTTTCTGAGAATCCGGACATAGTCGGCGCGCAAATCAGCATCGTCCGGCTGGAAGGCGACAGCGCTCTCCAGCAGGAATTCGGCGTCGTCCAGCACGCCGAAGCGCGCGCCGATCTCGGCCAGCAAACGCATCGCCTCGATATCGCGAGGCCGGCGCTGCAGCCAGGCGCGGCAGATCTGCTCGGCCTTGATCAGGCGATTCTCGTAAAGATGGTGGGTGGCGGCCTGCAATTCCTTCGGCAGGCTGCGGGCGCGTTCGGCGCGCGCACGCGCCCAGCCGGCTTCGCTGCTCCGCCCCGACGCCGCCAGGATGTCTGCAAGTCCGGTCCAGCTGGCGAACAGCCCCGGATTGGCGTTCACCGCGGCGCGATAACTCGCCATGGCGCGCGGCGCATCGTTCAGGGCGCGGTGGATATGGCCTTCCTCCTGGAGCGCCCGGCCGAAGTCCGGCGCGATCTCAAGCAGGCGGGCGATCAAGGCGAGCGCGTCGCGGGGCCGTCCGAGATAGCGCTCGCACACGCTCGCCATGTAAAGCGCGTCGGTATCGCCGGGATCGTCGGCCAGCACGCCCTCAAGCGCAGTGCGGGCCTCGGAGAACCGCCCGGCCTGCATCAGGGCCTGAAGCTCGGCGCGTTGCGGCGGCTTTGCGGCGTCCACGGTCAAGACTGGCTCCTTGGAACGGCGAAACGCCCCGCCGTCGACCGGCGGGGCGTCGCAAACATGGCGGCGGCGCGGCGGCGTGACAACCGCGCCGCCCGGCTCCGGCTTAGTAGCTGACGCCGAACCGAACGCCCCAGGTGCGCGGGCGCGCCACCGTGGTGCGCTCGCGGTCGAAGTAGAAGTTGTTCGACAGCTCGGCGTTCTCGTTGGTGAGATTGTCCACATAGAGCTCGACGCGCCAGTTGTCGGCGGTGAGACCCGTCGCGGCGCCGAGAAGCACGTACTCCTCGACCGGCGCGGCGTTGATCTCGATCACGTCGGAGCGGCTTTCGTCGGAGTAGACGAACGTGCCCTGGACGTGGGCGAGCGCGCCGCCGAAATAGGAACCCCACTCATAGCGGGCCCGGGCGTTGAGCTGCAGACCCGGCGCGAACGCCAGCTCGGCGCCCTCGATCACGTCGCCGGTCGGCACGAGCACTTCGGTGATCTCGGTGTCGAGGATCGAGAACGCGCCGGAAAGCGTCAGGCCCGGCAGATCGGCCGGCGCGTAGGTCACGTCGCCTTCCACACCCATCACCTCGGCGTCAGCCGCGTTGTCCGAGAAGAACAGGTTGGTGATGACCGGGTCGAAGATCGTGGTCTGCATGCCTTCGATGTCCACAAAGAAGGCGTTGCCGTTGAAGCGCAGCTGCTGATCGAGCAGATCGAGCTTCCAGCCGAACTCGTAATTGGTCACCTCGTCGGTGTCGAGCGCGTACGGGACGGTGTAGCCGCCCGGGCCGGCCGCGCCGCCGGGACGGTTCAGGAGGCCCGGACGGAAGCCTTCCGAATAGGTGACGTAGTAGAGCTGGTTGGCGTTCGGCGTCCACTGGCCGGTGACCTTGAAGATCACGCCGTCCGTGGCTGCCACCTGCGGCGCCGCGGCCGGCCCGTCGGGACCGAACTGGCGCGAGATGTTCGTGCCGAACGCCTGGGCGTCGACCTCCACACCGCCCACCGTGGCCGGATAGATCACATCGTAGGACGAGTTGGCGCTGCCCTGCAGATCCACCTCGACGTCGTAATAGCGCGCGCCGACCGTCAGCGAGAAGGTTTCCGGAACGATATCGTAGGTCGCCTCGCCGAAGATGCCGACCTGCTCGTCGGTGCGCAGCACGTCGTTGCGGAACACCTCGCCGGCGGCGAAGGGCTCGGTGAGCGAGACATAGCCTTCGCTCTCATTGCCGACCTGGCCCGGCGTCGCCGAGGGCAGGGTCAGCGGGAAGTTGGCCGGAAGCGCCAGAAGACCCACCGAACCGTCGGCGTTCACCCGGTCGATCGAGCCCAGATAGTTGTACCGGTTCAGCTCCGCGATTTCGATCTTGGAGTAGAACGCGCCCGCGGTGACGCGGAAACGGTCGGTCTGCGGCGTGTTGAAGCGGAATTCGTGACTTTCCGTCGTCGTCTCGGTGAACGAGGACACGAAGGAGGTCGGCGCGTGGCAGGTCCCGAACGGATCGCTGTCGTCGGCGGTGCCCACGACGCCGTCCTGTCCGGCGGCGCCGGGATAGGACACGGTGGAATCACAGGTGTAGACCGGGAAGTACTGACCCACGAGCATGTAGTCGGTGTAATCGATGGTCTGCTCGGTGGTCCGGTCGGTGTAGGCGCCGGTATAGAGCACGTCGAGCGCCGCGACGCGGCCTTCGAGCGTCCAGGAATAGTTGTCGAACTCGTCGGTGAGCTCGTCCTCGGCGAAGCGCGAGATCTCCCAGTCGTCCAGATCGGGGTCCTGGAAGAACACGCCGTCCGTTTCCAGCTCCTGGGACATCACCGAGACGGTGGCGCGCCAGTCGGCGTTGAATTCGTAACGGCCCGCCAGGCGGAAGCCGGTGTAGGTGGCGTCGTTGAAATCTTCCTCGACCAGCGCCGTGTTGTCGGCGTCCTCGAAGGTGACGCGGGAAAGATCCTGGCCGGCCTGAAAGCCTTCCCGGACCGACGAGACGGGCACGCCGTTGTCGCGAACCGTGCCGGCGGCGCGATAGCGCGCGGACTGGCTGGTGTTGATCGTGCCGGGCACGTTGTCGATGAAGCCGCCCTGCTGGTCCCAGAACGCGACGCCGCGCAGCGCGAACTTTTCACCGACCGGCAGGTTCACGACCGCCTCGGTCTTGTAGCTCTCCTCGCCCTCTTCGGTGAAGGCGAAGCCGAAATTGGCGTAGGCCTCATATTCGCCGATCGCCGGCTTGTTGGTGATCAGGCGCACGGTGCCGGCCTGGGAGGAGGCGCCGAAGAGCGTGCCCTGCGGACCCGGCAGCACTTCCACGCGCTCAAGGTCGACCGCATAGACGTCGAGATTCCGGCCCGGCTGCGCCAGCGGCTGCTCGTCGAGATAGAAGGCCACGTTCGGCGACAGGCCGGCGACGCCGGCGACCGTCAGGTTCGGCGTGGTGGAGGCGACGCCGCGGATATAGATCGTGTTCTGGCCGGGGCCGCCGCCGCCGGCGGTCACGCCGGGCAGCTGCACCAGATAGTCGGTGAACACGTCCACGTTCAGCTCGTCCAGCGTCGAGGCGTCGAGCGCCGACACGGCGACGGGAATGTCCTGGGTGGTGCTCTCCACCTTGGTGGCGGTCACGGTCACCACGTCGACCTGCGCGTTCGCCGCCCCGCCCGCAGCCATCGCCGCAGCGGTGAGCATGGACGTCGCAAGTACGCGTTTCTTGAAATTGATCATAGCCTCGCCTCCGAAATTGTTTCCGGCCCGATTTATATTTTTACGCTTGGTTCGGCCAATCAATCCTATGAGGGCGAAACACATTTCACGCATCCGCCTAGCCATGTCGGCCAAAGCAAGCTATTCTACTATCTGATTTATATAGCTTTTTTTATCTCGTTGCAGAATTGCAACGAGATGATGTCTTTTGACAGCGCAGCATATGAGGTCGCCGAATCACCGGCATTTAGTTCCAGAACGAAGCAATCTGCTGAAACACGCTTCCAGCCGCGGCAAATCAGGAATAAATCAGGAATAAGGGACATGCATCACGTCAGCGGCGAGGAGTTCATGAGCGACCATGACGAAATCCTGATCGCGCTGCGTCGGATCATCCGCGCGGTCGATTTGAGGTCCAAGACCCTTGTGAAGGAAACTGGGCTCACCGCCCCGCAGCTCGTGGTGCTCCAGGCGCTGGCGCGCAGCGGCCCGATCAAGCCCAGCACCCTGTCGCGCAACGTCTCGCTCAGCCAGCCGACGATAACCGCCATTCTCGACCGCCTGACCGCGTCCGGCCTGGTCAAGCGCGCCAAGAGCGACACCGATCGCCGCGCGGTTCTGGCCGAGCTGACCGAGGAGGGCTCCGCCGCGGCCGCGCGGTCTCCGCAATTGCTCCAGGCCGGCTTTATCGAAGCGTTCCACCAGCTGCCAAGCTGGGAGCGTCACATGCTGATCGCCTCGCTTCAGCGCGTGGCGGCGCTGATGAACGCCGAGGCCATCGACGCCAGCCCGATTCTGGCCGCGGGAGAATCGCTGGACCACCGCTAGGCGCCAAGGGCCGCCTCCAGATCGGCGATCAGATCCTCCGGCGCTTCCAGGCCCACCGACAGCCGCACCAGCCCGTCCCCGACGCCGGCGTGGCGCCGGGCTTCGGGCGTCATCGCCGCATGGGTCATGGTCGCAGGGATCGCCGCGAGGCTCTCCACCCCGCCCAGCGACTGGGCCAGCGTAAAGAGCCTCAAGGCGCTCACGCAGCTGCGCGCCGCCGCCACGCCGCCCTCAAGCTCAAAGCTCAACAGCGGACCGAAACCGGCCTGCTGGCGGGCTGCGATCGCATGGCCGGGATGGTTCGCCAGACCGGGATAATCGACGCGCTCGACCCGGGGATGCCGGGCCAGCGCTTCGGCCACGAGACGCGCGGACTCGCTCTGCGCCGCGGCGCGCAGCGGCAAGGTGCGCAGTCCTCGAAGCGCCAGGAACACGTCGAACGCGCCCGCGCTCGCCCCGGCGGCGTTCGCCCACCAGCCCAGGCGCTCGGCGCGCTCGGGATCGGCGCAGGCGACCGCGCCGCCGATCATGTCGGAATGGCCGTTGAGCATCTTGGTGATCGAACTCACCGACAGGTCCGCGCCATGGTCCAAGGGCCGTTGGAGCGCCGGGGTAAGCACGGTGTTGTCCACCGCCACCACCGCGCCGGCCCTCCGGCCGGCCGCGCAGGCCGCGTCGAGATCGGTGACCCGCAGGCGCGGGTTGGACGGCGTTTCCAGAAACAGAAGCGCAGCGCCCGGCGCCAGCGCCGCCTGAAGCGCGGCCGGATCGGTGCAGTCGGCGTAGACCAGCTCGAAGCCGCGCTGGACGGCGCGCGCATCCATGAGCCGGCGCGTTCCTCCATAGCAATCATGGGCGCACACAACGCGGGCGCCGTTGGGAAGATCGTTGAGCACCAGATCGATAGCGGCCATGCCGCTTGAGACCACCACCGCGGCGGCGGCGCCTTCCAGATCGGCGATGGCCTCGGCGAGAAGCGCGCGGCCCGGCTGGCCGGTGCGGCCGTAATCGAACGCGCCGGGGGCGCCGGGATCGGCCCGGCGGTAGGCGGCCGAGACGCTCACCGGCGCCACCACCGCGTCGTGACCGGGATCGGCGGTGATGCCCGCGCGGACGGCCCGGGTGCGCAAACCCGTCATGGCGCGCCGCCGAGGAAGGCGTTGACCCGCGCGGTCTCCTTGAGAAAGGCGTCATGGCCGTAGAGGCTCTCGATCGTCTCCACCTGCGCCCGAGCCATCCGTGCTGCGGTCGCCTCGATATCGGCGGGCGGGACCAGTCGATCGCTCGCCACCGCAAGGAAGCGGGCGGGCGCGGTGATGCGCTCCACCGCCACATCGGCGCTGTCCATGGAGGCTGACAGGGCGAGAAATCGGTCCGGGCTTGTCGCGTCGGCGTAGGCCGCGCCGCGCGCGGCGAGATAGGCCTCCACGCCCGTTGCGTCGCGTTGTCCCGGCTGCGGGCGGCTGAAGCGCTGCGCGAATTCCTCGTGGGTGCGGTAAGTGGTCATGGCCAGGCGCCGCGCAAGATCGATCCCGCGGGCCGGATCACCGGCTTCGACCGCCAGCTTCACCGTCTCACGCTGAATAGAACGCCAGGCCGTGGCCATGGGGTTGGGCCGGGCCGCCGCGCACAGAATATCGAGCTTTCGCACCCGTTCCGGCGCGCGCGCGGCGAGCTCCAGGGCGATCACGCCGCCATAGCTCGCCCCGACGAGGGCGAAACGTTCAATGCCCGCCGCATCGGCGAGCGCGAGAACCGCTTCGGCCTGATCGGCGAGCGTCGGGAAGGGCGCCGCGGCGTCTACGAAATCAAGGCTTAGAAGCCGGCGCCGGGCCGGATCGAGCGCCCCGCCATGCGTCGCAACGCCGGGCCACCAGCCCGGCCCGTCCGAGTCCTCGATCAGGCGGCGGCCCGCCGAGACGCCGCCGAGCACAACTGTGGCGGGGCCGTCTTCCGGACCGATCACCCGGCCGCACGCCTCCAGCCAGCCGGTTGCGGGGGCGGGCCGGGTGAAGCCGCAAACCAGCTCGCTCACCGGCGCGCAAAGCGCCGGGTCCAGGTTCAGCGCCGCGCTCATGGACACACCGCCTTGGACAGGCGCTTGAGGTCGGCGGCCATGCTGGCCGCGGTGGGACCGCGCCCGGCGCCCTTGCCGGCCACGATCACGCGCGCGCCGCACTCCGGGGTGAGCACCACGCAATTGCCTTCGTCCTTCGTTCGCGCCAGCGGATCGTCCAGCCCGAGCGCATCCAGGCGCACCCGCGCCTTCACCCCGGCCGGGCTCCGCGACACCAGGGCCACTTGCCGGATGACGCGCCCCGCCGCGCGGGCGGCCTCGATCTCGGTCAGGGTCAATTCGGTGATGGAGCGCGCCTCGATCTCACCGGGATCAAGCTCCACGCCCCACGCGGCGCGCGCGATCAGGGCGAGCTTGTTGGCGGCGTCGAGCCCGTCAAGATCGGCGCTCGGGTCGGCTTCGGCGAAGCCGGCCGCCTGAGCGGCCGTGACCGCCGCGTCCAGCGGCTCGCCGCGCAAAACCCGGTCGAGGACGAAATTGGACGTGCCGTTCAGGACCCCGCGCGCCCGCATCAGCCCCGCGCCGGTTTCGGCCAGCGCCTGCACGGTCTCCAGCACCGGCGCGCCGCCTCCCACGGCCGCCGAGCAGGCGAAGACCAAGCCCTGCGCTTCGGCGCGGCGGACGAGGTCGGGCCGGCGGGCGGCCACGTCCTTGTTGGCGGTGATCACATGGCAGCCCGCATTCACCGCGCGCTCCAGCAGCCGCTCGGCGAGCCCGCCGCCGGGAAGCGCCTCGATGACGAGATCGGGTTTAAGCGCGAAGACCGCGTCGGGATCGGTGAAGACCGGCGCGCCCAGGACACCCTCCGGCCGCACGCGGCGCGCCAGCACGGCGACGATCTCGACGCCCTCGGGAATGAGACCGCCGAGCCCGCCATTGACCACGCCGCAGCCAAGGAGCACGGCGCGCATCGGCGCGCGGCGCGAACGTTCCACGGCATCGATCAGCCGGCGGCGACCGGCGTGGGCGTGGGCGTGGGCGTGGGCGCGAACGGGGGCGAGTGCGGTGTCGGCCATAACAGTCTCCTTGTTCCATCGCGCCGGCCGCGTGAGCTGCGGGGCGCGGGACAAGGAGGCTGCGAACGGAAGGAGCGCGTAAAACGCTTCTAAACCAACCGCCTCGCTTTAGCCGCACTTATACCGCGCCCGCAAGCTGAAGCTCAAATCGGCGCAGATATGGATATAAAGATATCCTTATATGATGTCCAGAAAAATGAATCCGGAGAAATCAGGAGGTTGGCGAAATTTTCGCCGGTGGCGCGGGCTGTCAGGCTGGCCTGCGCGCGGCCCGGAATGCTTTCGGCGTCGTGCCGGTCTCGCGTTTGAACGCCGTGTAGGCCTCGTGATCGGCGCGGCGGGAGTCGCCTCGACGATCCCGAAAAAACCCCGGCGCGGCGCGCCGGGGTTTTCAGGTTCATACTTTGACGCCGCTTACTGCGAGGCGCCCTGTCCGCCGGCGCCGTCTTCGCCTTCGGCCGGGCCCATCAGCTCCTGCATGAGGAAGGTGAACTCCAGCGCCAGGCGCTTGGCGGTTTCCTCCAGGTTCGCCGCCGCGGAGTGGCCGCCCTCCATGTTCTCGTAATAGAGGACGTCCTCGCCGAGCGCGTCGAGAACATAGGCCATCTTCCGGGCATGGCCGGGATGGACGCGGTCGTCCTTGGTCGACGTCAGAAGGAAGAGCGGGGGATAGTCGGTTCCCGGCTCGATATTGTGATAGGGTGAGATCTGGCGCAGGAAGGCGCGCTCCTCGGCGGTCTCGTCGGGGAAGCCGTACTCGTCCTGCCAGCTTGCGCCGGCGAGCAGCTGATGAAAGCGCAGCATGTCCAGAAGCGGCACCTGGCTGATCACCGCGCCCCACAGATCGGGCCGCTGAGTGTACATCACGCCGGTCAGCAGCCCACCGTTCGAGCCGCCTTGCACGCCGAGCTGGTCGGCGGTGGTCACCCCGTCCGCGATCAGCCTCTCGGCCACCGCGATCAGGTCGTCATAGATGCGCTGGCGGTTGCTGCGCAGACCCGCCTGGTGCCAGGCCGGGCCGAACTCGCCCCCGCCGCGGATATTGGCGAGCACGTAGGTCCCGCCGTTCTCCAGCCAGGACCGGCCGAGCGTGCCGGAATAGGTCGGCGTCAGCGAGACCTGGAAGCCGCCATACGCGTAGAGCAGGGTGGGACCGGCTTCAGCCGCATCCTCGGCGCGCACGATGAAGTAGGGGATCATCGTCCCGTCGGTGCTTTCAGCCTGGCGCTGTTCGACCACGAGGCCTTCGGTGTCGAACCAGGCCGGGGCCGATTTGGCGGTCTCCAGGGTGAGGTCCGGCGTGACCCGCTGCAGGGTTTCCGGGGTCAGGAAGCCTTCCACGTTCACATAGGCGAGATCGCCTTGATCGTCCGCGGTGGTGATGGTGATCGCGGCGTTGTCGGGGGTTTCGACCTCGGTGCGCGTCCAGCCGTCCGCGCCGTATTCCAGCGCAAAGAGATGGCCGACCACATTGTCGTTGACGACCATGAGGAGATGTTCCGCGGTTCCCGCCACCGAGCCGATGGACTGGCGCTCGGTGGGGCTGAACACCACCTCGATCGCCGGGCGCTCGCCGGTTTCGGCGAACTCGGCCATGTCGAAGCTCAAGACCGAGCCGGCGGAATAGGTCGCGCCGCCGTCTTGCGGCGTCCAGTCCTCCTCGATGGTGAAGACGAGCTGTCCGCGGAACAGGCCGCGCGGCGTCACCTTGCGCGGCAACGGCATGCGCACCGGCTCGGCCGACGCGCCGTCGGGCAGGTGCCAGTAGATGCTCTCGAAGAAGCTCTCCGCCTGCACCGCCGCCATGTAGGCCGTGCCGTCCTCGGTTTCGAAGCGGGCCGGCCAGACGCCGACATTGTCGCGTGCGCCGGTAAGGACGGTTTCGGCGTCCTCGATCGGCGTGCCGCGCCGCCAGCGCTTGACCACGAAGGGATAGCCGGACGTGGTGGCCTCCTCCGGATCGAGCGCGGTGGCGATAAGCAGGGTGTCCGCGTCGATCCAGGCCGACGACCCCTTGGTTTCGGGAATACGGAACCCGTCCTCGACGAAGCTGCGGGACTCCATGTCCCATTCGCGCGTCGCGGCCGCGTCCGACCCGCCGTCCGACAGGGTGATCATGCAGCGCATGTAATCGGGCGCCAGGCAGTCGGCGCCGCGCCAGACCCAGTTCTTGCCCTCCTCATCGGCGAGCGCGTCGAGATCGAGCACCACGTCCCAGTCCGGCGCGTCGGTGGCGTAGCTGTCCGGCGTGGTCTTGCGCCACAGCCCGTGCGTGTTCTGCGCGTCGCGCCAGAAATTCCACAGCTCGCCGCCGCGCACGGTGACGTAGGCGATGCGATCGGCGCTCTGCAGCACTTCAAGCGCGCGCTCGTAAAGCGGCTGATAGCGCGGATCGGACTGGAGGCGCTGCAGCGAGTTTTCATTCATGGACCGGGCGAACTCCAGGGCGCGCTCGCCCTCGACCTCTTCCAGCCAGATCAGCGGCTCCTCTTCGTTCTGGATCGCCCGATTCAGCGCCAGCGCCTCCTCGCTCGCCTGCGGCGCGGCGGTTTCGGCCGTTTCGGCGCCGGTCTGGTCTTGGCTCATGGAATCCTCTTGGCCGGTTTCGCTCGGCGAACACGCCGCCAGCGCCAGCACGGCGGCTGCGGCGGACAGGCTGTGGCCCAGTCGCATATGGTCTCTCCCCTTCGAGATCGCCGGCGCATTCAACCGCGAAGCTCCGCTCCGGTCCAGCACCGCGCGCCTCACCGATCTGTCATTTGCGCGCCCGGCGCGCTATAGCGGGCGTCATGAGATTTCTGCGCATTAACGGGGCGGGCAACGCCTTCATCCTGATCGACGCGCGCGGCGCGGGCGGACGGCTTGCTCCGGCGCGCGAGGCGGTGGCGGGCCTGGCCGCCGACCATCCCTTTGATCAGCTCCTCGCCCTGGAGGACGATCCCGGCGCGGATGCGCGCCTGCGGGTATGGAACCGGGACGGCGGCGAGGTGGGCGCGTGCGGCAATGGCGCGCGGGCGGCGAGCTGGCTGATTTTTCAGGACAGCCGCGCCGACCGGCTGACCCTCGCCTCGCTCGGCGGCGCGTTGAGCGCGCGGCGGGTGGGCGGCGAAGAGGCCGAGGTCGATCTCGGCCCGGCCCGCCTCGACTGGCGTGAGATCCCGCTCGCCCGGGCCATGGACACGGTCCGGCTCGACTTCGGCGTCGATCTTCCCGGCGGCGGGCGGCTCGCCGGCCCCGGCGCGGTGAGCCTGGGCAATCCCCACTGCGTCTTCTTCGTCGATGACGTGGAGGCGCTGCCGCTTGACGAAATCGGCCCGAAGGTCGAGCACGACCCGCTGTTTCCAGAGCGCGTCAACGCCGGCTTCGCGCAAATCAGGGGCGATGAAATCCGCCTGCGCGTCCATGAGCGCGGCGCCGGGCTGACCCAGGCTTGCGGCACCGGCGCAGCGGCGGCGCTGGTCGCCGCGCACCGCCAGGGCCGAAGCGCGCGCGAAGCGGTGATCCTGGCCGATGGCGGGCGACTGCCCGTGCGCTGGGACGCGCGAGGCCATGTCCATCTGTCAGGCCCGGTCGAGCTCGAGGGCGGCTATGCGCCGCCGGACGGCTTGGCCGACGCCTTCAAGCCGGATTAGCCGCACAGATCGTCGACGGCTTCGAGCGCGGCGGTGACGCCGGACAGCGAGAACTCGTACACCGTTGCGGTGCCGCGCAAGGATACCGCCTCCACCCGCATGCTCGCCCCGCGGCGCATGGCGCGCACCAACCGGTCCTCGTCGCCGGCGTCTTCCAGAAAGCCTTCCTGCTCGGAGACGAACATGGTCCAGCGGTCCGAGCCGACACGGGTGCGCGGCGGACTTTCCGGTTTCAACGGATAGCCCGCCAGAAAACTCGGCTGCTCGTCGGCGGAGCCGTCCGCCCAGCTGGAGACGAGAAAATACACATCTCCGTGATCGACGCCGGAAGGCAGCTGCTCGGTGGGCTCGCTGAGCGCGTAGCAGATCTTCTGCGCGCCGTCCCCGCGGGTGAAGACCCGCCAGTCCGTGTGAGCGCCCTGAAAGGCCGGCGCCTGTGCGGCGGCGGGGGCGGCGAACCCTGCTAGCAGGGCAAGGCTGGCGAAGGCGAGGCGCATGAACACTCTCCGTCTTGGCGCGTTGGCGAATAACCGTAGCCGGCGGGAACGCGCGGGCGGCGTTCTCGGCGCCGAGCCTCTGGCGCGGCGTTTAAGCGGGCGTTAAAGCGGACGCCCATGGCGGTTTAATGGCGCAGCGGGTTGATTGACCCCATTCAGTCTGTGACATTGGCGTTGCGATTTACGAGGTGGCTTTCTTGCCCGATGCTCCGGCAGGTTCACAGGCGGCGCCCGACCGCGACAGGCTTGACGGACTGGTCGAGGCGGCCGCCGGGCGCGACCGCGCGGCGTTTGCGGAGCTGTTTCATTTCTACGCGCCGCGAGTGAAGGCCTATCTTCTGCGCCTGAACGCGACTGACAGCCTCGCCGAGGAGTTGGTCCAGGAGGTGATGCTCACTGTCTGGCGCAAGGCCGACACGTTCGACCGCAGTCAGGCCTCGGCGTCGACCTGGATCTTCCGCATCGCCCGCAACCGCCGCATCGACGCCGCCCGGCGCGCCGCAAAACCGGAGCTCGACGGCGAGGACCCCGCCCTGCAGCCGCCCGAGCTCGAAGCGCCGGACGACGCAGCCCACGCCAGCGCGCGCGAGGCCCATGTCCGCGAGGTTCTGGCCGGCCTGCCCGACGAACAGGTGGCGCTTTTGCGCATGGCCTTCTTTGACGGCCTGTCCCATCGCGACATTGCTGACCGGGTGGGCGTCCCGCTTGGTACGGTCAAATCGCGCCTTCGCCTTGCGTTCGACAAGCTCAGAAAGCGACTTGACCGCGAGGCGCTCTGATTATTCGCCCTTCGGCATAAATTATATGAGATAAATCGGAACCGCGGGCTTGAAGCTCGGCCAGAGCGGGCGATATCGCTTCGCCGGGGACAATACGCGCAACCGGTCTTGCGCGCAGACGGATGAACGACGGTCATGACGAACCACCCGCTCGGCGACGAAGTCTACGCCGCCTATGCCTCGGGCGCCTTGTCCGGGCCGATGCGGCTGCTCATTGAAGCGCAGGCGAGCGTTTCCGCCGACGTGGCGCGTGAGCGCGATACGGCCGACGCCGTCGCCGGATTGATGCTGGACAGTGTCGAACCTGCTGCGATGCGGCCAGAAAGCCTGCAGGAAATCTTCGCGGTCATCGACGCCGAAGAGGCCGGCGTGGGCGAGGCCGGCGCGTTTGCGCCGACAGCCGGGGATCAGGCCTCCCAACGTGCGGCGAGGGCCGCCGGCCAGGCGATTGCGGAATTGCTCGCCCTGCCCGACGCGGTGCGTGACCTGGCGCTGGAAAAGGGCGCCTGGCAATTCGCCGGACCGGGCGTGCGGTCCATGGAATTGATGCGCGACGGCTCGGCCAAGGCCGAGCTGATCCGGCTGGAGCCAGGCCGGGGCGTGCCGCGCCACGGCCACGACGGACGGGAATTCACACTCGTTTTGTGCGGCGCCTTCCATGACGGGCGCGACCGCTACGCCGCCGGCGAACTTTGCGCCGCCGATCCGTCCACCGAACACAAGCCGGTGGCCGAGCCGGGCGAGGTGTGCATCGCGCTGGCGGTGACCGACGGCCCGCTGGCCTTCACAGGCCCGCTGGGCTGGGTGCAGCGCGCGCTGGGCGTTTAAGCCGCCCGGCGCAACGGCGCAGTCACAGGCGCGCGAAACGCGCCGCGAGACCGCCGGCCCGCTGCGGCGCCGCGCCGCTTTCTTTTGCGGTCTCGCGCGTTATCCTTTCCGCCATGGCTCGCAAATCTCACTCCCCCTCCTATGACGTGGCGGTCGCCGGCGGCGGTCTCGCCGGCCTGACGCTGGGGCTCGCCTTGCACAAGGCGGGCGTTTCGGTCTGCGTGGTCGACGCGCTTGCGCTCGACGCGCGCACCGCGCCGGCCTTCGACGGGCGCGCCTCGGCGCTGTCCTACACCAGCTGGCGCATGCTTGAGGCGGTGGGTGCGGCCGAGCACATGGGCGAAAACGTCCAGCGCATCGAGGATATCCTCGTCGTGGACGGGCGGCCCTATGACGGGCTGAAGCCCGGCGGGCCGGGCCGCGATCAGCTGCATTTCGACCGGCGCGAGATCAGCCCCGAGCCCGATGGCGAGCCTCTGGGCTGGATGGCGGAGAACCGTCACACCCGCATTGCGCTCGCCAAGGCGTGCGAAAACTGCGAGCTTCCGGTGTACGCGCCGGAGCGCATTATCGCGATGGCGGACGGATCGCCGGGGCGCGCCGCACTGGTGCTGGAAAGCGGCGATCATATCGAGGCCCAGCTGATCGTCGGCTGTGACGGCAAGTTCTCCCGGCTGCGCGAGCAGGCCGGCATCCGCACGCTGGGCCGGGAATACGGCCAGAAGGGCGTGGTTCTCACCGTCGCCCACGAGCGCTCTCATGAGGGCGTGGCCTACGAATTCTTCATGCCGGCCGGCCCGTTCGCGATCCTGCCCCTGCCGGGCAATCGCTCCAGCCTCGTGTGGACGGAAAAGTCTCCGGCCGCCGATGCGCTGAACGCCATGGACGATGAAGGCTTCCAGGAGGCGCTGGAGGCCCGGTTCGGCGATTTTCTCGGCTGGGTGAAGCCCGACAGTCCCCGCTGGACCTATCCGCTGGGCCTGAAAGTGGCGGAGACCTTCATCGCCGACCGTCTGGCGCTGGTGGGCGATGCAGCGCGCGCCATCCACCCCATCGCCGGCCAGGGCTTCAACCTGGGCGTCCGCGACGCGGCGGCGCTGGCGGAAGTGCTGGTCGAGGCCAAGCGCGCCGGGCTCGATCTCGGCGCGCGCGCAACGCTTCAAGCCTATGAGCGCTGGCGCAAGACCGATACGGCGGCGCTGTCCATCGGCACCGATTTCTTCAATACGCTGTTTTCCAACGACCACGCCTCGATCCGGCTGGGCCGGGGCCTGGGCCTGTCGATCGTCGACAAGATTCCGGCGGCGCGGCGCTTCTTCATGCGCACGGCGGGCGGCGAAACCGGCGATTTGCCCGCCCTGCTGCGCGGTGAAGCGCTGAGGGTCTAGGGCCGGGCCTGCGCGCCCTCGCAATCGCGTCTCGCGCCCGGATGAGAATCGCGGCCCCGCTTCGCGCCGGCGAATCGCCGGCCCTGACCCACCACCAATGCGCCCAGCCGTCCTCGTCCGCCGCCGCATGGCGGCGCGCCGCGGCGTCGTCCACGGCCCACCGCTCCGCGGCGAAGATCAGGGCTTCAGCCCGCATCACCAGCCAATCGGCACGCGCGCCCGCCCGCTCCGCGGCGTCAAACGCACCGAAAAGGCCGCCGGCGCTCCCGCCGCAAGTCTCGTCCGGGCGATCCAGACGTCCGATCTCACCGTCGAGCTGGCTCGCCGCCTCCTCAAGCCGGGCCTCCTGCGCAAGGCGCCACGCATCGCCGACGATGCCGCAGGCGTGCGCCGGCGAGCGTGGGCGTCCGCCACCTGCGACACGGCGCGACCCTCTGCGTCGCGCCCGGTGGGGGCGCGCGCGGACACGATCAGGAGGAGATCAGCGCACAGTCATATCCTCATGAGGCGAAATCCGCCCGTGATCGCTTAACCGTGCAAGCGCGTCACGAGCCGCGCCGCCCGCTTGCGCATTCGGGCGCTCTGGTGTCCTCTCCCCCCGGTTTCACGAGGGAGCGCGACATGCAGCTGCACCAGGCGTCCTGGCCGGAGGTCGAGGCCTATCTGAAACGGTCCAAAGGGATCGTGATCCCGATCGGCTCCACCGAACAACACGGGCCGAACGGGCTTGTCGGCACCGATGCGATCTGCCCCGAAATCATCGCGCGCGAAGCCGGCGAGGCGGCGGGTTTTCTGGTCGGGCCGACCTTCAATGTGGGCGTCGCCCAGCACCATCTGGGCTTTCCCGGCTCGATGACGCTGCGCCCCTCGACCATGATCGCCGCGCTCGGCGACTGGATCGATTCGCTGGCGCGCCACGGCTTTACGCGCATCTATTTTCTCAACGGCCATGGCGGGAACATCGCCACGATCGGAGCAGCGTTCGCGGAAAGCTACGCGGCCTGGTCGCTGGACGGCGAGGCCTGTCCCTACCGGCTGACCCAGCAGGACTGGTGGCGATTGCCCGGCGTCATGGACGTGTGCCGCTCGATTTTCCCGGCCGGCGACGGCTCGCACGCCACGGCGAGCGAGATCTCCTTGACCTACTACGCCTATCCGGGCGCCGCGAAATCGGTGCGGATGAGCCCGAAGATCGCGCCCGAGGGCGGGTTCTCCGACGCCGCCGACTACCGCAAGCGCTTCGCCGACGGGCGGATCGGTTCTGACCCGAGCCAGGCCAGCGCCGAAAAGGGCGAACGCATCGCCGCGGCGGCGCGCGAGGCGCTGATCAAGGACGTCGAGACCTTCTTCGCAAGCTGAGGCGAGCGCCTGCGTGACCTTTCCATGACACGGGCCTCGCCGCTCTTTTCTCGTCACCAGCCGAGCGCTAAACAGCAGAGAGGTCAACCGGGAAAAAGGCTCGCTCCATGGCCGTTCGCTTCACCACGCTCGCCGCCGCCGCACTGCTGCTCGCCGCCTGCGGCGAAACCGAAACCCCCGACGCCTCGCCTTATGCGGCGGGCGACCGCGACGCCGCCGAAATCAACGCCGGCGACGCGTCTGCAACCGGGACCGACACGCCCGACGAGCCCGACGTCCCGTCCGCGCTCGACCAGGCCGCCATGGCCGCCTGCGAAGCCGGCGACGACGGCTTTGCAGAGGCGTTGCCGGACGGGGCGGGCTTCGCCTCACGCGGTCCGGACGCACGCGTTCACGCCGGCTGGAAGCGCGATGGGGAGACCGTCGAGCGCATCGTCTATACGCCCGGCCTCGAGGGTGAGATGCGGACCCGCTTCGACAGCGCGATCGCAGACTTCATGCGCCGCAACATGGCCGCCACCGACGGCCGCACCGGAGCCCACCGCGGCCAGGACGGCCGG
>JBKHAZ010000187.1:0-5605 GCA_046542605.1 Oceanicaulis sp. | reverse complement strand
GCCGTTCTACCGGCCCGACCTGCCGCCCTTCCTGTTCCAGGACAGCGACGGCTTCATCGAAAGCACGCAAGGGGTCTACTACGCCGGCGCAAACCTGGAGACCGGTCTGGTCAGCCATGATGCGCAGATCTCCTACACCGATCTTGAGAGCGAAAGCGACGAGCCCGGCGGCGCTTTCGTCAGCGAAGGCACCGGCCTGGAGGCGGTGTATTTCGCCCGCATCGACCTGGCCGATATTCCGGTGCTCGGGCCCGACAGCTTCCTTCTGGCCGGCGCGGACTGGCGCGAGGACACCGCCTTCTACGACCAGCTGCGCGGATCTGAGTTCGCCGCCATCGACACCAGCCTGACCAATGCCGGCCTGTTCGCCACGGCCAACCTGGAGCTGGCGGAGGGCTTGTTCCTGTCGCTGTCGGGCCGCGTGGACGACAATGAACGCTTCGGCGACGTCACCACCGGGCGCGCCGCGCTGGCCTGGACGCTGCCTGAACAAGCCACGGGCGACGCGCGCATCAAGCTGCGCGCCTCCTACGGCACGGGCCGTGAAGCGCCGGGGCTTCGCCAGCTGTTCGGCCGTTCAGCGACCTTTGAAGGCAATCCTGATCTGGAGCCGGAAGAGACCTGGATGTGGGACGCCGGCGCGGACGTGGCGCTGCCCGGGGACCGGGTCCGATTCAGCCTGACCTATTATCTGGGCGAGGCCGATAACGGGATCTTCAACGTGTTCGACACCACAGCGTTCGTTAGCCGGCCCCAGAACATCAGCTCGGTCGTGGAGATGGCCGGGCTGGAAGCCGAGCTTCAGGTGGAGCTCACGCCGCGCGCCATGGTCTCGGCAGCCTACACCAACGCCCGCTCGGAGATCGTCGCCACCGGCCAGCAATTGTTCGGACGGCCGGAGAACGAATTCTCAGCCGCGCTCACCGTCCGCCCGCTGGAGCGCCTCACCCTGGTGGCGGACGCCTACTGGCGCAGCGAGTTCTTCTCCGACTATCCTCAGGACTTCGAGCTGGACGGCTACGGCCTGTTGAATTTTTCAGGGCGCTATGAACTCAACAACACCGTGGAGCTCGGCGCCAGCGTGAAAAACGTGTTCGACGAGACCTATGAAGAAAAGCTCGGCGACAACACGTTCGGGCGCACCTTCCAACTGCGCGTCACGGCGCGCTTCTAACACTTTTACCGTTGCAGGCGGGCGCATGAACGCGCCCGCCTGCGCTTATTCGGAGGCCGTCGATGATCGTCCTTTTCTCACTGCTCGCCGCCGATCCGCTCACCGCGGATCTGCCCGAGCCGGCCGCGCCGCTGGATTCGGAAACCACATTGTCGGCCTATCTGCGGTGCCTCGACGACGCCGACGTCACTGTGGTGAGCGGCCATCGCGGCGGGCCGGAGCCGGGTTATCCGGAAAACGCGATCGAGACGCTCGCCCACACTCTTTCGCATGGCCCCTTCCTTCTGGAGGTGGACGTTCGTGAAACGGCCGACGGCGTCTTCGTTCTGATGCACGACGAAACGTTGGAGCGCACCACCACCGGGGAGGGCCGGATCGACGCGACCGATTGGGAAGCGCTTCAGACCTATCGGTTGGTGGACAATGACGGCGCGGTCACGCCGTTTCGCGCGCCGAGCCTCGCCGAGGCGCTGGCCTGGGCCGAAGGCCGCGCATTATTGCAGCTGGACGTTAAGGCGGGCGTGGACATCGCCGAGCTGACTCGATTCGTGGCCCGGTCCGGTGCGCGCGATCGCGCCGCCGTGGTCGCCTACACCGTGGATGACGCGCTCGCCGCAGCGGCGGCCGATCCCCATGTCTCGGTCTCCGTGGAGATCACCAGCGCCGAGCGCCTGGCCGAACTCATCGAAGGCGGGCTCGACAAATCTCGGCTCATGGCGTGGACCGGGGTCGCGCCAGAGCCGAAGCCCGAGCTCTGGGCGTTTCTTGAAGCCGAGCAGATTCCCGCCGCGTTCGGATCGCTCTGGTACATGGACGGCGTGGTCGCCGAGACCGGGGACGCGTCGATCTACGCCGAACTCGCCGGCGCCGGCGTCGACGTGCTGTCCAGTGACCTGCACCGCCTCGCCGCAGAGACCATCGCCGCGGCGAAAGACCCTGAGCCCGCCGTCACCGCCTGCACTGCGGCGCTGAGCGCGCGCTAGAGCCGTTTCGAAACGCGAAACCGGTGTCCGCTTTCGCTGAAAAGGCTTTAGCGTTGCTGCCGCACGTCCGGGGCGCGGGTGATGAGATTCGCCGGATTCCAGTTGAGCATGCGCGCGACCTTGATCGCCGATACGGTTCGCGACGCCTGCACCGCGCGGCGCTTCTCCATCAGGCGCGGCCAGCCCTTCAGCCCATCGCGCAGCGCCCTGGCGAAGAGCATGAACTGGCCGAAGCGCGCCGCCGACAGCCACAAGAGCAGCGTCACGGCGAAATGGAGGGGGGCGAGCAACGGAAGGAGCGGGGCGGGCGTGTTCTTGAAGAAGGTCCAAAGCCGGTTACGCACCCCGTGATAGGTGGCGAACGCCGAGCGCCGGCCGGAGCTTGCGTAACCCATATGGCTGACACGCGCCGCACTCACCTGGATCGCGACATGGCCGGCGAGCCGGGCGCG
Source organism: Oceanicaulis sp. (assembly GCA_046542605.1). Taxonomy (GTDB): domain Bacteria; phylum Pseudomonadota; class Alphaproteobacteria; order Caulobacterales; family Maricaulaceae; genus Oceanicaulis. Next base: position 2,996 of record JBKHAZ010000187.1, on the reverse strand, counting down.
ATAGGCGAAATCCACGTCCTCGACATAGCAGAAATAGTCTTCGTCAAAGCCGCCCAGCGCCTCGAACACGTCGCGGCGGATCAGCGCCAGCGCGCCGCACGGGCCGAACACCTCGCCTTCGCCGGGCGGGTCCATGCGCCGGCCGTATCCGGCGCGATAGGGCAAGCCGGTGACGTGATAAACATCGCCGGCCCCGTCGAGCACGCCCGGCGCGCCGTGCGCGAGCTGGGTCGCGCCGAATAGCGCGGCGTTCGGATGGCGCGCAGCTCCGGCGAGCAGCTGTTCGATCATGTCCGCCTCTGGAAAGGCGTCCGGATTGACCAGAAGCAGCCAGTCCTCGTCCACGCCCTGGGCGAGCCGGTTATTGCCCGCGGCGAAGCCGAGATTGGCGTCGCTCTCGATCAACTCGGCCCAGTCGGGCAAACCCGCAGGATCGACCCGCTCATGCAAAGGCGAGCCGTTCTCCAGAACGCGCACGCGCGCAGGCCTCACGCTCTGCCGGTCCAGCGCGGCGATCACCTGCGGCAGCGTGTCCCGGCTTCTGAACGCAACGATCAGGACCGCGACGGAGCCCGTCCGCCTCATGCCGCCTTGCGCACCGCGTCGATGACGGTCTGAAGCCGGTCGCCCTGCACGTAAGCGTCCATGGGCAGGGAGACCACGCGCTGCGCCGCCGCGTCCGTCACCGGCAGCCCGCCGGGCACGGTGGGAAAGCGCGCGTACGGGGTCTGCTGATGGATCGGCACGGGATAGTAGACCGCCGTGGGCACGCCATGATCGGCCAGCGCCTTGCGGAAGCCGTCCCGGTCCTTGACCTCGATCGTGTACTGGGCCCAGGTGGACACCGCGCCGTCGATTACGTGGGGAACCTTCACCACGTCGCCGAAACCGTCGGCGTAGGCCTTCGCCACCGTGTTTCGAGCTTCAATCTCATCGGGGAAGATGGCGAGCTTTTCCAGCAGGATCCCCGCCTGCAGCGTATCCAGGCGCGAATTCATGCCGATGCGGGCATAGGCGTAACGCTCCACCCCCTCGCCGTGATTACGCAGCGATTTCAGAAGCGCCAGAAGCTCCTCGTCACGGGTGAGCATGGCGCCGCCGTCGCCATAACAGCCCAGCGGCTTTGCCGGGTAGAAGCTCACCGTGGCGATATCGGCCCATTCCACCGGATGTTTGCCGTGCAGCGTGCAGCCGAAGCCCTGGGCGCTGTCGGCGATAAGCTTCAACCCTTCCTCCCGGCAGATCTCGGCGATTGCAGGATAGTCCGCGGGCTGGCCGAACAGATCCACCGCAATCACACCGCGCGCGGTCAGATGATCCTGCGTCTTCACCCAGGCGATCGCCTTTTTCAGGCTTTCAGGGTCGATGTTGTAGGTGTCGGGATCGATGTCCACAAAGACCGCGGTTGCGCCCAGCCAGGGCACCACTTCAGCGGATGCGGCGAAGGTGAAGCTCGGCACGAAGACCGCGTCTCCGGTGCGCAGCCGCCAGGCCATGAGCGGCAAAGCGAGCGCGTCGGTGCCGTTGCCGCAGGTCAGGGCCGAGGCGTTCCCGAACGCGCCGAGCCGGTCTTCCAGCTCGATGACTTCAGGTCCATTGATATAGCGGCCGTCCTCGATGATTTTCGCGACCGTGGCGTCCAGCCGGTCCTTGATGCGGGCGCGCTGCGCAGCGAGGTCGATAAACGGGATCATGTCAGGCTCCGTCGGCGCGCCGACGATGCGGCGCTGCAAATTGCGTCAGCGCCCGATTAAGCGATGCGCCGCGCTGAAGTAAATCACGAATGGTGTCCAAGCATGACGGACGGTCAGCTTCGGATTTTGTGCGCCTGGCGCTCGGTGAGAACCCAGTCCAGCGGATGGTCGTGGCTGTCGGTGGGCACGCGGTTCATGCGCTGGGCCTCGAACGCGATCCCCACCGCCGTCACCGGCCCGCCCTGGCGCAACCGCTCCAGCGTGCGGTCGTAGAAGCCTGCGCCATAGCCCAGACGGCGGCCCGCCAGATCGAACGCCAGCAGCGGAACCAGAACCAGGCTGGGGCGCACCTCGGGCTGACCCGGATCGGGCTCCTCCACGCCGAAGGCGCCGGTGACGAAGGGTTCGCCGGGGCTCCAGCTTCTAAAAACGAGCGGCCGGCCGGGCCCGCTGACACAGGGCAGGCCGATGCGGACCTGCTCGCAATAAAACGTCTCCAGCAGCGGCGCCGGATCGAGCTCGTCACGGATCGCGCGATAGCCGGCGACCACTGCATTCAGCGGCGGCCAGATCTCGTCGGGAAACAGATCCGCCAGGCGTTCGCCGGCGCGGGGATCGGCGGCGTGGGCGGCGGCCCTGGCGCGCGCGGCCTGACGCCGCGCCCGCTTCTTGCGCCACGCGGTCAACACGGCGCACGCCTCGGGCCGGAAAAAGATTGCGTGAAGGCGGCGGGTCCGAATGCGCCGATGACCGTTTTCCAACCCTGATGACCCGGTAAACCAGGTGGGCGCCGTGTGTCCGGGGCCACGGCCCGGGACAGGGACAGCTCCCTCTCAGAGATGTAAGGTCCTCGGGATGTTAAAGCCTGTCGCACGCTCCAGAGCCCGCCTTGATTCAATGTGGGGCCGAGCGCGCCGGTTCTCAAGCGCCTTCTCCATGCGGCGCGCCGTCCTCGGATCCCGCGTCATCGGCCAGCGCCTCGAGATGCTCGGCCGCACGGGCGACCGCCTCGGCGGCGCGGGCGCGCTCGGCGCGCAGCCGCGCTTCGGCCTGGGACAGGCGGCCTTTCAGCTCGACCATGTCGTCCTTCATCATCTCCACCCGGCCCTGCGCCTCGCGCATTTCATCGGCGACGATCAACGAGGCCATCAGTAGAAGGCGCACATCGCCGATCTGGCCCACCTTGTCGGCGAGATCGCGCACATGGCCGTCGAGATGGCCCGCAAGCTCGCGCAGATAGGCCTGCTGACCTTCTTCGCAGCCGATGGTGAAGGCGCGCCCGTTCAGCGAGATCGTCACCTT
>JBKHAZ010000186.1:0-5616 GCA_046542605.1 Oceanicaulis sp. | reverse complement strand
TCACCGGGACGGAAAAAAGCGCCAAGCCCGTCCGCCCGTCTTCCGGTGCGGGCGCCGGACGGCGGGCGGGCGAGCCCTGCTCGGGTTCACCGCTTGCGCACTCATGGCGCCTCCAGTGCGGCGTCCCGGCCCCGGGCGGTCGGCGCGGGGCGGCTCCCCTGCGAGGCAGGGGCGGCGAACGGACGCGTTGCGGTGAATATTTCACCCGCGCCCGGTCCAGAAGAATGCAGATGCCTGAGCAGCCGGCGGGCCGCTCGCTGCATTCCGAGCTGCTTATGAAAAGTTAACACAAAATCGCACACGCCCCAAATAAAAACGGAAGCCGAATACATCGACTTCCGTTTCAAGCGCTTAGGCCCTTGCGAGCTTGACAATTCTATTCGCCGGGGCGCACCGGCGACGGATCGGAGGCGGGGAAGGTCTCTTTCATCGCCTCGTCGATCCGCTCGTCTTCGTCGAGCACGCCCGAATTGTCCTTCTTCGGCGCAGCTTGCCCCGGCGTGTGCTTGACGTCGGTGTCGGTGGGCTTGCGCGGCTGTTCGGTGGCCGGGCCGTTGGGTTCGACCATGTCGTCCTCGGCCGCTTCCTCCGCGCCGCGCTGGCGGCGGCGTTCGGGCTCGTCTTCGCGCCCCGGCGCGTCGCCTTCGGCGCGCACTGTTTCACCGAAGCGTTCGCCGCGTGCGCCGTCCAGACCCCGGTCGACAGGCTGGACGCGGCTGTCTTCCTTGTCGCGGTCCGGCCGGCCGATCTCGGCGGCGTTGGCGTGCTTTTCTTCATCGAACGCTTCTGCGAACGCCTGGTCGTCGGCCGGCGCGGCGATCGTGCTGCGATGGGAGGCCATCGTCGATCCCTCCTTTTGAACTGCTGCTTAAACAACCAGCTGGACCGCCAGCCGGTTCCGTCAACCGCCGACCCGGCGCGGACTTTAGGGCTTGGTCTGCTTGCGAAGTTCGCGCGCCTTCGACAAGTGCTGCTGCAAGGTGGGCAGCATCTGCTTGGCGAAGCGCTGCAGGCCGGGATCGTCCCCGTCGCCGGCGAAGTTCTCGAAAAGCTTCACGGTTTCCTGATGCGCGAGATCCTGTTGTTCTGCGTAGCGCGCGTCGAACTCTTCGTCCGGCGCCTTCTCCAGATGGTCGAGCATGGAGCGCCGGCGTGCATCGAGCGCGTCCGGCAGATCCGGCGAGCCGGGATGGGTGTTGAGCACGGTCTCGAGTTCAGTGGCGGCGTGCTTGTGATCTTCGGTCATCAATTGGGCGAACTCGCGGACCCGCGCGTCCTGAGTGCGCCGCATGGCGACCTCGGCGGCTTCGATCTCGTATCGATTGCCGATCGCGGCGTTCTCCACGAAATCGCCGGCGTCGCTGACCGTACCGGCCTTGGTCTTTCCGAGCATGCCGCCGATCCTGTCCATGGCTTTGTCGACCATGCTCATGGGGCCTGAATGCCTGTCGGCCATGATGACTCTCCTTTGAATTCGCAAGGGGCTGGTCCGGCAACGGGTGGCGATCGCGCCTGTTCCGGGCGCCGGGCGCGTTTTCCTTGCGCCGGACGGGCGCTAGACTGCGCCGGCGCGCCGACTCGCCCTCGCCCGGGAGATCCCATGACCGCCGCCGGACCCGAAATCGAACGCCTGATCCAGCTTCTGGCCAAGCTGCCCGGGCTCGGCCCCCGTTCGGCCCGGCGCGCGGCGCTGCAGCTGTTTCAGAAGCGCGAGGCGGTGATGCTGCCGCTGGCCGACGCCTTGAACGCGGCGGCGGCGAAGATCTCCGCCTGCTCGCACTGTCATAACCTGGACGTCACCAACCCGTGCGCCGTCTGCCGCGACCCGCGTCGCGAGGACGCGGTGATCTGCGTGGTGGAGACGGTGGGCGATCTGTGGGCGCTGGAACGCTCGGCCGCCTTTCGCGGCCGCTATCACGTGCTGGGCGGCGTGCTCTCCGCGCTCGACGGGGTCGGGCCGGAGGAGCTCAACGTCGCCGGGCTGATCGACCGGGCGCGTCGCGAGGAAACCAGGGAGATCATCCTGGCGCTGAACGCGACGGTGGACGGCCAGACCACGGCCCATTTCCTCGCCGACAAGCTCGCCGGCGCCGGTGTGGACGTCACCAGCCTGGCGCGCGGCGTGCCGGTGGGCGGCGAGCTGGATTATCTCGACGACGGCACGCTGTCGGCGGCGTTCCGGAGCCGCCGGCCGGCTTGAGGCGGCGCTTGCCGAGCCTGCGGCGAGCGCGTAAGACAGGCGCAATAATATAACACCCGCCGGCCGAGGCTTCCGCTTGACCCCCATCGCCACCACCTTGCTGTTCGGAGCGCTCGCCGCGCTCATGTCCGGACTGGCGCTTTTCCTGATGCGCTTCGCATCCGGCTTCACGCGGGCGAACGCGCCCCTTCTGGCTGCGTTCGCGGGCGGGATCGTCGTCACCATGGCGCTGGTCAAGCTCTTGCCCGAGGCGCTGCATCTGTCGGAGCAAGCGCCCTGGCTGGTGCTGGCCGGGTTCGGATTCGGTTTCGTCCTTCACGCCCTCGCCGGCGCGGCCGGGCACGGCAAGCCGGACATGGCGGTGCGCCGGGCGAGCCTCGCCGCGGCGGCGGCGGTGTCGCTGCATTCCGTGCTGGACGGGCTGGTCTACGCCGTGAGTTTCGAGGTCGATCCGGTGATCGGGCTCAGCGCGGCCAGCGGGTTGGTGCTGCACGAATTTCCCGAAGCGCTGATCTGCTTCGTTCTGCTGCAGCGCGCCGGGGCTGGCGACCGCACCGCGCTCATCGGCGCCTTCATCGCCTCGGGCTTCACCACGCTCGCCTCCGCCGCCCTCGCCGCGCCCTATACCGGCGCGCTTGAGCCGCAGACGCTGGGCGCCCTGTTCGCCGTGGTCGCCGGGCTGCTGCTGCACACCGGCGCGGCGCACCTGCTGCACGAAGCCGGCGCGGCGGGACCGTTCAGGGGCGGCGCGGCGGTGTTCGCCGGCGCCGGGCTGGCCGCCGCCATGACCCTGTTTCACGCCCCCCATGGCGGCGCGGGTCACGACCATGACCACCGCCCCAGCTTCGCCGCACCCGGCGTCCATGATCACACGCACTAGCCGGCCCGAGCGCCGGCGCTCCACGGAGGTTTCCATGATCCTGCGCCATGTTCTCTCCGCCGCCGCGCTCGGCGCGATGGCCGCCGGTCCCGCATCCGCCCGGGACGAAGGCATGCGCCAGCTCGGCGCCCACGTGCACGGCGCGGCCGAGCTCATCGCCGCCGCCGATCCCGGCGGGCTGGTGGTCGCCGAGTTCAACAGCGCGGCCTGGAATCTCTACGGGTTCGAAAGCGCGCCGCAGTCGGACGACCAGGCCGCAACCGTGCGTGCGGTGCGCGCGCGGCTCGCCGGGCCGGGCCTCGTCGCGTTCTCCGATGCGGCCGGTTGCGCCTTGAACGAAACCGCCGTCCTCGGCGGTCCGCTGGCCTCCGAAGACGGTCACGCCCACGACCATCACGACGATCACGGCCATGGCGATCATGAGCACGGGGATCATGGGCACGGGGATCATGAGCACGGGGATGACCCTGATCATCACGGCCATGACGATCACGCGCACGCCTCCGAGGGCGATCACGGCCATTCCGACGTGGTGGTGAACTGGACCTTCCAGTGCGAGAGCCCGGCCCGCCTCGGCGCGCTGGACCTTTCCGGCCTGTTCGCCGCCTTCGCGCGCCTGGAGCGTGTGGAGGTTCAATATCTCGACGACGACACCGCCGCGGCGCGTCAGCTGACGCCCGAAAGCCCTGTTCTGAACCTGGATTAGACGCCTGGCGCCTCCAGCGCGCCGCATCACCGGCTTGAATGCGCCGTCTTGGCGGCGCATCTTTCCAGCCATGATGAAACAGCTTTTTTCCGCCTTGTGCCTGGCCGCCGCCTCGGCGGCCGGCCTCGCCGCGCCGGCGTCCGCGCAGAGCGGCCCGTCGAGCCCTCAATTCCTCGACCTCTCCTGGTCCGACCTCCTGCCGGAGGGCGAAGCCCAGCGCATCGCCGAATTGCAGCAGATGCAGGCGGTCGCCTCGGGCATGGACCATTTCGGCGTCGATCGCATGCCGCAGATTCAGACGTTCAACACCGTCGACGCGCTGGACGGCGAGCGGGTGCGGATCGGCGGATATGTCCTGCCGTTCGACTTCAACGGCGGCGAAATCTCCCGCTTTCTTCTGGTGCCTTATGTGGGCGCGTGCATTCACGTTCCCCCGCCCCCGCCCAACCAGCTGATCTACGTCACCACGTCCGAACCGATCGAAATCAACGGGCTTTGGGATCCGGTCTACGCCGAGGGCGTTTTACGAACCACCCGCCAGGACAACGAGCTGGGCGACACCGCCTACACGCTGGAGCTTGACCAGCTGCGCCCTTACGAACCGTGACGGGCTGAACCGAAGCTGAACGCCGCGGACAGAAAGCCGCCCCACACGGGGCGGCTTTTTCATGTTCGCGAACCAATCCGGCCCCATCGCGCTGGCATAACCGGTCTCGTGGCGAGGAGCCTTCCCGCTCCCGCTACGGTCTGCAGAGACCAGGCGCCGTTCCGGCCCCGCGCCTCCCAAGCCGGCCGGAACGGCGCCGGCCGGGCCGGAGCGTCAGTCTCCCTCCCCCCGAGCGCTCCGGCCCGGTGCTGCAGACCGCTGAACACTCGGATCCGGCGCGGGGCCGGATGGGGCGGCGGACCGCCTGGCGCGCGCGAGTAGCACGCCTCTTGCGGCCGCAGCTCCGGGGCTCGTCCCGCCTGTGTCAGCGCGGCACATATATCGTCAGAGGGGGGCGATGGAGGGCCAGCGCGACCTCGGGACGGGTCCCACCCGCGCCCGGCTCGGAAGGGGCGAGCCGGGCGCAACTTTTTTCGTTGATGCTCAAGTCCGTCCGGACTTTCGCTTCCTCGCTGCGCGGGGGCTTCGCCCCGCTCGCTGCGGGCGGCCGGTCGGCCTTGCGGACCCTACGGGTCCGGACGGCGGCTTCGCTCCCCCCCTGGATGGGAGAGGTGTCCTGGAGCTTGGATCCGGGACGCAGGGGTGGAACCGCAGACGCCAAGTCTTATCGGAATAGGCCGCCTCGAACCCGTCAGGGTTCGCAAGCGCGACCGCGCGCCCGCAGCGTTAGCGAGGAGCGAAGGCCCGGACGGGCCTGAGCACCACTTAAAAAGGCTTCACGCTGGCGAAGAAACAGGTGGCCGCGATCAGCACCCAGTACAGGTAGGCGACCGACCGGCCGATCCCGATGGAGCGCTTGAGCGCCGCCTCCACCGGTTCGTTCGGACCCTGTGCGAGGATCTTAAACTTGCCCTGCCATTCATGCATGATCAGGCGCAGGATCACGCCGATGATCAGCGCGGCGCCGTAGGTCAGGATCTTGGCGTCATACCAGTTCGTGCCCGGCATCGGTTCGCCGTCAGGCCCGAGGCCGAAGGGTCCGAGACCGAGAAGGCTCGTCAGACCGGTCACGATGAGCGTCGGGATCAGGATGTAGCGCGACCAGTCCTCGACGCCGGACAGAAGCGGCCAGATCGGCTTGCCGCGCGTGGCGAACGCGCCCCAGGTCAGCCCCGTCCAGGCCGCCCAGATGATCCACATGAGGACCAGCCAGCCGCCGCCGA
>JBKHAZ010000185.1:0-5668 GCA_046542605.1 Oceanicaulis sp. | reverse complement strand
GTGAGCACCGAGCGCGAAACGAAGCGCATCAAGAAGCCCAGGCGCAGAACGCCCGCCCCGATCTGCAGAAGTCCTGCGAGGATCGTCGCGGCGAGCAGGTATTGCAGCCCGTGCTCGGCCACCAGCGTGACCATGAGCACCGCCGTCGCCGCGGTCGCCGCCGAGATCATGCCGGGCCGCCCGCCGGTGAACGCGATGAGCACCGCGATGGAGACGCTGGCGTAAAGCCCGACCTTGGGGTCGACGCCCGCGATGATGGAGAACGCGATGGCTTCGGGGATCAGCGCCAGCGCCACCACCAGGCCGGCCAGGAGATCGCCGCGCACGTTGAAGAACCAGGTCTCGCGAAGGGAGCGCAAAACCCATTGGCCGACGTCTTGAAAAGCCATGAAAGCAAAACTCGTCGCTGGCGGCGCGCGCCGAGGAGGCGGCGCGCCGGTGTCGTCAATCAGAAAAGACCGAAAAGCGCCCCTCGCGCCGCGGCCGGATCTGGCGGGAATGGCGTCGCGTGTACGCGATTTCGTGCTGCGGCGCAACAAAGCGGCTTCTGCGACCTCGCGTCCCTACCGTTCGCCGCGCCAGGCGCTATGTTGCGCGCTGACGCAGCACTGGTGAGAGGGATCGCCCATGACCTATCGCGCCCCGGTTCAGGATATTCGTTACGCGCTTGAGGAGATCGCCGCGCTCGACACCGTGAAGGCGACCGGGGCGTTTCCCGAGTTCAGCTCCGACCTGACCGCCGCGATCCTGGACGAGGCGGCCCGGCTCGCCAACGACGTGCTCGCCCCGATCAACCGCATCGGCGACCAGCAGGGCTGCACGCTGGAGAACGGCGTGGTGAAGACGCCCGACGGATTCAAGGAGGCCTACGCCAAATTCATCGAAGGCGGCTGGCAGGGTCTGCAGTTTCCCTCCGACGTGGGCGGGATGGGCCTGCCCAAGGCGCTGGGCTGCGCGCTCATGGAGATGCTGCAGAGCGCCAACATGGCGTTCGGGCTCGGTCCGATGCTCAGCTTCGGCGCGATCGAATCCCTGATCGAGGTGGGCACCGAAGACCAGCGCGCGCTGTATCTGTCGAAAATCATCTCCGGGGAGTGGACCGCCACCATGAACCTCACCGAGCCCCAGGCGGGCTCGGACGTGGGCGCGCTGCGCACCCGGGCCGAACCGAACGGGGATGGAAGCTGGTCTGTCTCGGGTCAGAAGATCTACATCACCTGGGGCGAGCACGACTGCGCGGACAACATCATCCACCTGGTGCTCGCGCGCACGCCGGACGCGCCGCAGGGCACCAAGGGCGTCTCGCTGTTCCTGGTGCCGAAATTCCTGCCCGACGCGGACGGACATCCCGGCGCGCGCAACGGCGTGAAGGCGATCGGGCTGGAGCACAAGCTCGGCATCCACGGCTCGCCCACCTGCACCATGGAGTTCGACGGCGCGACGGGCTGGCTCGTGGGCGAGGAGTTCAAGGGCATGGCCGGCATGTTCATCATGATGAACTCGGCGCGCCTGAATGTCGGGGTTCAAGGCGTCGGCATCGCCGAGCGCGCCTATCAGCAGGCGCTCGCCTTCGCCAGGGACCGCCGCCAGGGCCGCGCGGCCGGGGTGGACGCCGAGCCGCCGCACAACATCATCGACCATCCCGACGTGCGCCGCACGCTGGCGCTGATGAAGGCGCGCACCGAGGCCGGCCGGGCGATCTGCTATCACGCCGCGGTGGAGGCCGATCTCGGCCAGTACGGCGACGACGCCGAGGAGAAAGCCTGGTCGAAACGCCGCGAAGACCTGCTCATCCCCGTGGCGAAGGCCTGGTGCACCGATATGGGCGTGGAGGTCGCCTCGCTGGGCGTGCAGGTCCATGGCGGCATGGGCTTCGTGGAGGAGACCGGCGCGGCCCAGCACTATCGCGACGCGCGCATCGCGCCGATCTATGAGGGCACCAACGGCATTCAGGCCATCGACCTGGTGGGCCGCAAGCTTGCGCGCGACGGCGGCCAGGCCATGGGCGAGCTGATCGAGGATATTCGCCAGACGGTGGAGGATCTTGAGACCAGTTCCAATCCCGACCTGCCCGAGCTCGCCGCGCGCCTGAAGCCGGCTTGCGACGCGCTCGAGGACGCCGCGCGCTGGGTGCTGACCGCTGGCGAGGCCGACCGCCTCGCCGGCGCAACGCCGTTTTTGAAGCTCACCGGCGACGTCACAGGCGGCTGGCTCCTGTGCGTCGGCGCCGTGGCGGCCCAGCGCATGCTGAAGGCGGGCGAAAACGAGATCTACGCGAAAGCGAAGATCTCGCTGGCGCGGATTTACGCCGACACGGTGCTCTCCAGCGCGCCGGGCCTGCTGGGCGACGTAAAGCTCGGCGCCGGACCGCTGTTCGGCCCCGGAGATGCGATGCTGGAGAGCGCGTAAGGCCGCCTAGACCAGAAACCCGTTGGGATCGGTGTGGGCGCGCCCGTCGATGAGGCGGATGAGGCCCACGGCGGCGCGGATGACGAGCCAGATCGAGCCGATCAGCCAGATCAGACGGCCGAGGCCCAGAAGCCAGATCGTCAAAAAGCCGACGATGGCGATCAGAAGCCCGTACCAGAAGGTGGCGATCTGGAAGTCGAAATGGCTCTTCAGCCACGGCTCGGCCTGGTCGCGGCGCACATAGGCGAGAATCGCCGCGATCAGCAGCGTCACCCCGTTCGACAGGGCGATGAAGGTGAGCACGTAGTTGACGATGGCGAGCAGGCGGTCGCCGCTCTGGTCGCGCGGGCTGGCGGCTTGCTCGGTGCGGGGGTCGTCTGCGGGCTGGGTCACGGACCACGTCTCCTTGCTCGGGCGCATCATTGCTCGGGCGCATCATTCCATAACACGCTTGGCGGTGCGGATGACGGTTTCTTCATCTGCGCGTAAAGCGTTTGGTTTCCGCTCAAACGCTGGTATTGCTTGTCTCTTGCGGGGTCCGCGCGCCTAGGCGCGGCGTGCGGGATCGACGGACCGGGGTGACGAGTTGATGGCTGATGCGGGTGAACATCCCGGTGCGCGCGCGCCGGTGCTGGTGACCATGGGCGACACCGTGCCCGGACGCGAGATCGAACAGGTGATCGGCATCGCGCGCGGTTCGGTGGTGCGCGCGCGCTTTTTCGGGCGCGATTTCATCGCCGGCCTGCGCAATCTGGTCGGCGGCGAGGTGAACGAGTACACCAAGCTCATGGCCGAAGCGCGCGAGCAGGCGCTGGCGAGGTTGATGGCCCACGCCGAGCGCCTGGACGCGGACGCGGTGGTCACTTTCCGCTTCGCCACCTCCATGGTGATGGAGGGCTCGGCGGAGATTCTGGCGTATGGAACGGCGGTGAAGCTGAAATGATGGATTTGACCAAGCGTTTCGGCAAAATCGGCGAACAGGTCGGCGAGATCGTCAGCTTTCTGGCCGGCGTGGCCGGCGTGTATCTGGTGCTGGTGACCTTTCTGTTCGCCGCGTTCCACATCCCCTCGGTCTCCATGCAGCCCGCGCTGGAGGTCGGCGACCGGGTGATGGTGTCGAAATTCGCCTACGGCTATTCGCGCCATTCTTTGCCGTTGGGGCTCGGTTACCTTCTGCCCGACAGCTGGTCGGGGCGCGTGCTCGGATCGCTGCCGAAGCGCGGCCATGTGGTGGTCATCCGCGACCCGGACCAGAATCTGAACCTCATCAAGCGCGTGGTGGGCCGTCCCGGCGATCGCATCGAGATGCGCGGCGGGCGCCTTTATATCAATGGCGACCGCATCCCGCGCGAGCCGCTGGGCGAGCGGACCTATCGCGACTATACCGGCCAGGAAGTCTCCGTGGCGGTCTATGAAGAGACCCTGCCGGGCGGCGCCGAACATGTGATCTACGAGCGCACCGATCAGGGCCCGTTCGACGATGTCGGCCCCTTCCTGGTGCCGGAGAACCATCTTTTCTTGATGGGCGACAATCGCGACGCCTCGGCCGACAGCCGGGCGGGGCTGGGCTATGTCCACAAGGACGAAGTGGTCGGACGCGCCTGGACGGTGCTGTTCACCTTCGCCAATTGCCGCAAGGAAGGCGACCTCCACTGCCCGGGCTGGCGGGTCTGGCGCGGGCTCTAGCCGGGCTCTAAGGTCGCCCCGTCAGATACGGGAGACCTTTCATGAGCCTTGAAGGCAAGACCCTCTTCATCACCGGCGCCAGCCGCGGCATCGGCGAAGCCATCGCGGTGCGCTGCGCAGCGGACGGCGCCAACATCGTCATCGCCGCCAAGACCGCCGAGCCCCATCCCAAGCTCCCCGGCACGATCCACACCGCCGCCGAGGCGGTGGAGACGGCCGGCGGCAAGGCGCTGCCGCTGGTGTGCGACATTCGCGACGAAGCCAACGTGGAGGAGGCCGTGAAGAAAGCCGCCGATCATTTCGGCGGAATCGACGCGGTGATCAACAACGCCTCGGCGATCTTCCCCATGCCCACCCGGGATACGCCGGTCAAACGCTGGGATCTGATGCATCAGGTCAATGCGCGCGGCACCTATCTGGTCACCCAGAAATGCCTGCCGTATCTGGAACAGTCGCAGAACCCGCACATCCTCGCCCTCTCCCCGCCGCTGGACATGCGCCAGAAATGGTTCGCCCCCCACGTCGCCTACACCAGCGCAAAGTACGGGATGAGCCTGTGCATTCTGGGCTGGGGCGGGGAGTTCAAGGGCAAGATCGCAGCCAACGCCATCTGGCCGCGCACCGCCATCGCCACGGCGGCCATCGCCAACGTGCTCGCCGGCGAAGAGGCGTTCAGGAACTGCCGCAAGCCGGAGATCCTGGCCGAAACGGCCTACCGCGTGCTGTGCAAGCCGGCCGCCGAGTTCACAGGCAACTTCCTCATCGACGACAGCTTCCTCAGCGAAGAGGGCGTCTCCGATCTCGAGCAGTTTTCCGTCCAGCCCGGCGAAGCGCTCCTGCCCGACTTCTTCGTGCCCGAGGAGCCCGAGGCGCCCGCCGGCGTGAAGATCATGGACGTCCCGCTGGGTCACGGCTGAACGGCGTCCCGCCGCGCCGGCTTCATGACGCTGGCGTTACGCACATGACGCCGGCGTTACGCATTTGTGGCGTCTGTGAGGCGGTTCCGCGCAATAACGCATAGCCGGTATGGCGCCGCGGCGGTTCCTGCGCGGGCGGGGAGGGGGCATATTCACGCTCGAACGACGCCGGAGGACGCCCGCGCCCTTCGCTGCCGTCTTTCCCCGTTGCGCATACCGTCTCCTCCCCGAACGGGTATGCTAAACTGAGCCGGCCGCCGCGATCTGCGGGGCCGGCTCTTTCTTTTTCGGGGCGCGGGCCTTGCGGCCGGGCGGGTGGCGGCGCCGGACCCGAACCCGAACCCGAACCCGGACCCTCAAGCCGCGCCTTGAACGCCCGTCCCGGGTCCCGGTTCGATCCCCGGTTCGATCCCCGGACTCAGCTCCGGACTCAGCTCCGGGGGCGGGACCGGGGCCGGGACCGGGGCTGGGACCGGGGCCGGGACCGGGATCGACGGCGCCTGACGGGTGACCCGCCGCGCCGGCGTCGCGGCGGGTTCGGCGGGCTGCCCGAGCCTGCACTGGATTCCGGTCTTCTCCCCGGCCTGAAGCCGGGGATGAAACCGGGACCCGGCTTGTTCCTCGGGGCGATCCGGCCGGCCGTGGCGCGCCTTATC
>JBKHAZ010000184.1:0-5722 GCA_046542605.1 Oceanicaulis sp. | reverse complement strand
GACGACCGCCGCGTCGCGGATTCCCTGCCGGAAAGCTGGGTCGACCGTGCGCCCAAGGCTCTGCGGCCATTTTTGCGCCTCGCCCGCTATGACCGTCCGGTGGGGTTCTGGCTGCTCGCCCTGCCGTGCTGGTTCGGGCTCGCCGCCGCGCGGATGGAGACGGGTTTAGGCTGGATCGATCTGTGGTGGGCTTTGCTGTTCGCGATCGGCGCGGTGGCGATGCGCGGGGCGGGCTGCACCTATAACGACATCGTCGACCGCGATCTCGACGCCAAGGTCGAACGCACCGCCGACCGGCCGCTGGCGGCGGGCACGGTGTCGCTTCGCGCGGCCTGGTTCTTCCTGATCGCGCAATGCCTCGTGGGTTTCGTCGTGCTGATCCTGTTGCCCTGGCCGGCGATTCTCACCGGGCTCGCGGCGCTGGCGCTGGTGGCGGCCTATCCCTTCATGAAGCGCATCACCTGGTGGCCGCAGGCCTGGCTCGGGCTCACCTTCAACTGGGGAATCCCGGTGGCGGGAGCAGCCGCGCTGGGCTCGCCCTTCCACCCGGTGGTGCTGCTGCTCTACGCCTCGGCGATCTTCTGGACGCTGGGATACGACACGATCTACGCCTGCCAGGACAAGGAGGATGACGCCCTGGTGGGCGTGAAATCCTCCGCCCGCGCGCTGGGGCCGGGCGTGAAGCCGGGTGTGGCGGCGTTCTACATCGCGTCTGCGTTGCTGGCCGCCGCAGCCGGCGTCGTCGGTGGGGCGAATTTGTTTTTCGCTGTCGGTTTCGCGGTCTACGCCGCACACCTCCTGAGCCAGGCGAACGGGTTCGATCCCGAAGACGGCGCCGATTGCCTGGAGCGGTTCAAATCGAACCGCACGACGGGGCTTTTGCTGACGGCGGCGTTCTTGCTGGGCGGGATTTAGGAGCTTTATCTTGAGTTCCCGGCCAAGGCTCGCAGAGCCGGGACCGCGCGCAAGTTCGCGCGATATGTCCGCATCAGGTCCCGGATCTGCGCCCTGCGGGCTCGTCCGGGAATTCACGCAACCCTTAAGGCGCCGCCCCCACGAAGCTCGCCACCACCTTTTTCGTGCCCGCCTTATCAAATGCAACCGTCAATTTGGCGCCGTCGGTGATCTTCACCACGCCATAGCCGAACTTCTGGTGGAAGACGCGGTCGCCGGGCCGCCAGCCGGACGAGCCGCCCACGGAGCTCGCGTCGCCGCTTTCGATGAGCTGGGCCTTGCCCTCGATGACGCCGGGATCGGCGCGGCGCCCGGCGGCCTTCGAGGCCTGGAAGCGTTTCCAGCCCGGGCTTTCGTATGAGGAGCGGAACGGGTCGGCGGGCTCCGAAACGCCTTCAAAGCCCGGCCCGGCGTCGTAATAGCCGGTCTCGGACTTGGCTTCGCAATGGGCCTGCGGCATCTCGTCGATGAAGCGCGACGGGATCACGCTCTGCCAGCGCCCGAAGATCATGCGGTTCGCGGTGAAGCTGATCACCGCGCGCTCGCGGGCGCGGGTGATGCCCACATAGGCGAGGCGCCGTTCCTCTTCGAGCGCGGCCGTGCCGCCTTCATCCATGGAGCGCTGGGAGGGAAACACCGTCTCCTCCCAGCCCGGCAGGAAGACCAGCGGAAACTCCAGCCCCTTGGCGGCGTGCAGCGTCATGATCGACACCTCGTCGCCGTCTTCGGTGCGGTCGGCGTCTGAGACCAGCGCGATGTGCTCCAGGAAGGCTTCCAGACTGTCGAACCCGCCCATGGAGCGCACGAGTTCTTTCAAATTGTCGAGCCGGCCGGCGGCCTGCGGGCTCTTGTCCTCGCGCCACATGGCCGTGTAGCCGCTTTCATCGAGGATGATTTCGGCGAGCTCGTCATGGCGCATGTCGCGCGCCTGTTCGCGCCAGCGATCCAGATTGCGCAGGAAGGCCTGAATCCCGGAGCGCGCCTTGCCCTTGATCTCGTCGGTCCGGGTCATGAGGCGCGCCGCCTCCACCATGGGCACGCGGCTGGCGCGCGCTGCGGCGGCGATTCTCTGGACGCTGGTGTCGCCGACGCCGCGCTTGGGCGTGTTGATGATGCGCTCGAACGCCAGATCATCGGTTTCCGCGCGCACCAGGCGCAGATAGGCCAGCGCGTCGCGAATCTCGGCGCGTTCAAAGAAGCGCGGCCCGCCGATCACCTTGTAGGGAAGGCCCAGCATGATGAAGCGGTCTTCGAATGCGCGCATCTGCCAGGAGGCGCGCACCAGAACCGCGATGTCGGAATGCCGGCCCTCGCCGCGCACATGGGATTCGATCTCGTCGGCCACGAAGCGCGCTTCCGCCTCGCCGTCCCAGAGGCCGGAGACCTGCACCTTTTCGCCGGGATCGTCCTCGGTCCACAAGGTCTTGCCCAGGCGCGCCTTGTTGGCGGAGATGAGCCCGGACGCGGCGCCCAGAATATTGGCGGTGGAGCGATAATTGCGCTCCAGCCGGATCACTGCGGCGCCGGGAAAGTCCTTTTCAAAGCGCAGAATGTTGTCCACCTCCGCGCCGCGCCAGCCATAGATGGACTGGTCGTCATCGCCGACGCAGCACAGATTGTTGGAGCCCCGCGCCAGCAGGCGCAGCCAGAGATACTGGGCGACGTTGGTGTCCTGATACTCGTCCACCAGCAGGTAGCGGAACTTGCGGTGGAAGTCCGCGAGGATGTCCGGGTTTTCCTGGAAGATCGTGATGTTATGCAGGAGCAGATCGCCGAAATCGCAGGCGTTGAGGACTTGCAGGCGTTCCTGGTAGAGCGCGTAGAGATCGTCGGCCTTGCCGTCGGCGAAGGTCCACTTGTCCTCGCCAGGGATGCGTTTGGGCGTGAGCGCCCGGTTCTTCCACCCGTCGATCAGGCTGGCGAAATGGCGCGGCGTCCACCGCTTGATGTCGATCCCTTCGGCCTCGAGGATTTGCTTGATCAGACGCAGCTGGTCGTCGGTGTCGAGGATGGTGAAGCTGGATTTTAAGTCCACCAGCTCGGCGTGGCGGCGCAGGATCTGCGCGGCGATCGAGTGGAAGGTGCCCAGCCAGGGCAGCCCCTCCACCTGCTCGCCGATAAGGGCGCCCACGCGGTGTTTCATCTCGCGCGCGGCCTTGTTGGTGAAGGTCACCGCCAGGATCTGCCAGGGCTGGGCGCGGCCGGTGGCGAGGATGTGCGCCAGGCGCGTGGTGAGCACGCGCGTCTTGCCCGTCCCGGCGCCGGCGAGCACCAGCACCGGCCCGTCCACCGTCTCCACCGCCTTCTTCTGCTCCGGGTTCAGCCCGTGCAGGTAAGACGCGGCGTCGGCGCGCGGCGCGCGCGCGGCGGCTTGCTGGGACAGCGGCAGATCGGACATGAGACCACTCGCGGCGCTTTGATTCGAAAGGAGAACGAAACTAGCACGCGGGGGCGCGAAGGGCAGGGGGTGAGGTGTGCGCGCTTGGCGCGATGAGCTAAGATTGCTTGAGTGCTAGAATGCGCTTCTGAAGGGAGGCGTTCGTGAAGGCGATCATTGAAATTTGGGATGGAGAGTATGCGTGCGCTTGCCTGAAGAATTGCTGGAGGCGCAGGGCTTGCATTTAGGCGATGAGATTGAATTGACGCTCCTCGATCGCCATGGACGTCCGTTTGAGCCGAAGCAGACAAGCGCCGCGAACAAAAGCCCTGTTGATGACAATCAATCTGTTTATCGGAAGGCTGATAAAAATGACAAAGAGTGATATTAATTATATCGAGATTGCAGAGCGAACTCTCGCTTCTTATAAAGATTTACGTGCGAGGCTGCACTATATCGTTATAATAACGACACTTGCTTTAATATCATTTTTTGTGACAAGCGCGATGAAGGGTGCGCGCTTTTAGGTGCGTCAATCCATTCCGCGATTTCCACCCCCTAACGATGCTCCTCCTCGTGGCGCATCTGCAGCGCGCGCGCATAGGCGGCGTGGGCGTCGGCCTTGGTGATGTAGCCGGTGATGGGCTGATCGCCGGTGCGTGAGCGCACCGGGGCGCCGTCGATCTTTTCCGCCGAAAAGAAGCCCATGACGCGGCCGAGATAATCGTCCTCGTAGACATGGGGTTCGTCCATCTCCGCGGCGCGGTCGGTCTTGTCGAGCGGGGTCATGATGTCGCGCGCGCGGATCGTCTGCAGGATGATGCGCGCGTCGCCCTTGGTGAGGTCGTAGCCGTGGCGCTCCACCTGCTTGTGGAACAGGCTGCCCTTGGTCACCGAGGTGGCCAGAACCGTTGCGAGCGAAACCGCGACGAGAAGCGCGATGGAGGCCTCGTAGCTGGCGGTGAGCTCGAACACGATGAGCGTGGTGGACAGCGGCGCGCCGAGCACCGCGCCGGAGACCGCGCCCATGCCCACCACCGCGTAGAAGGCCGCGCCGGAGGTCTGCTCGCCGAACAGGCTGGCGGCCACGGCGCCGAACAGTGCGCCGAGCATGGCGCCGAGATAGAGCGACGGCGAGAACACCCCGCCGCCGAAGCGGAAGGCCACGGTGATCACAGTGGCGACCAGCTTCAGCACCAGAAGCCCGGCCAGCAAGCCCACCGAATAGCCGCCGGCCAGCGCGGTGGCGGTCGCCTCGTAGCCCACGCCGAGCACTTCGGGCGCGCCGACCGCGATCAGGCCCACCAGAAGCCCGCCGAAGGGCGGCAGCGCCCAGAGCGGCCAGGCGATTTTCCTGGCCTGCTCGGCGACCAGCCGCGGCGCGGTGCTCACGGCCATGGTGAGGCAGATGGCGACCCCGGCCGCGGCCAGGCCCAGCGGCACGACGGCGGCGAAATCCAGAAGGCTCGCCGGATCCAGCTCCGGGACCGGAAACGCGGGCTGCGGCCCGAAATGAATGCGCGAGGCGATGGCGCCGACGACGCTGGCCGCCGCCACCGGCGCGATGGAGCGCAGGGCGTAGTGGCCGAGAATGACCTCGAAAGCGAACAGGGCGCCGGCCACCGGCGCATTGAAGCTCGCCGACACCGCCGCCGCCGCGCCGCAAGCGAGCATGATCCGCGCCCCGCGCGCCGGCAGGCGCAGCGGCCGGGTCACCAGGCTGGCGAGCGTGGCGCCCAGATGCACCGCCGGGCCTTCGCGCCCCGCCGACACGCCCGACCCCAGCGACACCGCCGCGATCACCGCCGAGAGCAGGCCGGGCGGACCGTCCAGCTTGCCGCCGGCCACCGCGCGCGCCTCCATCACGTCTGCGATGCCCAGCGCCCGCGTCTCCTTCAGCCAGCCGGCCCGGTTGCCCGCATAAAGCAGCGCACTCACCACCACCCCGCCCAGCATGGGCAGGGCGATGAGGTGCAGCGGCGCCAGCTCGCGCGCCGCGGCGGTGAGCTGTTCGCCGCCGTCGGAGAACAGAAATTCCTGGATCAGCGTGATCGCCACGCGCAGGCCCAGGGCGGCGTAGCCGGCCACCAGGCCGACCAGCACCGCCGCCAGCCAGAGCGCCGGCGAGCGTCCGTTCGAGAAGGCGCTGGCGATGAACCCGGCGGCCCGGCCGGGCCAGGCCTTCGGTCCGGCGCGCCGGACTTCCTTTCCCGCCGATGCCGTCGTGTCGCTCATGGGCTTGGTCATGGCCAAGCCGGACAGGATGGTCAAGGCGCGCGGCGGCCACGAAGATTTTATTCACGCGACCGTTCGCAGGTGCGCCGCGCTAGGCTCCGGGCGTGCCGGAGCGGCCAGGGGGCTGGACATGACCGAACTTGCCGGATGGGTGCT